>CAYTVF010000195.1:0-7801 GCA_964441345.1 uncultured Desulfopila sp. | reverse complement strand
AGGCAGTTCGGCCCGACGATGCGAATCCGCCCGGCCGCGGCTTCCTGGATGCGCTTTTCGACATCCCGGCCCGCCTCGCCGATCTCCTTGCCGCCGGCGGAGATGATTATCGCCGCCTTGATTTCGGCTGCCGCGCACTGGGCGATCACCTCCGGGGCCAGGTTGATCGGCACCGCCACGACCGCGAGGTCGATGCGGGCATCGAGACCGCGGACCGAGGGTGCGGCCGGCAGCCCCATCACCGTGGTGTAATTGGGGTTGACCGGAAACAGCTGACCCTTGAATTGCCCATGGAGAAGGTTGTGCATCAGGGCCGTGCCGATGCGGCCCGGCTTCTCACTGGCACCGACCACGGCGATTGAAGCAGGGCGAAAGAGCTTGTCCAGATTGTGGATTCCCATATCGATTCCTTTTGCGCTGGCGGTAGTCACCAATTGTCAGAACATGAAATGAAAGCAAAAAACGGTGAGCATGTTCCTAACATACCATATTGTTGCGGAAACTCCCATGAACTCATGGAAGGTTGCATGATTTCCCGCATCGATGCGCACGGAAGAGATTGTAATTGACCATCGAGCCATCGTCGAATAAGGTTGCAGTGGTTTGCTGCGGCAGAAGCCCGATCCCGGAAATACCCGGACTGCCGGCCGCCGATGGTTTGCTTGCCATGGATGCTTTACTTCAACGTCTTCAGGTGATATTGCTCTCTATTCAGCGAATGACCCAGCCACTTTCATCACCGCTGCCGCCACCGAAAATAAAAAGGCGTGATCCCAAACGCTCGACGGCTCCCAGCTCCGGGCCGAGAAAACGCAACGGCGGCAAGACCAGGAAAAAGCCGCCGAAAAGCAAAAACCTGCTGCGGTTTTTTTGCCTGGCAGGTCTGGAATGGCTGGGTATGAGCGTTATCGGCATGGCCGCCGTCATTGTGCTGCTCGGCCATTTCGCCAACAGGTTTTCCGGCACCGATATGGTGGGCAGCCTCCTGCCGTTTGCCGGCGGGATCTTCGCATGCATCGTTCTCGCCACTCTGCTGCTGATTGGCTGGAATATGCTCCGCAGGTGGCTGCTCCGCCATTCCCCCCTCTATCCGCCGGCCATTGTGGTGGGGCTTGCGCTGCTGGCCGGTTTTTTTATTCCGCCGGCCCATTTCACCCGTGCCTTCGGCTATTATCGCACCCTGGTCGGCGGCAAGGAGGAGGCGGGACGCGTCACCCTCGCCCATCAGGTCTATGCCGCCTATCGTCGCCTGGACTCCGGCCAGTTGGAGATAATGATCGGCCGGGCCGACCAGTACGCGAAACCGATCGAAGAAGCGGCGGCGGCCTACGGTGTCGATCTCGATCTGCTGAGGGGCCTTGCCGCCACGGAATCGTCGTACCTGCCGCGCAAAAGCACGGACGGCGGCCACGGTCTCTTCCAGATAACCCAGGCGCCGGCCGCGGCGAGGGAGGCGGTCAACCGGCGCTTCCCGGCAGACGCCCGTCTGCTGACCGATCCGCGCTATAACGCCGCCCTCGGCGCAGCCACTTTGCGCCACTACCTCGCCGAGATGAACGGCGACCTTTTTCTTGGTCTTCTGGCCTACAATATCGGGCCGGCCAACGGTGGGCTGCGTTTTATCATGCAAAAGTATGGAGCGACCGATTTTATTACCATTCAGCCCTATCTGCTGCAGCTCCCCCGCGATTATCCGATCCGCGTTCTCTCCTATTCCCTCGCCTTCCGCATCCATCGGCAGGAAGGTCGACTGCTCGCCTACGAGGAAGGCCAAAACGCCCTGCACATACAGACCATGGGGATCCCGGGAATGGCCCATGACTGGCGGCCGGAAGGCGGCAAGCCGGGCGGTTGACGAATTCTCGGATACCGCGGGGCAGTGATTGCCCCTCCATTATTTGGTGACGGTTTTGCGGCGGCTCTGCACCGGGTGGTAATGGACAAATACCCGCCGCATCGAGTCGATTTCACTTATGAGAATCTCCTCGACCCGGGTGGCGATCCGGTCTCCCTCGGCGACGGAGAGATCGGGCGAGACGCCGATGGTGATATTGGTCACCATATACAGGCCGAATCTGTGGCCATGGATTTCCTCGATGTCGAGCACCTCGGACATCCCTTGCAGTTTGCTGCGGATTTCTTCGGTGAGCTTTTTCCCCGGCAGGGTATTCATCAGGTCGGCTGCCGATTCCCTGATGATTTCCACCCCGGTCAGGAGGATGATGATCGCGACAACGCCGCCGGCCAGGGGATCGACCCACAGAATCCCCATTCTGCTGAAAATGATGCCGATCGTTGCGGCCAGCGCCGAGAAGATGTCGTTGCGGTGATCGGCGGCGAGCGCCAAAAGGACATTGTTGTTGGTCTGTTTACCGAGCCTGAAGGTCCACAGCGACAGCCAGATTTTCAAGAGGACGGTAAAAAGGGCGATCCACAGGGCAAGTTGCGATGCTCCGGCATAATCGTTGCCGCCGCTGAGAAGATCGTACACCCCGTTGATCGAAGACCAGAAAATGGAAATGGCGGTGGTGATGACAAAGGCGCCTACCACCACCGCGGCAATCGACTCCAGCCGGTCGTGGCCGTAGGGATGCTCCTGGTCGGCGGGCTTGCTGGAGAGCCGCAGGAAGATTTTTACCACTATGCCGTAGGCCACATCCGAGGTGGAGTTGATCCCGTCCGCGAGCAGGGCCGGACTGTGGCCGACGATGCCTACGGCGGTCTTCAGTACGGCCAGCAGCGCATTGGCCGCAAGGCCGACGTCTACGGCCAGGATGCCTTTTCTGTGTCGTTGTTCCATGATCATCGATTACTCTTTTTTATTGTTCCCCGAAGGTTCGTTTTCATCATCTTCCAGCAGCCATTTTTCCTTCAGGCAGACGATGCCGGCATGGTTGGTGAGATCGAGCTGGATGGGCGTGATCGAGACATTGCCGGAGGCAAAGACGTGGACATCGGTGTCTTCGTTCGGATCGGTGACCGGGGTGCCCCCGCCGATCCAGTAATGGGTGCTGCCGCGGGGATCGAGGGTTTCATGGATCGAATTCTCCCAGAGTCGTCGGCCCTGGCGGGTCACCCGGATTTTGTTATAGACCCTGCCGCTTGGTACATTGATGTTGAGCAGGGTGTTTTCCGGCAGGGAATTGCGCAATATTTTCCGGGCCATGCAGACGGCGATCCGTATTGCCGCCCGGTAATCGTAGGGCGGTTCGCCGCCGACCGACAGGGCCATCGACGGAATTCCGTACATGGTCCCTTCAATGGCCGCCGAAACCGTGCCGGAGTAGCAGATATCGTCGCCGAGGTTGGCTCCGGCGTTGATGCCGGAGACGAGGAGATCCGGCTGGACACTGAGAATTTTTTTTAAGCCGACGGCCACGCAGTCGGTGGGGGTGCCGTCGACCGTATAGATATTTCTAGCAAGCTTTTGGACCTTGAGCGGCCGGTTCATAGTGAGCGAGTGGGAGACCGCCGAATTATCCCGATCCGGGGCAATGATTACCGTGTTGCCAAGTTCCGCCAGGGCCTGCTGCAGAGCCTGGATGCCGGGGCTGTGGATTCCGTCGTCGTTGGTGATAAGTATTGTTGTCATTTTTCCGTTAAATTTCTGGTCATTTCCTGTTCGACAATGTTCCAGAAGGATTGCACGACGGGGTTGCGCCGGTTTTTCGCGATGGTACAGGCCCCGACCGTAAAGGGTTTCAGCTGCGGCGAGATGTCGAGGATATCGACCTCGCTTTTCAGACTACTCTTTTCCAGCACCAGGCGGGGGACGATGCCTACCCCGCAGCCCATGCTCACCATGGCGATGATCGCTTCATTGCCGGAAACCTGGGAGTATATATAAGGGTGAATACCTTTATCCGCAAACCACTTCTCGCCCCGTGTTCGGCTGAGTCCTTCGGACGGGAGAATAACCGGGGTCCTCTCCCAGTCGATCTCCCCGCTCCGATAGGCGATAATCTCCGGGGAAAATTTCGGCAGGATGAACAGCAACGGGGTTTGCACCAGTTCGATGAATTCGAGACCTTCCGGCTGGCGGTCGGGGAGGGCGGCGATGGCGATGTCCACCTCCCGGGTCTGCAGTTTGTGCAGGGCGCGGGCGGCATCGCCGGTCTGGACCCGGATCATTACCTGCGGATGGGTCTTTCTGAAGCGCCCGAAGATCTGCGGCAGAATGGAGAGGATGGCGGTGACCGAGCAGTAGAGGGAGAGTTCGCCCCGCAGCGCGGTGTCGCTTTTCAAGGTGTTGCGAAAGACATTCCAGCGGCTGAGGGTTTCCTCGCAGTACTCCTTGAAGGCCATCCCGGCCGGAGTGAGATTGACCGCACGGTTGTTGCGGAAAAAAAGCGGCTCCCCCACCTCGTTTTCCAACCGCTGGATGGTCCGGGTAAGCCCGGAGGGGGTGATGTTGCACTCCAGGCTGGTCCGGCCGAAATGGAGGCTGGTCGCCAGATGTCTGAACAGCTCGATGTCTCTGATATTCATGGGGGGTAATCCAGGGGAGAGCGTGCTGCTTGGTTTGTTTTTCAACAGTATTGCAAAATATGCAATACAATATCACGAACAAATCACTTGACGCAACAGGACTTTCCCAATATATCAGATGATACATCGCGGATGGCTGGGAAAATCGTCAAAAATAATCCAGATACAAGGAGATAAAAATGGGTACAAATTACTTTAACACCCTGCCGCTGCGCCGGCAGATAGAAGAACTCTCGCAATGCCGTTTTATGGACGCCGCGGAGTTCAACGGCGTAGAATACCTCAAAGGCAAGAAGGTCGTCATCGTCGGCTGCGGCGCCCAGGGGCTGAACCAGGGACTGAACCTGCGCGACAGCGGCCTGGACGTGGCGTACGCGCTCAGGCAGGCTGCCATCGCCGGCAAACGTCAATCCTGGAAGAATGCCACGGACAATGACTTCAGGGTGGGTACCTGTGAGGAACTCATTCCATCCGCCGATCTGGTCATCAATCTTACCCCGGACAAGCAACACACCAACGTCGTCTCGATGGTAATGCCGCTCATGAAAAAAGGGGCCTGCCTGTCCTACTCCCATGGATTCAATATCGTCGAAGAGGGGATGCAGATCCGCAAGGATCTGACGGTCATCATGGTGGCCCCGAAGGCGCCCGGCACCGAGGTCCGTCAGGAATACAAGCGGGGCTTCGGCGTACCCACTCTTATTGCCGTCCATGGCGAAAACGACCCGAACGGGGAAGGCTGGGATATTGCCAAGGCCTATTGCTGCGCCACCGGCGGTGACAAGGCCGGGGTGTTGGAATCGTCCTTTGTGGCCGAGGTCAAATCGGACCTCATGGGCGAGCAGACCATCCTGTGCGGCATGCTGCAAACCGGTTCCCTGCTCTGTTTCGACAAGATGGTCGAGAAGGGCATCGATCCCGGCTACGCTTCAAAACTGGTGCAGTACGGCTGGGAGGTGATTACCGAATCCCTGAAACTGGGCGGGATCACGGCGATGATGGACCGGCTTGCCAATCCGGCCAAGATTAAGGCCTATATCCTCGCCGAGGAGTTGAAGAATATTCTTCAGCCCCTGTTTGAAAAACATATGGACGACATAGCCTCCGGCCATTTCTCCAGGACGATGATGGAGGACTGGGCGAGCGATGACGCCAACCTGCTGAAATGGCGGAAAGAGACCGGCGAGTCCGCGTTTGAGAAGGCGGTTTCGACCACGGCGGAGATCACCGAACAGGAATACTACGACAAAGGTATTCTTATGGTGGCCATGGTCAAAGCCGGGGTGGAACTGGCCTTCGATACCATGGTGAGCTGCGGCATCAAAGAGGAATCGGCCTACTATGAGTCGCTGCATGAAGTGCCGCTTATCGCCAATACCATCGCCAGAAAGAAACTGTACGAGATGAACGTCGTTATCTCCGATACCGCCGAATACGGCAATTATCTCTTCGCCCATGCGGCTGTCCCTCTGCTCCGGGATATCATGCAGACCGTCGACACCGATGTGATCGGCAAGGGCTTGGAACTGCAGGACAACGGGGTCGACAACCTCGATCTGATCCATGTCAATGAAGGAATCCGCTACACGACTATCGAAGCGGTGGGCGAGGAACTGCGAGCCCACATGAGTGCCATGAAACCGATCATGTAGGTGTTTCCTGCGGCGGTTCGCCGAGGGAAAAAATGGGGGCTCCTGCAGCATAATGCTGCAGGAGCCCTTTTTTTAATTGTACTGTTTTTTAAAAAAATTTATCGGCGGGATGCAAAGTTGGGAAAAATGTAAGAAGGCGAGGGTATCGTGCAATAACAATTATGAAATCGTAATTGTTGGTCAATGTATTGGTTTTCGGTCATAAATGCGACTGAAAACCGGAGGCGGGCGCACGTCCCATTTTTTAAATTCTTATTTGAGGAGATCCAATGAAAGCTTTGCATCTGTTCCTGGTTGTTCTTTTCACCTGTACCCTTTGCCTGTTTGCCGCATCCGGCGAAGTTATCGCCGCAACCGATCAAAAGGAGGCGACCATCGCTCCCGAGACAACCGCCACACCTCCGAAGGCTTTGCCGGATGAGAAGAAGAAGGTCGCCAAAATAAAGACGGAGATTCCCCAAAACGTCAATATCAATACCGCCGATAAGGCTCTGTTGACCGAGCTTCCCGGTATCGGTCCGGCGACCGCCGATGCAATCCTCGCTTATCGGCAGGACAACGGCAATTTCAAAAGCATCGATGAGCTGACCAAAGTGAAGGGCATCGGCGAAAAAAGTCTGGCCAAGTTGAAGCCCTATCTCCAGGCAATGTAGTACCTAAAAGGAACTGCTCAGGTATTGAGGCTGAAGGGTATGAGCAAAAATGCACACGAAGCGGCGACATGTTTGTTCCTTCAGTCTACCAGCCTGAGCAGTTACGTTTTTTCCTTTTTTCTTTTTTCGTACCCGGTATGATAGCCGGACCTCTTTGCGATTTCAGCAAGAAGATGCTGCACCAAATCAGCCCGTTTACAGGACGGCTTTTAGAATCGGAACATTTATGAAAACTCCATTTATTGCGCCATACACCGTCACTATCGCCGACATCAATTACGGCGGTCATCTCGGCAATGACCGGGCCCTCCTGATTTTTCATGAGGCAAGAATCCGGTTTCTGGAAAATCTCGGTTTTTCCGAAGCCAATCTCGGCGAGGGCAAGGGCTTGGTTGTGGTGGAGGCCGGCTGTCGATATTTACGTGAGGTATTCCTGCACGACGAACTGGAGGTCCGGGTTGTGCTCGGTGAAGTTGCCGGCAAAAAGGCCACTCTGGAATATGCGGTGGTGCGAAGAGCTGACGGGCAGGAGGTCATCACCGGTTTTACTGCGATCCTGGCTTTCGATTATACTCTGCGCAAGGTTGCCGCACTGCCGGTGCCCTTTCTGGCTAAATGCCGGCAGTGAGTGGTTGCGGCGGTGGAGTTTGTCACAAGGCGCGGGGACAAAAAGAAAACCTACAGGAAGCAGGCGGCCTGCGCCTCGATGAAGTCCAGATTGTCGAAGAGGAAATCAAGTTCGTCCGCCTGCAAAGCCGTGAGACCGGTGAATTCGACCCCAACTTCAAGATCGAATTCATCCGAAAGTTCCGGGTAACCGGCAGTTCTTTCCCAGATCTTCCTCACCTGGAGTTGTTTGATATGCGAACCTTTGGCATCGAGAATGTCCATTGACCATGCGTCTGGAAATTTGTGAGGATACAGGCAGCCAAAGGAGAGTCCTTCTCGGCTGATATCGAGAATCTGGCCTGTTCCTCTGCCGGTGATGGCAAGGATATGGACAATCTT
>CAYTVF010000194.1:1382-7810 GCA_964441345.1 uncultured Desulfopila sp. | reverse complement strand
GACAACAATTCAACCAATAACCTGTATGCAAGTACTTAACCGGACATTACTGAGAAAAACTGGATATCGTCGAGACCTGGATGCAAGGGATATTGAAGGGCCGTTGGATGTGCAAATTGCCGAGGCCTACAAGTTTGTTGAAAAGAACATGAATATGTATGCGGTAAAAGAGCCCGCACGGCGCGATATACCTCAATATGCGATGCAGGCCGTATTCGAGGCGCTGGTTAATGCTGTCGCCCACAGGGACTATTCAATCCAGGGCTCGAAAGTGCGACTGCATATGTTTGCCGACCGACTTGAGATTTTTTCTCCCGGCACGATTCCAAATACCATGACAATTGAGAGTCTTCCGTTGCGGCAAGCCGCCCGAAACGAGCTGTTGACCAGCCTGCTCGCTCGCTGCCCCATGCCTTTTGCAAATTTTCCGGGCGATCGCAAGTTCCTCATGGATAAGAGAGGCGAAGGCGTCCCTATTATTTTGACCGAAAGCAAGAAACTTTCGGGACGGCTCCCGGAATACCGACTGATTGACGATGCCGAGCTTATGTTGACCATTTTTGCTGCAAAGCCACCTCGGGCAGAGGACTGATAACAGATGCCGCTCTATCCTGGCTATGCATTGACTAAAACAACAAAAGCATAGGCCCCTTTCCTCCATGACTCCTTTGCCGTTTCCAGAGTCATAAATCCGCTCTTAAGGTTTTTCATTATGTTTTGGAAAAATCTCATTCACTTCCACCGGAAAGGTGGATAGTATATTGAATATGAACAATTTTTAACCAGGATTTGTTCGGGCTGCCTGTCCTTGGGATCAGGCAATCGTTATTCACAGAAGCAAGAGGAGAGCGCCGTGGCCATTATCACCATTTCAAGAGGATCGTATAGTAGAGGAAAGGAAGTTGCCGAAGCCCTGGCGAAACGTCTTGGGTATGAATGCGTTTCCCGGGATATTTTGCTTGAGGCATGTGAAGAGTTTTCCATTCCGGAAATCAGGCTGGTGAAAGCACTCCACGATGCCCCTTCGATTCTCGAAAGGTTCAGTCACGGCAGGGAACGGTATATCAGTTATTTCCGGGCTGCTTTTCTCAATCATATGGTCAAGGATAATATCGTCTATCATGGTTTGAACGGACATTTCTTCCTCAAGGATATTTCCCATGTCATGAAGGTGAGGATCATTGCCAACATGGAGGATCGGATCAAGGAAGAGATGAAGCGGGATAACTGTTCCGAGGAAGAAGCCCGGTACATGCTGAAAAAGGACGATGACGAGCGGCGCCGGTGGAGTCTTTCTCTCTATGGCATGGACACCTTGAACTGCTCTCTCTACGATGCCGTCTTGCATATCAATTCGCTGACAGTAGCAGATGTCGTCGATGTGCTTTGCGATATCATCGGAAAGGGCCGATTCAACACCTCTCCCGAATCGTTGGAAAAACTTCAGGAGCGCACCCTCCTGGCCAATATTCACGCGAAGATTGTCAACTATGCCCCACGGGCGACAATAGAATACCACGATGGCGTAGTCACCCTCGGCAACCTGGAAGGTGCTCTGAAAAACGACGGGGATCAGCGTCGTAAGACAGCCGCGATGATTACGACTGCCTATAACGTCAAGGATGTGATTTTTGCCAAGCCGGTTGTCGCCAACAAAGACCACATCAATCCCTTCTTCAATATCGATGTCAACAATCGATGATGCGGAGAGTTCAACCATGTCCATCATCACCATTTCACGAGGATCCTACAGCCGCGGCAAGGAAGTAGCCGAGAAGCTGGCACGGGCACTCAACTATAAATGTATTTCGCGGGAGATTGTTCTCGAAGCATCGGAGCACTTCAATATTCCCGAACTCAAGCTGATCAGGGCCATCCACGACGCGCCGACCATTCTGGACCGGTTTACCTCCGGCAAGGAGAGATTTATCGCCTTCTTCCGGGCGACGCTCCTCACCTATCTGCAGCGGGATAATATCGTCTACCATGGCCTGGCCAGCCATTTCTTTCTGCAGCAGTTTCCGCATGTTCTCAAGGTCAGAATCAGCGCGGACATCGAAGATCGGGTCCGCGAGGAAATGATACGCGAGAACATCCCGGCCGAGGAGGCCCGCATGGTGCTGCTGAACGACGACGCGGAACGGCGCCGGTGGGGGCTGCAGATTTTCGGCCAGGATCCCTGGAACGCTCAACTCTACGACATGATCCTGCATATCGGCAATATGAGTGTCGATCAAGCGGTTTCCATCATCCTCCATGCCGTAGCGCAACCCTGCTTCGCAAGTACCCCCGAGAGCTGCCGCATGCTGGCCGACGAAGCACTGGCTGCCCGGGTTGAAGCGGCCCTGGTGAAGGTTTTTTCCAAGGTGATGGTCGATGCCGCAAGCGGTGAAGTGTTCGTCAATGTCCGTGGATCGTTGGCCGATGAGAGAAACATCACCGCCAAGGTCAAGCGGCTGACGGAAAAAGTCGAAGGGATGAAAAACATTGAGGTCAATATCGTCCCGTTTATGGTCGAAGACTGAAATCTGACAACGGCGCGAGTTCGACGGAGTGAAATAATAAAAACATGACAAACAGGTATAACTTGAAACCTCGGCACACCGGAGCCAGACCCTGGTGGCGCAGGCTGTTTCCTTTTCTGCGCTGGTGGAATTTCATCGGCTGGGACACCTTAAGGGCCGATCTTTTGGCCGGGCTGACCGGGGCGGTCATCGTCCTTCCCCAAGGCGTAGCCTTTGCCATGATTGCCGGACTTCCCCCGGAATACGGCCTCTACACCGCCATTATCACCCCGGTCGTGGCGGCGCTGTTCGGCTCTTCCCTGCATTTGATATCCGGCCCGACAACGGCTATCTCCATCGTGGTGTTCAGCTCCGTCAGCACCCTGGCTCAGCCGGGTTCGGAAGAATATATCCGGCTCGTTTTGACCTTGACCCTTATGGCCGGGGTGTATCAGCTGGCATTTGGTCTGGCCCGTCTGGGAACGCTGGTCAATTTCGTCTCCCATTCCGTTGTCGTCGGTTTTACCACGGGTGCTGCTATCCTGATCGCCACGAGTCAGTTGAAGCACGTCCTTGGGCTCAACCTGCCGCAGAGCCATGCCTTTATCGATGTCTGGATCAATCTTTTCAGCATGCTGAATCAGGTCAACCTGTATGTGTTTGCCGTGGCCATGGTCACCTTGATATTCGCGGTTTTTTTCCGCGCGACAATTCCCCGCTGGCCGGGGATGCTCTTTGCCATGATCATCGGCAGCGTGCTCTGCCTCCTGATCGACGGCAACGGGCACGGCATCAGCCTCGTCGGGCAAATGCCGGCCAGGTTGCCGCCGCTGTCGGTGCCGGACTTTTCTCTCGACACCATACGCCAGCTGGCACCTAAAGCTTTGGCCGTCGCTCTGCTCGGCCTCATCGAGGCCCTGTCCATAGGGAGATCCATTGCCGCCAAATCGCACCAGCCCATCGATGGCAACCAGGAATTCATCGGCCAGGGGCTGTCCAATATTGTCGGGAGCTTTTTTTCCAGCTATGCCGGTTCCGGCTCTTTCACCCGCTCCGGCATCAACTATCAAGCAGGCGCGCTTACCCCCCTGTCCGCGGTATTTTCAGCGATACTGCTGGCCCTCCTCCTGCTGCTCGTCGCCCCGCTTACCGCCTATCTGCCCATTGCCGCCATGGGCGGCATCATCCTGATGGTGGCCTATCATCTCATTGATGTGCACCACATCCGCACCATAATAAAAACCAGCAGGGAAGAAACGGCTGTGCTGCTGGCCACCTTCTTTGCCACCCTTTTCCTGGACCTGGAGTTTGCCATTTATATCGGAGTATTCCTTTCCCTGATCCTCTACCTGAATCGCACCGCCCATCCCCGTATCGCCAACATGGTGCCGAACACCGCCGCCGGCCCCCCGCTCATTGAAACGGAAACCGAATGCCCCTATCTGAAGATCATCCGCATCGATGGTCCGCTGTTTTTTGGCGCGGTCAATCATGTGAGCGAATACCTGTACAATATCGACAAGAACCTGATGCGCAAACGCAACGTGCTGATTATCGGCTGCGGTATCAATTTTATCGATGTGGCCGGCGCCGAACTGCTTGCCCAGGAAGCACGACGGCGGCGCAGCCAAAGGGGATGCCTCTATCTTTGCGAATTCCAATCCCAGGCATACGGCGTCTTGGAACGAGGCGGGTACCTGGACATAATCGGCAAGGAGCAGATCTTTGTCTCCCAGAAAGAGGCGATCGCCAGGATAATTCCCACCGCCGACGAAATGATTTGCCGGTCCTGCAAGAACCCTGTTTTCAAGGAGTGTCCAAGCTCAAACCGGGTTGTCTTCGGGGCGTTGCAGGGAGGCACTGGTCTTGCACCGGCCGCCGCCGACGACAACGAATCCATGTCCGAAACCGAGTGAAAAAAGGCATACCAGTCACTCCGCTGCGGCGCCCGCTCCTTCTGCAAAATATCGTTACTGTTGTCGGCAATGGCGATCCGGGCATTCGAAAGCGATACCTTTTTCCGCCACCGGTTGTGTATCCGGGCAGAACCAGTCCAGACCAAATGGACAGCGCACATGATCAACACGAATGCCGAAAAATAGAGCCTTGCTTCCATAATCCACCTCCTCAATCCATTCTGGCCTTTTTTTATTCCTCTTCTCACTGGAATCAGACCTGATCGCGAACTCCATTGCCATTCAGCTTTTTCACCACCAGAGTGGGCCGCTGGGAAAGCGCCGCCACCCGCTCCACCACACTGCCCGAGCCATCGATTCCCACCAGAATCCGGGCAAAGCCCACTTCTCCGGATTCCGGGATCAGCAACACATCGCAGGGCGAGAGACCGATGACCTTGGCCACGGTGCGGCCGAGAAACACCCGCTCGACATATGAACGGGCGGGGTATCCCATGAGAAGCAGCCCCGCCCCTTCTTCTTCCGCCAAGGCGACAATCTCTTCGACCGGATCCCCTATCCTGTCCACGGTGCGCACCGCCTGGCCGAACGAGGCTGCCGTGTCGACAGCCTCCTGCAGACACTTTTTGAAAGGCATCTCCATCTGTTCGCCGGCATCGGCAATCTTCCAACGGTTCATGTTGCCCTCATAACGGGGAATCACCGTGATCGCGACGAGTTTTGCCCGAATGGATGCCGATAATCGCAGGGCCTGCGGGAAAGCCGATTTGCTTGCAGGACCCGGATCGATAGCGACCAGGATGGTTTTCACAGTCTCGGACATATTTACCCTCGCGCCGGCAGCGGCATTGTCCGTTCAAGGCTGCGCGCTTTGAACAGATTGACCAGGATGATGGAAGCCCCGACCAGAAGGGCAAAACACATGACGAAGAAGCTGACTTGAGTCAGGAGCGCCACACTGGAATCGGCAAGGGCAGTGACATGCAGTTCGTTCAAGTACTTCGGGATGGCCAGGAAGCGGCTCACCGCGACGATCAGCATGATGGTCGCCATAACGTATTTGATCATATAGTCCTTGACGTAGGTGGTGCCGATTGCCCCCAGCTGCACGCCGAACAGCGACCCGGCCAGGATGATCATGACCAGGCGGATATCGACCGTTCCGTAATAGGCCCAGATCAGGGTGCCGCCAAGGCCCATGACGAAGGCAATAACCAGCTCGGAGGCCGAGGCGACTATACTTGTCGCACCGATGATATACATAAGACCCGGCACCCCGATAAAGCCGCCCACCGCGATGGTTGCGGCAAGCATGCCGGTTGCCAGGGCGACCGGGACGAGAAACCACATGCTTATCCGCAGATTGGCGGTCTTAAAGGTGATCATCGGCCAGAGTTCGATCTTTTGCAGCCGTTTGGCCAGAGCCGGGCTTGTCGGTGTTTTTCCTGCCGAATTTTTCGTTTTGATGGCGTCGCGCATGACATATGAGCCAACTATGACGAGCACCAGGACAAAGATAAAACTGACATACAGGTTGGAACCCGCCTGACCGTATGCTTTAAGGATATATTGCTGCACCATGATGCCGAGCTGCACCCCGATTTCGGCAAAAATACCCATGATGATGCCGAGTTTGATATCCACCTGGCCATATTTGTAGCGCTTGATCGCACCGACCAGGGCTTTGGGGAATTTATGGCACATATTGCTGGCCACGGCCACGGTGCCCGGCACCCCCAGACTCATCATCCCGGGGGTCAGGACAAAGGCCCCGCCGGAACCGATGAAACCGCTCACCAGGCCGCCGATAAAGCCGACGATGAATAAAAATACGATGGTATATGTGGTCAGGTCGATAAATTGAAGAACTTCCGTAACTGGTCCGTGCATGGTCTTCTCCGTCAAGTTGAGTTATCTGAAAGTAATTGTAACTATTCAGTTTATTTCAATATCATCCACTTTGTCCGCTTGGTTGCAGCCTCCCCTCCCTTGACGGGAGGGGATTGAG
>CAYTVF010000194.1:0-1351 GCA_964441345.1 uncultured Desulfopila sp. | reverse complement strand
CCCCTCCCCCTAACCCCCGCCCGCAAGGGGAGGGGGAATGACTGCACCCCCCCGTCCCGGCAGGGGAAGAGGGGAACTTTGTCCAGGGAGCTGAATGGATTCAAAAAATTAAAAATCAAACATTAACCTGGGCGCGCGGTCTGGTGTCTTTTTTTACCGCCGGAGAATCGGTTGCGTCCTCACGGACGACAGTCGGCCTGGCTGCCGTGGTTTTGGAACCTTCAATACCCAGGGCCGACCAGAAAGAACTGGTAAAATTGCCATGGGCATAGGACACGGCGAAAACCACGGCAACGGGAAGCAACGCATAGAGGCCGCCTTTGGTGAAATAGGTCATGACGAGTTCCTGATTGGCAAAAATTGCCGCATACACTCCGGCGGTAAGTGCGCCGAAGATGAAACAATTCTTTACATGCCGTTTCCTGCTTGTGGTAGACATACGTGACACTCCTTTCTCTGCTGGTTTATAGTAAGTGGCCTTATCTGGTAGACCTGCCTTTTTTTCCGTGTAAATGACACTGAAGACGGGAACGGGTGAGTGTGAAACCACCTCTTCCTTGCGGATTCCCTGATCGATAACGATGAACTCGATATGTTTCTCCGAATAGCATAAGCGTTTGACAACCTTGCCTATTTTCCCCGCGTCGCCGAGATGTCTGACCTGCACTCCCCTGGCTTCGGCCTTTTCTCTGAAGAGGAGCGCGCTTTCCTGCATGGCCGAGGCGAAAAGCCCGCTGCGTCTGCCGCCGTCACGGTAGAATGGCAGGGTGTTTATATGGGCGGCGAGGATATTGTATTTGAGGCGATCGGCGACATTGACGGCATAGTCCATCACCTGCTCCGCCATATGGCCGTTTCTGGTAACCACCAGGATATAGGAAATTTTCTGCAGTGCGGGGGGATGGCTATCCGGACCGGCCCAGCTCTCTTCGGTAGCCGATTGGCCCGGAGCTATTTGAGTGATTTCTGGTTCCATATGTCCCTTGCATGCCTAACGTTTCTGATTGACACTGCTTTTATCAAAAACTATGCCAAGCGACATTTGCTTGCTAATGGGCTAATATATAACAACATTTATTATCAATGGCGGGTTGGGGAAAAATGAATGTTGCATATAGCAACAGGAAATTCAGGAGAGGGAGAAATCGGCTGCACAATGTGTTGCAAAACGCAACCCACCTGTGCAGGATGCAACAGATGGTTGCCGGCCCATGATTGCGGCGCCGGTATTGGGTGGAGTGGCTTGAAGAGTTCCACGATCGGAACTATTCAGTTTATTTTCAGTAGCATGCACTTTGTCTGATTGGTTTTAACCTCCCCTCCCTTGACGGGGGGGGATTGAGGGGGGGGG
>CAYTVF010000193.1:0-7971 GCA_964441345.1 uncultured Desulfopila sp. | reverse complement strand
GGTAGGGGTCGGCGCAGATCCGCCCTCGGCCATCGACCGGCCCTGACGCTCCGGGCCGATATGAAAAATCCCGTCATGCCAGGCAACCCTGCTGTCGCCGCCGAGACCGATGCTCTTGGTCTTCAGCGCCCTGATCAGGGTGGGGCGGCCGGCAATATCGATACCGTAGGGTTCAAGCAGGGGGCCGCCGTCGACCAGGAGCGAGATGTCGGTCGTGGTCCCGCCGATATCGAGGAGGATGGCGTCCTGCGCCTGGGCGCTGAGAGCCAGACACCCCATGACGCTGGCCGAAGGCCCGGAGTGAATGGATTCGCAGGGAAACGCACTCGCCCTGGAAAAAGGAATGGTGCCGCCATCCGCTTTAAGGATATGGCAGGGGCAGGTTATGCCGAGTTGGGAGAAACCTTTTTCCATGGCCTCCCGGAAGAGGGCGAATCGGGAAGAAAGGGCGGCATTGAGCCAGGTCGAAAAGACCCGGCGGGGAAAATTGGGCAGGCCGGAAATGCGGTGGCCCAGGCTGATGTGGGTGAACCGGCCGGAGAGCTGTTCGGCTACACCGATTTCGTGGCGATTGTTGCGATGGGAAAACTTGGTGACGATCCCGATGGAATCGATACCCTCCCGTCTCATTGCCGCGGCGGCGGCTTCGATCTTAACCGGGTCGGGGTCGCGGATGATGTGGCCGCGATGGTCGATGGAGCCGTCGAGAAACCAGGTCGGGCAGCTTTTCGCCAGAAAGTCGGGATTCATCCCCGGCCCGGCCTGGATCACCATGCCGACCGGGTCGAGGGCGCCGGTGACGATGGCATTGGTGCAGAGGGTGCTGCTCAGATGTATTCGCCTGAGTCTGCTGCGGTCTTGCGGTACCAGACCCTGCAGCAGCGAGATAATGGCATCGCTCAGATGCTGCTGGTCGACCCCCACCTTGTGTTTGGCCACCAGCCTGTCTCCATCAAGCAGCACACCATCGGCATGGGTTCCGCCGACATCGATCCCTATTATCATTGACGCACCTTCCCGTGAAAGAGATATTTCGGTTCGAGTCAATTCCGTCCTGTATCATATCCGAGGAACAAGATTTGTCATCGAAAAAATGACTGAAGGGAGTTGGACTGAAGACTGAAGGCTGAAGGAAAAAAAAGGTCGGCATCAAGGTTCTGTGCATTATTTTTCATAACCTGCAGTCTTCAGCCCCCCTTAAAACCGGCTGCTGCTGCCGCGCAAAGAGCTGAGGAAAAGCCCGATGCCGCCTGCCAGGAGGACCAGAATGGTAATCAGGTCAAACGCCGACATGCTGTGGAACTGAAAACGGGTCTGGCTGATGACGCCGAACGCCAGCATGACCAGGGATCCGGCGGCCAGCAGCCAGCCGAGCCAGTTGCGGCCGTTGTAGAACAGCATGCCCACGCCGAAGATAAAGGGGATCAGCACCATTCCGCTGGTAATGGAGATCCCCCAGAAGCTCCATAACCGGTAGCCGGCACTGAAACCGGTGGTGACCTGGATGTTGTTTAAAAACAGATATCCTCCGCCGATCATCATGATCAGACCGAGAAAAAATCGGCCGATTCCCCCTTCGGTACCACCTGCGCCACGCATATGCTGCCTCCCCGTACGCCTGATTTTTTATGAGAAATCCAGTGTATTCCTCCGGGCGAAAGGGGTCAAGTCCGCTTTTGGTTTTGCCTGTTTTTCCCGGGGCGAGTATCACACCTTGCTTGGGAATGGATATTGCATGATCTTGGGCAAACCCAAAATTCTACCCATAAGGGGAGAGCGAAATGGAAATCAACAGCAACAGTATGGCAGCCAGAGAAGCGGCCCTGAACAAGGCCGGCATCGGTCAGGAAATCTTGAGCAAAACCCTTACCAAAGTTGAGGAAACCGACCAGCGGCGGTCTCCCCGGGAGCCCAAAGCGCCGGAGCCGGCCGGCAATTCAAAACAGGGCCGGATAGATCTGTATGCCTGAAAACCGGCGATGTATAACGGCCGCGCCGTAACACGATATCGTAATTGCAATTGCGACACAGGTGGCGGTGAAGGGGATCGACCTTCCCGCCATTGTTGCGCTGCTCCCACTCCCCGTTATTTTCGTTTCCTGTACGACCACTTCATGTTAAAGGAGTAAGGGATATGTGTATATATCCGCAACTTCCATCTTCACCGACAATCTGGCATGGCCGATTATATACCGAAACAGATCAACGAGTTTTTCACCGCAGCCGGCCAGTCTTTCAGCTATAACCTCCGGCGAAATATCTATATCTGGTTCGGGATTCTCTGGGGCCTGCCGATTCCACTGGTCACCCTCCTGATCCAGGCTCATTTTCTCGAAGCCTCAAACGCGGAAAATCCATACCTGACCGCCATCTGTTCACCGCTGCAGTGGTTTTTTCTGATCCACCCGCTGCTGTTCGGAATGATTTTCGGCATCCTCGGCACAATCAGAAACGACAAGGATGCGCAGATCGATAAAATGATAAGGAAACTTGAGGAGCAGACGACTCTTGACCCCTTGACCGGATTAAAAAACCGCCGTTATTTTGCCCACATCTTTCATGATGAATGCGCCCGCAGTCTCAGGCGGAAAGAATCGATGACCATGCTTTTTCTCGATATCGATCATTTTAAGCGGGTCAACGATACCCACGGTCATCATTTCGGCGATCTCGCCCTGCAGGCCACCGGCGCCTGTGTGCAGAGACAGTGCCGGCCCTATTATACGGTTGTCCGCTGGGGTGGCGAAGAGTTTGTCATCCTGCTGCGGGGAACCGACGAAGATGCGGCACTCTACTTTGCCGAACGAATCAGGCAGGCCATTCAAGACGGATTGAGTTCGTCCCTGCCGTTTTCCCTGACTATCTCAATCGGCCTGGCGCAGTACCGGGATAACGATACCCTCGAACGTTTGACCGGCCGGGCCGACAAGGCACTCTACCATGCCAAGCAGACCGGCCGGAACAAGGTGGTTCCCTGGAGCAGGCTGGAACCGGAGGAATAACCTGATCTCCGAGACATAGAGAGATAGAGAGTGGACATCAGGAGCATGCACTCCTGCGACCGGTCATGAGAAATACCGGAAATTTAAGATTTTCTCCGCTTTTGCCCGGTTTGACGATTTCGGTCGCGGTGGTATCGCGGATGTCGGCAAAACCCGCTTCCGCAAAGGCTTTACGCAGATCCTGCCGATCAAAACCGAAATGGAAGACGCCGGTATTGTCCTCATGAAACAAGCCGCCGTCCAGGTCAAGGTCGGTGATGCACAAGGTGCCGCCCGGCGTGAGCACCCTGTGGAACTCTCTGAGAAGCGGAGCTACGTTCTCGATGTGATGCAGCGTCATATTGCTGACAATCAGGTCGTAGCTGCCCGGCAGAACATCACCCCTGTCCAGATCGACCAGCTGGGTGTGGACATTGGCCAGCTGCAGCCGGGAAATCTTCTCTTGCAGGACATCCAGCATGCCCTGCGAACTGTCGATGCCGGTGAGGGAATGGACCAGCGGCTGCAGCTGCAGGCTGAGCAGACCCGTGCCGCAGCCGAAATCGGCGACATTCATGGCGGATGTTATCGCCACCTGTTCTTTTATGGCCGCGGCCACATCCCGGGCCAGTCTGACCCGGTTCGGATTCTCATCCCACGACGCCGCCGCTGAGTCAAAGTCCCGTTTTTCGTTGTTCATATATTCCCCTATTTCATTGGCTTAAGCTCAACGCGGCGGTTGTTGCTTTTGCCCTTGTCCGTAGCGTTGGTGTCGATGGGCCTGGATTCGCCATAGCCTTTGGCCGTCATGCGGGAAGCGGCAATGCCCTTGCTCTGCAGGTATTTCATTACGGTCTGGGCACGGCGCCGGGACAGATCCATGTTGTGGGCCTCCGAGGCGGTGCTGTCGGTGTGACCCTGGATTTCAACCTTCTTGATATCGGGGTGAGTCTTCAGGATCTTGACGATTTCTTCCAGTTTCGGATACGAGCTGGCCATTAATACCGCCTTGTCGATCTCGAACTTGATGTCCTTGAAAACCCAGGTGCCGGCCTTGCTCATCTCCGGCAGCGCACCTTCTGCCTTCCTGAGCAGCACGGTCGCCACGAAATCGGCCATCGCGGCCCCGCTGGTGATATCCATGGCGTTAACGGCCTCGCCGCAACCGGTAACCTGACTGAGCGACGAGAGCAGGGCGCGGCCACCCTCATCGTAGCCGACGAGAACCGTATAGATGCACAGCCGGTCGCCATACTGCGCCTTCAATTCCCTGGCCGCCTCCAGCGGCGCGTTATCTATGTCCTTGCCGTCGCTGACCAGGACCATGGCGATTTCCCCCCTGGCGTCCCTGAGATCGTCCGCCACCGCTCTGAGCGATTTTTCCATCGGGCTGGGACCGCCCGCCGGAATGATCGAGGCCAGGGCATGGGCGATGCCCGATCGCGAATATTCGGTCAACCCGTAATTGAGGACCGTGCTTTCATTGGAGAAAGCCGGCGAATGGCCGAAACTGCGCAATGCGGTTTTCAACGGCAGACCGGGGATGGTTTCATTGAAGTTGGCCAGGAAATTGCGGCCGATGGCGAATTTTTCGACTCCATCGTAGCTGTGGGACATCGAAGAAGATGCATCCAGAACAAATACCAGGTTATCGGTCTTCTGCCGCCACATATCCGCCGCCAGCGGCTGGACCTTGAATGGCGCCGGCTGCTGCACGTTCTGCTGCGTGGCGCAACCGCTTGCGAAAAGCATGAAAACCAGGATTGGTGATAGCCAGCTTACTCTCTTCGGGTTCATAAACCTCCTCTTTGCGATTTTCCGATCAGGGCGTAATCCCGGCCGGTCCTCCCGCGGGACGCGGCAAAGCGAGCCGTGAAAATCACAATATATGATTTTTTGAACCGGCGCAACGGAATCGACTATTATGCCGACGATCCGTTCATTCAAAAGGTGGTAAGACACTTTGCCGGCGACGGCTGGGAGGCCGTTGACGAGGCGGCGAGAAAGCTCTCTTTACAAGCGTCCCATCGCTGGCGTGATCTTGCCGACATCGCTGCCCGTCCCGAAAACAGACCCATGGTCCTGCATTACGACGGCCATAACCATCGGATCGACCGGATCGTCCGGCCCATGGAAACACGGACGATGGAACATGAGGTTTTCAGTGAAGCCTTGTTTACCGAAAAAACCGACCCTTGGGTGCGACTGGTCAAAATGTTCTTGATCTATCAGAACGGCGAGGCCGGGATTGCCTGTCCCCTGACCTGCACGGAAGGTTTGGCGGCGGTCCTGGATGGTTTCGCCGACACCCCCGAAACCCGGCGGATCCTGGCGCACTACCGGGAAGGAATTGATGGGGAATTTGGAGTCGGAGCCCAGTATCTCTCGGAAATCCAAGGCGGATCGGATGTCCCCGCCAACATGATGGAAGCGGTATGGGACGGCGAGGCCTGGAGACTGTACGGAACCAAGTTTTTCTGTTCCGCAACCCATGCCGATTATGCGGTGGTGACCGCCAAGCCGGCCGGTTCGGAAAAGATCGCGCTCTTTGTCGTTCCGTCCTGGCTGCCCGGCAATAAAGCCAAAGAGATCAGCAACGGCTTTACCATCGAGCGGTTCAAATGGAAGATGGGGACTTGCGAATTGTGCCCACGGCGGAGAGCACCTTCAGCGGGGCGCTGGCCTATCCGGTAGGTCCACTTGATCGCGGTCTGGCCCAGGTGGTGGGCATAGTCCTGACCTACTCCCGTTTGACGGTGGGGCTTTCCGGCGCGGCCGGCATGACCCGGGCCGCCCGCGAGGCAAGGATGTACAGTGACTTCAGGGAGGCATTCGGGCAGAGGATCGGCAGGTTCCCGATGGTGGCCGGTCAAATCGCCGGTCTCGAAAAAAGCGCCGAGAGATCGACAGCTGGAACGTTCAAACTCTATCGGCAGTTTCTGCGGCTGGACGGGAAGGTCAAGTTGAGCCTGAAGCCGGCCGAACCGATCGATTTGCGGCGGAGACGGTTCGATGTCCGCGAACTGGTGATGCTGCAGAAGATTGGAGTCGCCAAGGATGCGGTGGATCAGGTGCGGATGGCCATGTCGATCTTCGGCGGACACGGAGTGATGGAGGATTTTTCCTGCCTGCCGAGGCTGTATCGGGATGCCGCGGTCAATGAACTCTGGGAAGGGCCGCGCAATGTGCTGCTCAGCCAGATCCACCGGGATCTGCGGCAGGTGAAATCATGGTATCCCCCGGCGGAATTTGTCCGCAATCTCCTCACCGGAGCCGAGAGCGCGCCGGTCGCGGATTTGGCCGGGGAGATCGAACAACTTGTCGCCTACCCCGCTCTCACCGAAGATACGCCGACAACGGTGGATATATGCCGGCGGTGGGATGGGTTTTGCCACCGGTTGCTGCATGCATACCAGGATCTGGCCGTCGATGAGGTGAGGTCAATGTGATCCAAGCTCTTTTTCGATACGTTCAGCAAGGAAAATTTTTAAAAGAGATTGATACGGGACATCTCTTTTGTTTGCCAGAAGTTTGAGTTCTTCCAGCATTGATTTTGGAAGGCGGAGAGATATTTTTTCCACAGAAGGTTTGAGATTTGAAAATGTCACTTTTTCTGCTCGGTTCCAATGAATATATTCAGTTGAATCGTGAGTAGCCCAAAACTCTCTTTCTTCGTCTTCGTTTTTAAATGCAGGTAGTTGTTTAGCCATTGTCATATACCTTCCTTTCTTTACGACTCATGTCCCTGGCTGAAATTACACGAATAAGGTTATTCCTTACTGTAAATACAAGAAACAGAGTTCTTTTCGAATCTGTTTTGCCAAGTGCAAAAAATCTTCTCTCGGTTTTTGAATGTGCAATGTCGTCTTGAATTACCAAAGGGCGATTGAAAAAAAATTGCTCACACTCTGCAGGACTCACCTCGTGTTTTAGCCAATTTTTATCGATATTCCCTTTGTCCCAATCAAAACCAAGACACTGATTCAGTATTTCTTTGTGTGTTTCATCCATGTAGTATGTATATATTCATGCCATACATTTTGTCAAGAAACCATGTGGGCCAATCTCAGGGCGATAATGGTGACTCTTACCAATCCCCCGGCGGAATTTGTCCGCAATCTCCTGACCGGAGCCGAGAGCGCGCCGGTCGCGGATTTGGCCGGGGAGATCGAACAACTTGTCGCCTACCCCGCTCTCACCGAAGATACGCCGACAACGGTGGATATATGCCGGCGGTGGGATGGGTTTTGCCACCGGTTGCTGCATGCATACCAGGATTTGGCCGTCGATGAAGTGTATGCGGGTGCAATTAAATATTAAGGCGTTCGAGCAGTGACACCCATTCATTGAAATGCTGACATTTTGACCTTATCCTCCGCAGCCCGATATGTTCGGCAATTATTGGCCCTGCCGAAGGTTTTTCTCCTTCATAGAAAGGCAGGTATCTAATAATCCGTTTCGAAGGGGCGCTCTCCGGGTTATCGTTTATGAGTTCCGGATTGGTGACTCC
Source organism: uncultured Desulfopila sp. (assembly GCA_964441345.1). GTDB lineage: Bacteria > Desulfobacterota > Desulfobulbia > Desulfobulbales > Desulfocapsaceae > Desulforhopalus_A. The sequence continues at coordinate 480 of CAYTVF010000193.1, read as the reverse complement.
AAAAACATCTTGTTTTAATTTATTGAGCTGGCTGTTGTGGTCAATATAGTAGTGATGGAATTTGTCGAGATCTGAAAAAAGCAGTGCTTCATATTCATGAAGTTGTAAGTATGGGATAAAGCGATGAGATGCTATATCAGCTTCGAGTTTTTCTTCGGCAATCTCAATTTTCTTGTAGGGATCGGATATGTGTTTTGCTTCCACGATACCGGGAAAATCATTGGGCAACCTGTAAAAGTCAAACATGGTCGTAAACCGTACATCCTCCCCCCTATCTTCCTTCATCCACAATTTAATATCGTTTTGGGCCTTAAGATAAGAAATCATCCCACCTCGGAAGATTCTGCCACGTTTTCTCCCAGTCTGTACACATCGTGCACTGACGTAGACATTGAAGGCGCTCAAATGCGGCCCGAGCATCTTATTTAGTGCCTGGCAGAAAACCCTCAATTTACAAAAACTCCTATCATCGCTGGCATC
>CAYTVF010000192.1:5352-8041 GCA_964441345.1 uncultured Desulfopila sp. | reverse complement strand
CCCCCTCCCCCTAACCCCTCCCGCAAGGGGAGGGGGAACTTTGTCCATAGAACTAAATAGATACGAGTTGGTAAGCAAAATGAATGAATCTCGATGGAACATGAAGCCAAATAAAGCAAAAGCACTCATGCTCATTAAGCGTCAATTGGCTGAATTTGTATGTGATGCAGTGAACTTGGAAGGGATTCATTATACCCTGCCGGAAGTCCAGACATTATTGGATGGAATTACAGTTGGCGGGCATAAAGTAGCCGACCAGCAAATAGCTCTGAATCAAGCCGATATGGCGGACGATATTCGCGCTGATAGAAAAAAATCAGTTTGCGATCACTGCTGAACAAATCTGTGCTCTTCATCGAATCGCCGCAAAAAACGAAGCTTTGGAATGGGGAAATTTCAGATCTGGTGGCGTTACTATTGCGGGAACAAGCTATACGCCGCCGCCGGCAGCTTCCCTGCCGGGGCTGTTTGCCAATATGATGGATGAGGCATCTACGATATCGGACAGTTATGATCGAGCCATCCGTTTATTCCTGACTATGGCGAGATGTCAATTCTTTTATGATGTCAATAATGATGTCAGTACGCGTATGGGGCGGTTTGCCATGAATGGGCTTTTGATACAGAGCGGATTCCCTGCTATTAATCTCCCGGCGAAGAGAAAGCTTGAATTCAATCAGTTAATGCTCGCTTTTTACGAAACCGGCGATCAGAAACAGATGAATGTTTTCCTCCGTTCCTGCCTTGATGAAAGAGCGATCCAAATCATGAATGAATAACAACAAGTGGAGCCCCAGGGACCCAGCCATGATCTCACCTCGCAGCCAGCTCATCGAGCTTATTGAGCAAGGAGCCATCCCGGTGGAAAAGATCGGCGATGCCCTCATCGCAACGAACGTTGCCCCCGACGGCAAGGCCTGGCGGTTTTTTATCGATCGCCTCCTGCTCTGGCTCGGAGGTTTGGCCCTGGCCTTTGCGGTCATGTTCTTTATCGCCTACAACTGGAACGACATCGGCCGCTTTGCCAAATTCGGCATGGTGGAGGGATGTATCGTCCTGGCCATTGTCGCTTACTGCCGGTTGGCCGACCACTCGACTGCGGGCAAGGTGGCGTTATTCGTTGCGACGATCTGCCTTGGCGTGTTGCTCGCTTTATATGGCCAGACCTACCAGACCGATGCCGACCCCTGGCAATTGTTTTTTACCTGGGCATTGCTGATGCTGCCTTGGGCGCTCATTGCCCGCTTCCCCGCTCTCTGGATCGTCTGGATCATGCTCATGAACACCGCCATTATCCTCTATTACCATACCTTTCGGGGGATATTCTGGTTTTCGACCGGTTCCGAAACCGGATCTTTTCATGCTGGCCGGCTGCTGTCTGTCCGGGATAACGGTGGTTGTCGCATTCCTCGGCAAGCACCTGCTGAAAGACCATTCCGCCGGCGGTTTCCTTTCTCTCGCCCTGCTGGTCGTCGGCATGGGTGCGGGAGCCGCGTTCTGGCTGAAAAAAGTCCATCGGGAGATTCAGTCATGAGTGGGCAAAACGAACAGCTGTGGGCGACGCTGGTTCGGGCCGGCCTCGCCGAGGGAGCCGCGCCTGAAACGGGAAAGCTGGAGTCACCCTGGTATGTGAAAGTTCTGCTTGCCTTTTCCGGCTGGCTCGCCGCCTTGTTTCTCCTTGGTTTTATCGGCATGGGTTTCGAGTTCGTTCTCAAAAACAGCGGGGTGGCCGCCATCGTCGGCGGGATAATGATCGGCGGGGCTTTTGCCCTCCTGCGCATTTCCGCAAACGAGTTCATCGAGCACCTGGCCCTGGCCGTAAGTCTGGCCGGCCAGGCCATCGCCGAGCGGATTTCACTCGCCGCCCTGCTGGGCACCTTCCTGCTCTGTGCCGTATCCCTGGAAATCCATGGCCTTACTGCGGGCATGGTGATACTTCTGCTCGGTTTCGCCGGTTCTCATCGCGTACTTCTGGGCTTAGGCATGGTGTCGCTGCTTTGTTCCACCTCCGCCTACTATTACCTGCTCGATGCCACCCTGCTGGCCAAGTCCCTGAACCTGCTCATTGTCGGCCTGGTTCTGCTCCTGTTGCGCTGGTTGATGCCGGCAATCATACCGGGGAACAAGGGGGACAGGCATGCGTAGAATCATTGCTCTCGTTACGCTGGTAAGTATCCTGGCTTTTGTGAACTGGTCCATCGTCAGCAAGGAAAAACATCTGGCCGGTGGAAACACTATCAACCGGCTCGATATGGACAATTTCGGGTGGACGACAAAGGAGAATTACTGCTGGCGGCCATGTATGACAAAGATTTGCTCAGACTGGGGCCAAACGGAAAGGAAAAGCGCCATTGACCGTTCTGTCCGAATAAGGGCGGACAGCAGGTCCGGAGAGGGAATATTCTTCTCTTCACCATGTTTTCCGCCCTTCTCTCTGCATTGGAGAATGTGAACCCCGGGTCGTATCCCGAGGTTTGAAGGTATCATTTATCAATTCTCATTTTTCATTCATCGTCATTTGGTCCTCTATCTGGTTGCGGATTCCCTCCAGAGCTGCAGACCTTTTTTCAGGTCCTCATGGTTCATCGCGGGTACAAAGGTTACCTCGTCATTCAATTTCGTAAAAAATAACGAAACACGCCCAAGAATAACGTAAGCTCGAACCCTTGGACGGGCAAGCCATTTTCAT
>CAYTVF010000192.1:0-5252 GCA_964441345.1 uncultured Desulfopila sp. | reverse complement strand
AACACGCCCAAGAATAACGTAAGCTCGAACCCTTGGACGGGCAAGCCATTTTCATTTTGCCGCAGGACTTGCCTGACAGAGTCCGAACGGGTATGCTGGATTATAAAAAATAAAAAATAAAAATCAGATTCCTCTTTCCTCAGGCAACAGCCATGCGCGCTCACTTTCTGCAACACGTCCCCTTCGAAGGCCCCGGCAGTATCGAACCCTGGCTGGTGGCCGCCGGATACCGCATCACGGCAACCAGGTTCTTTGCATCAGCCGATCTGCCCGATCCCGGCGAAATAGATCTGCTCATCGTCATGGGCGGGCCGATGAGTGTCAACGACGACCGGTTGCCCTGGCTGGTGCCGGAAAAAGAATGTATCCGCCGCGCCATAAAAGCCGGCAAACCGGTGCTCGGCGTCTGTCTTGGCGCCCAGCTCATCGCCTCCGCCATGGGGAAAGCGGTCTACCCCAACCGGGTGAAAGAAATCGGCTGGCTCCCCATTTTCGGCACCGCCCATGAAGATGAGGCGATATTTTCCTTCCCGCCGCAGGCGGAGGTTTTCCATTGGCACGGCGAGACTTTCGATCTCCCGGATGGCGCGCTGCATCTGGCCAGAAGCAGGGGTTGTGAGAACCAGGCCTTCCAGCTCGGCCGGTCGGTGATCGGCCTGCAATTTCATCTGGAAACCACGCCGCAATCGGCGCTGGACATCGTGGCGAACTGCCGCGACGAACTTCAGCCGGCCGAGTTTGTCCAGTCCGAGGAGACGATAGTGGCTGCTTCCGCGGAAAAATATCAATCGATCAATTCACTTATGGCAAAGATTCTGGCCTTCATCACTCGCTCGAATAACGCCGCCGCCCGGTAACTACCGGCCCCGGAGAGGCGCCGCGGGCGTTTCAGCCGCCGGCATTGATCTTGCCGGAAGAGAGACTTATTGTGAAAAAACACAAAACCACAAAAACACCTAATGATGACGACAAGGTGGCTCGGTCTTGGGACTGCTCCCGCGGAGAGACGAGAGCAACGGAGGAGGGCGCAAACATGGAACTGGAAATATTTTCCGATTACATCTGACCCTGGTGCTATTTCATTACCGGGCGTATTGAAAAACTGCAAAAAGAGTATGATGTCGCCGTTCGCTGGCGGGCCTTCCCGCTCCACCCGGAAACTCCGGAGGATGGACAGCTCCTCGAACAGCTGTTCAAAGCCAGCCCGGCAAAAATTGCCGGCATGATCGAGCACCTGCGCGTCACCGCCGAGCAGTTCGGATTACCTTTTGGCGCAAGGACCCGGACCTACAACAGCAGGCTGGCCCAGGAACTGGGACTGTGGGCGGAGGAACGGGGCAAAGGGGATGCGTTCCACCGGGCCGCCTTCAGAGCCTATTTCGCCGACGGCAAAAATCTGGCGAAGCTTCCGGTGCTGCTGGAACTTGCGGATGCCGCCGGCCTGCCCGAAGAAGAGGCCAAAGAAGTTCTTGAGAACCGCACGTACCGGGAAAAGGTGGATAAGGATTGGGAGTATTCGCGCCTGCACGGCATCACCGCCGTGCCCACTTTCATGATGGGCCGCCAACGGCTGGTCGGCGCCCAAAGCTACCAGATTCTGGCGGAAATGGTTACCTCGTATGGCGCAGTCAGAAAGAAGCAGGCTGCAGGTCCACAATAATTATATGGAGAGAGCAGGAATGAACACATTGAAAGGAGATCTTATCGCCTTGGCCCTTGAAGGATGTTTCGAGGTCATTGTCCATGGCTGCAACTGCTTCTGCACCATGAGTGCCGGCATCGCCAGAGCTATCCAGGACGAGTTTCCCGAGGCCTACGCCGCCGACCTGGTTACCATCAAAGGCGACCGGAATAAACTCGGCGACTTCAGCCTGGCCTCGGTCAAACGCCATGACCGGGAAATTACCATCGTCAACGGCTACGCCCAGTTTCACTACCACGGCCAGGAGGTTCTGGTCGATTACGAGGCCCTTCGCAGCCTCTTTGCGAAAATCAAAAAACAGTTTTCCGGCAAGCGGATCGGCTACCCGAAGATCGGCGCCGGTCTGGGCGGCGGCGACTGGTTAAGAATTTCGGCAATAATCGATGAAGAACTGGCCGGAGAGGACCACAGTCTGGTGCTGTATACTCCTTGATATTGCCATTGCCGCTTCGGCCTGCCCGCGGCCGGCATGAACAGGTTCCGGTCCTCCCCGCTTTATCCAGTTAACGGAGAGGTTCGCTCGCCTCGTCCACCAGATAGAGAATCGACCGGTAGGGAATCCCGCCGTGCAGGGAGAGACCGATCTCACAGGTCTTGCTGGTCGAATAGCCCGCCTCGCAGGTGCAGACATGGTCCTTCAGATCCTTCAGGGCCGATTCGTTCAATTCCGGGAAATTGAAGCCGCGATCCCCGGCAAAACCGCAGCAGTAGATGTCCGCAGGCATCACCACCTCCCGGGCACAGGCCCTGGCCAGCTGTTCAAGCTTGTTCTCCAGCCCCAGTTTCCTGGTCGAGCAGGTCGGATGCACGGCCACCTTGACATCCAGTTGTCTCAGCTTCAGCCGGTCAATGAGAAAGGTGAGGACGAATTCTATCGGCTCGAACAGCCGCAGGCGTTTATCAAGCGTCGACTGCATCCGGTAGAAGCAGGGGCTGGTATCGCAGAGCACGGGGATTTTGCCGTTGTCGGAGACCGCCAGGAGCGCGTCGGACAGCTCCCGGGATTTCCGGTCGGCCTGGGCCATGAAGCCCTTGCTCTCAAAGGCCTGGCCGCAGCAGAGACGGTCGAGGCCCGCCGGATGGATGATCTCATACCCCGCCTTGTGTAACAGCGACCTGGTCTTCACCGGCAGGGCGTCGCGTTCCGCATCCTCCCGGGCCGGGCCGCTCATCGCCCGGCTGGCGCAGCTCGGAAAATAGACTACCTGTAATGGATTTCCGGCAGAGACCGGCTCCGTGACAATCTTCGGCACGCCGGAGGGCATTTCCCGGTTCCACAGCGGCAGTTGGTTAAACGTCGCCTTCCTGGCAAGGGTTGCAGCCGCCTCCATAAACGGGGTTCCGGTCACCTTGTGCAGCGAATCGACGGTGTCGAGGGTGGCACTGATGGTCCTGGCCACTCCGCCGAAATTGCCGGCCACCCAGTCGGCGACGGTATTGCCGAGTTTGCCGTGCGCCTCCTCGCGCAGCGCCTTGATCATCTTACCGGTATCGATGCCGACGGGGCAGCGGGTCGAGCAGAGGCTGTCGGCGGCACAGGTATCCTTGCCGGGATACCGGTAGGCCTTGACCAGTTCCTTCACCTTTTTCCGGTCGCCGCCGGCCGCCATCCGGCGGCTGATTTCCCGCCGGCCGACGATCCGCTGGCGCGGGGTGAAGGTCAGGTCCTTGGACGGACAGACCGGCTCGCAGAAGCCGCACTCGATGCACTTGTCGACAACTTCGTGGGTCGCCGGCAGCGGCTTCAAATCCTTGATATGGGCCATGGCATCGTCGTTGAGGATGACGCCGGGATTCAGCAGGTTGAACGGATCGAAGATGGCCTTGATCTCGCGCATCAGACCAAAGGCCGCATCCCCCCACTCTTTCTGGACAAAGGGGGCCATGTTGCGGCCGGTGCCGTGCTCGGCCTTCAGCGAGCCGTCATACTTCTCCACCACCAGCCTGACCACCTCGTCCATGAAGTCGCGGTATCGGTCGACCTCGAACCGGCTGGAGAAATCCTGGGTGAAGACGAAGTGGAGGTTGCCGTCCAGGGCATGGCCGAAGATGATCGCCTCGTTATAGGCATATTTCCTGAGCAGTGCCTGGAGGTCGAGGGCCGCGTCGGCCAGGTGCTCGCCGGGGAAGGCGACATCTTCGATGATCACGGTGGTGCCGGTCTTGCGGACCGCGCCGACCGCCGGAAACAACCCTTTCCTGATCTTCCACAGCGCGGTATATTCCGCCGGGATATCGGTAAAGTCAACGGGACGAACCGTCGGCAGTTCCTTGATCGCTTCGCGGATCCGGCCGATATGGGCCTGCAGGAGGTCGGCCGACTCCGCCCTCGTCTCAACCAGCAGGGCGGTCACCGTGCCTCCCAGTTCCGCCAGATAGCCCGGCATGCCCGGCTTCCCCTCGACCGAGCGCAGCCCGGCCCGGTCAATCAGTTCGGCGGCGGCCACCGGCTGTTTCCGCAAAATGGGAATAACCTGGCAGGCTGTTTTCACGTCGGGATAGAAGATGAGGGCGCTGGCCTTATGGCGGTGCTCGGCCACGGTCCGATAGACGACATCGGAGATGAATCCCAGCGTCCCTTCACTGCCGATCATCAAATGGATCATGATGTCGTAGGGATCGGCAAAATCAACCAGGGCATTGAGGCTGTAGCCGGTGGTGTTTTTAATCTTGAACTTGTAGCGGATGCGCTCGGCCAGCTGGACATCGCCCAGCACCCGTTCCCCGAGCCGCGCGAGCTTATCGAGCATGGCGCCGTGGGTCCGGGCAAATTCCGCCCGGCTTTTATCATCGGCGGTATCGACGGCGGTGCCGTCGGCCAGGACCAGGCGCATCGAGTCGAGGGTCCGGTAGCTGTTCTGCTCCACCCCGCAGCACATGCCGCTGGCATTGTTGGCCAGGATGCCGCCGATCTTGGCACTGTCGATCGAGGCCGGATCGGGCCCGATCCTGCGGTCGAACTCGGCCAGGACGGCGTTGGCATGACTACCGATGACGCCCGGCTCCAGCTGGATCTTCATCGCCCTGTCGAACACCCGGTACCGGCGCCAGCCCCGGCCGAGCCGGACGAGAATGGAATCGGTGACCGCCTGTCCGGAAAGACTGGTGCCGGCCGCGCGAAAGGTCACCGGCAGCTTCAGCTTGTGCGCCTCCCGCAGGATCAGCTGCACCTCCTTCTCGTTTTCCACATTGATGACGATCTTGGGGATCAGCCGGTAAAAACTGGCGTCGGTCCCGAAGGTGATGGTCCGGAGGGGATCGGTGACGATGTTTTCCCCGGGGATGGTTCCGGCAATCTTCTTGCGAAACTTTTCATATCTTTCCGGCAGCATGGGCGCACCTCGCAGTATCTGAGAACCGTTGTCAAATTACGGTGGGCATTTGTCGGTTAAAAAACCATCCGCGATTGTCAAACGAGGGCAAAGGGGCTACAATCAGCGGACATCAATCCTTTATCTCACAATTTTGCAGCAAAGAACAAAGGTATCTATTCAGTTTATTTCAATAGTATCCACTTTGTCTGCTTGGTTTTAGCCTCCCCTCCCTTGAC
>CAYTVF010000191.1:0-8061 GCA_964441345.1 uncultured Desulfopila sp. | reverse complement strand
ATAATTTTTTCGAGTTTAACGATGAGGGGGAAAAGGGCATTCTCGGACAGCCTCCCAGCCGAACCCACCCCATCACGGCTCTCTTATACCGGCTGCGGCAGGAAAATTCAACCTATCAGTGGTGACATTCTCAGTGGTGACATTCTCCCGATCCCTTACAGACCTGATCCACATGCATGACCGGCAACCGATTGGCCGCGAAACCGTCGATAACATCCCGGACGCTCCTGATGCTGGCCGGATCGGCAAAATAGACCATTATGCCCATGTCGGCAAAACCGCGCATCGGCCTTGCGCCCATGCCACCAACAACAATGGCTTCGACCGCGGCATCGTGGAGCAGCTGGACGGGCACCATGCAGCCGCCGGCCTCGTGCCCGCCGTTGGCGATGGTGGCAACGTTATCGATCCCCTTCTGTTCGTTCAGTTCGATCACCGTAAAAACGTCACAGTGGCCGAAATGGTCTGAACGTTCTGCATCGAGACCGCCGGGATTATTGGTTGGAATAGCTACACGCATTTTTCTCTCCTCTCTGAAATTACCGTTAAGTTACGTTATGTCATTATTGAGTTCCCTGACATCCCCACAGTTTTATGTGCATTTGCACAGTAACTTCTTGCCATTTCTTTGTCAAGCTGCCAATCGCCTTCCTCTCTTTTAAAATGAAGAGAGGGAGATGCATGGCAGGCAAAGGAACAAGCCATAGACAACCCGGGCAAGATCAGGTAAATTAGCGACAGTCGAATTTTCGAGCCATACCTCGGCGGCCGGATTTTCTGGTGCCGCCCACAAGCGGCCATTGTTCCGATTAACCAGCAAACGGCGTTGCCGTTTTTTAAACATATCACACACGGCCATGTCCTGGAGAATCATCCTGTTTTTGCTCGTTTTCTGCCTGTTGTCGGTATCATACGCCGATCGCACTCCGGCGATAGAACCGCGGCAGAAGGCAGCCATCAGGGAGTTGACGGCAACGACGTCGGCCACGCACCTCCTGCTGTTCGGCACCCTGGAAAACAGCTTCAATCCCGAGATGATCGAGACCCTGCACAGCGGTATTCCTCTCCGGTTCTCGTTTTTTATCGAGCTGTATAAAAAAGCGGCGAATAAATCGGAAGAACAGATAGTCACACGAAATTTTCAGCACGTCCTGACCTACGACACCCTGAAGGAAAACTATCGCATCACCCTGGAAGAAGACAACAACAGGATTCTGTCGTATAAATCCCTGGGGGAGGCGCAGCAGGTGACCAACGAGATCAACGGCGCCCGGCTGGTCGAACTGAGCCAGCTTCTTCCCGATAATCTGTATAAACTGAAAATCCGGGCGGAACTTTACCAGAAAACCCTGCCCCTCAGCCTGCACAACGTTCTGCCCTTTCTAGCCTGGTGGGATCTTGAAACAGACTGGCACTCGATCGAGTTCAAATTCTGATTTTCGCCATGGATACACTTCCCCGGGGCGAGAGGCCGGACGACAAGCGGCCGGATACGGCAAAACAGCGCCTGCAGAAACGTAAACTGATCCGCCGGGCCATCCTTGTCTGCATCATCCTTATCCCCTTTTTCATCTGGATCCAGAGCATCCTCTTCAAGGGCAAGGTTGCGCTGCCGCTGAACAACAATATCCTCATCTTTGCCCTCATCAACATCAATGTCCTGCTGGTTTTGTTCGTTCTTTTCCTGGTTCTGCGCAATCTGGCAGAACTCCTGTTCGAGCGGCGCATCAACCGGCTCGGCAACAAGCTGAAAACCAAGCTGATCGCCTCGTTTCTTTCCCTGACGCTTATCCCGACCATTCTCCTGTTTTTTGTCGCCCTGCAATTTGTTTCGACCAGCATGGATTACTGGTTCAATGCCAGTGTCGAAGACTCTCTGACCGAGTCCCTGCAACTTGCCCAATCGCTCCTGCGCGACAAGGAAGAACAGGTGACCCTCATGAGCAAAGGCATCGCCGAACGGATGAAGGATCTCGACATCTCCTCCTACACCTCGGAGACCATCAGCGACACCCTGGAAAACATCCTCTCCTTCAATCCGATCAACGGCCCGGACGGCCTTGGCCTTATCACCAACGACAAGAACCTGGAAATCAGCGTCCGTGGCCCGCAGCTGCGCAGCACCCTGCTGCCGAAAATCCCCCTGAATATCCTCGACCGGGTGCGGGACGAGCATGGCCGGGAGACCCTCGTCCAGGAGATGAATACCGGCGATCTGGTGAGTTGTATCGCGGAAGTGCAGATAGGCAGCGGCAGCCTCGGCAAGGCTATTCTCGTCACCTCCCTGCTGGTAAAAAGCGACCAGCTTGCCCGCATGACCACCATCTCCCGGGGGATCGAAGGCTACCGGCAGTTGAAACATTTCAAGGAGCCCTTTAAATTCTGGCTGCTGATCATTCTGCTCATTGTCACCCTGCTGGTCATCTTTGCCGCCATCTGGTTTGGTTTATACATTTCCCGTGGCATTACCGAGCCATTGGAAAAGCTCGTCCTGGCGACCAGGAGAGTGGCCGACGGCGACCTGGAGTTTGTCATGGAACGGGATTCGGGCGATGAAATGGGTCTTCTTGTCGATTCCTTCAATAAAATGACCCTTAACCTCAATTCCAGCAACAAGAACCTCGCGGAAGCACATGCCGCCCTGCAGCAGAGCTCCCAGGAATCCGAGCAGCGGCGACGCTATACCGAGATAATTCTCCAGAACGTATCGGCCGGGGTCATCTCCCTCGATGAAGGCGGCAAGATAACAACCATCAACCGCTTTGCCGAAAAACTGCTCAATATCGACAAGAACCTCTTTCTCGGCCTGAATTACCGGGACGTGATGCCGCCGTACCAGGCGAGCGTAGTCGACGGCTTTATCGAAGAGCTGCAGGTCACCGGCAAAAACACGGTCGAGCAGCACATCAAACTGAACGTCATGGGCAGAACCTTCTCCCTGCTCATCAATTTTACCCGGCTGGAAGATGAGGGCGAAAAGGCGGTCGGCTTCGTCCTGGTCTTCGACAACCTCACCAAACTGGAAAAGATGCAGCGCATGGCGGCATGGCGGGAGGTGGCGAGGAGAATCGCCCATGAGATCAAAAATCCGCTTACCCCGATTCAGCTCTCCGCCCAACGGCTGCGCCGGCGCTATCCGGAGATCCTCAGCGAGGAAAACAGCATCTTCGATCAGTGCACCAGCACCATCATCACCCAGGTGGATGAACTGAAACGGCTGGTCAGCGAGTTTTCGCAATTCGCCCGCATGCCGAAGGTCCAGAAATCGCCCGACAATCTGACCAAACTGGCGAACCAGACCCTCTTCCTCTACCGGGAAGGACACAAGAATATCGCCTTCACCTGTGTCGAACAGCAACCCATTCCCGTATTCAGTTTCGATGGGGAACAGATCAAACGCTGCCTCATCAACCTGCTGGACAATGCAGTTGCAGTTTTGCCCGAGGGCGGTAATATAGACATTGTGCTTGCCCTGGATGAGGAGAAGGAGAATGTATTTCTCAAGGTCTACGATAACGGTCCGGGGATTTCCAAAGAGAACAAGCTGAAGCTGTTTGAGCCGTACTTTTCCACCAAGAAAACCGGAACCGGTCTCGGCCTGGCCATCGTATCGACCATAGTTTCCGATCATAACGGCTACATCCGGGTCCAGGACAATGAGCCGACCGGATCGGTTTTCATCATCGAGCTGCCGCTCCTGAACCAGCAAGCAGCCGAGCTTGACCAACCATCGCCGGGGTCTGTCGGGTCTCTATTCCCTGAGGGTATGCAGATTGATGAGTAAACGCATTCTGATCATTGATGACGAGATAAGTATTCGAGAAACTCTCGCCGGAATTCTCGAGGACGAAGGCTTCACGGCAATCGCCGCATCTTCGGCCGAGGAAGGCTTCGAACTGCTCGAATCGATGAATGTCGATCTGGTACTCCTTGATATCTGGCTGGGCGACACCATGGACGGCATGGCCGCCCTGGAAAAAATCCGCGAGCGCTACAGCATGCCGGTTATCATGATCTCCGGTCATGGCACCATTGAAACGGCAGTGCAGGCAACCCGCAAGGGCGCCTTCGATTTCGTCGAAAAGCCGCTCTCCTACGACAAAATCATCCTGGCCATAAGCAACGGTCTGCGGTTTGCCAAACTTGAACAGGAAAACCGGCTGCTCCGCCAGGGCACCGCCCTGCAGCCGGTTTTAACCGGAGAGTCTCCCTCCATCAGGGCACTGAAGAAACAGATCGAGATGGTCGCCCCGACCGATGCCTGGGTGTTGATCAGAGGTGACCATGGCACCGGCAAGGAGCTGGTCGCCCAGTCCATCCACCGGGCATCCCGGTCGTACGACCAGCCGATGATCGAGGTCAATTGCGCGGCCATCCCCGAAGAACTGATCGAATCGGAACTGTTTGGTCACGAAAAAGGCTCCTTTACCGGAGCCCATGTCAGCAAGAGGGGAAAATTCGACCAGGCCGACGGCGGCATCCTCTTTCTCGACGAGATTGGCGACATGAGCCTCAACACCCAGGCAAAAATTCTGCGCATCCTGCAGGAGCAGAAATTCGAGCGGGTAGGCGGCAACAAGACCATCAAAGTCAATGTCCGGGTGCTCGCCGCCACCAACAAAAATCTCGAGGAAGCAATCGAGACCGGCAAGTTCAGGGCCGATCTGTTCTGGCGCCTGAACGTAGTCCCCATCCACGTCCCCAGGCTCCGGGACCGGCTGGAAGACATCCCGCTGCTGGTCGAAGCAATGGTTAAAAACATGGTGCACAAGGGCCTGAAACACAAGCAGTTCAGCCAGGATGCCTACCAGGCGATGATGGAGCATCCATGGCCGGGAAATGTCCGGGAACTGCGAAATTTCATCGAAAGACTGGCAATCATGTGCCAGGAGCCGGCAATCACCGCCGGCCACATCCGCCTTTTTCTCAATCCCGGACAAAGCTCGCCGCCGGCGGGCAATGGTTCCGGCATGAACCCCTTCCTCGCCATGGACTATAAAACCGCCAAACGAATTTTTGAGAAAGAGTACCTGCAGCAGCAACTGCTGCACAACGACAACAATATTTCCAGGACCGCGGAACTGGTGGGGCTCGAACGCAGCCATCTGCATAAAAAACTTAAGTCATTTGCAATCATCCAGTAAACGGCAAAGACGTGAGCGGAGCGCAGGCAACTTCCTGCCCTTCTTTCCGCCTCTCTCATAATCTCTTTTTTAACAGGAGTTTCCATGGTTTTCCCCGAATATCGCCCCAGACGGCTTCGCAAGAATAATGGCTTTCGCGCTCTCATCCGTGAGACCCGACTCTCCCCGGCGCAACTCATCTATCCTCTTTTTGTCATGCCGGGCAAAAACAAGCGCGAGGAGATCTCCTCCATGCCCGGAGTGTTCCGGCTGACCGTCGACCAACTGGCCGGCGAGGCCAGGGAATGTCTGCAGCTGGGCATCAATTCCGTCCTGCTCTTTGGGCTGCCGGAGAAAAAGGACGGGATGGGGTCCGGCGCCCATGCCAAGAACGGCATCATCCAGACGGCGATCAGGGAACTGAAAAGCAAGGTGCCGGAAATACTGGTCATCACCGACGTCTGTCTGTGCGAGTATACCGACCATGGCCACTGCGGCTGCCTGATCGACAATGTCGTCGATAATGACGCCACCCTCGAGATCCTCGCCAAAACCGCCCTCTCCCACGCCCAGGCCGGCGCCGACATGGTCGCGCCCTCCGATATGATGGACGGCCGGATTGCGGAAATCAGAGCCGCCCTCGACGAGAACAATTTCGAATCGATCCCGATCATGGCCTACTCGGTGAAATACGCCTCGGCATTCTACGGGCCATTCCGGGAAGCCGCCGACTGCGCCCCCCAGTTCGGCGACCGCAAGAGCTACCAGATGGATCCGGCCAACAGCCGGGAGGCGTTGCGGGAGGCGACCCTCGATGTCGATGAAGGCGCCGATATCCTCATGGTGAAACCGGCGGTTGCCTACCTGGACATCATCTCCCGGCTGCGCGATGAATTCGACCTGCCGATCGCCGCCTACCATGTCAGCGGCGAATATGCCATGATCAAGGCCGCGGCGGAAAAAGGCTGGATCGATGGGGACCGGGTAATGGAAGAAACGCTTTTGTCCATCAAACGGGCAGGAGCGGATATAATCATCACCTATTTTGCCAAGGATATGGCAAAAATCCTGCAGGACCGCAAATAATCGAATAATAAAGGGAGGGACAGGGATAGCGTCCTGTTAGTGGAAATCTAAAATGCCAATAACCAGAAAACGTGGTAAACCCTCCATTACCATCAACGGCATTGCAAAATTGCCTTGTATTTTTGCAATGCCGTTGATATGAATACGGCATGGAGAGCATCAATCGATCAATAACCGACACCATAATCACCCGCCTGAACCATGATCAGGTTGTGGCCCTGACCGGTGCGCGCCAGACCGGCAAGTCCACGCTCTGCGAAATGCAGCTCCCCGAACGGCTTGACCTTTCCTTTACCTACGTCTCCTTCGACGATCCCGATGAACGGCTTCGTTTTCAGCGCTCGGCCGTGCAGATTCTGGAAAGCATGACGACACCGCTGGTGGTGCTTGACGAAGTGCAGAAAATCCCGCAGTTGTTTGACCCGCTGAAGCTGGTGGTGGACCGGGAACGGAAAAAAACCGTTAACGATCGGAAACGCTTCGTTTTGACCGGATCGTCGCAATTGCTGATGATGAAGAACATTCGCGAGACCCTGGCCGGTCGAGTCGCGCTCTGCCAGATGTACCCATTTTCCCTCTATGAACTGACCGGTGGTGGCGAGCCGCCGCTTCTCTCCCGAATATGGCAGCATCAGGCGCTTTCGCCACAGGACGCCGGGCGGCTTCCCCTGGTTTCGCCTGGGCAATTGCGTACCCTGCGCGGGGTGCGGGACGAGCATCAGCGATGGGGCGGCTATCCGCCGGTCTGGCAACGCACGGGAGAAACGGAGCGGTTGAACTGGCTCAAGGACTATCGCAGAACCTATCTGGAGCGGGATATTGCCGATGTGGGGCAGGTGGCGAACATCGATACCTTTGCCTTGGCGCAGAAGTTGTTATGCAGCCGCACCGCCAACCTGCTCTCCATCAGCGAAGTGTCGCGGGAACTGGGGGTGGCGGTCAATACTATCAAGCGCTATCTGGAACTGCTGACCATGTCGTTTCAGTGCATTCTGCTCCCCCCCTGGCATGAAAACGTCAGCAAACGGCTGGTCAAGAGTCCGAAACTCTTCTTCCCGGACGTGGGCTTGAACAGGGCCATCGTTGGCGAGCTTTCCATTAGTCGCGGCGCTGCCTACGAAAGCTGGCTTTGCGCCGAACTTTTGAAGTGGAAACAGCTCCAGCCGGTGGAACCGGAGCTGTATTTCTACCGTACCGCCGCCGGGCTGGAGGTGGATTTTCTGCTGGCGAGTGAGTACGGCGTTCTTCCCATTGAGGCCAAATCATCGGAACGGGTAACCGCAGCAGATGGCAGAAGTGCGGAGACCTTCATGGCGGAACATCCGGAAGCGGCCAAAGTAGGGTTGGTGGTCTATCCGGGCAATGATGTTGTAGAATTGCGCCGGAACGTCTGGGGGGTGCCGGACTGGTATCTGTTGGGGGCGTTGTAACTATTGCTACCGGCATAGCCATGATATGACGATGCAGAATACGCGAAGGGGCTGGATGGGAAGGGTCGGGAGAGGTTAAGGGAGAGATGCTCAAACTGAAATATGTGGAATGTAGACCCGTTGGATTCCTATGTCTCAGGAAATCCCCAATAGATCAATAGATAACGGCGCACCGCTAGTTGCCAGAATGGCATGACAGCCCCCAGAAAAACCTGAGATCGAGAAGCAGAAGGACTTACATAACGTTGTTTAATTGTAGACTCAAGCAGACCTAATTAAACATTTAAACAACGTCCCCTCTATCCAATCTCTGAACTCTGTATGCACAGGAGATGTCTATTCCTTCCCCATTCCTCTTTTTCACTTAACTTCCAATGTGTAACTTTCCGAGTGACTGTTGAATTCAGGGGCATACATGCACT
>CAYTVF010000190.1:0-8134 GCA_964441345.1 uncultured Desulfopila sp. | reverse complement strand
CTAACCCCCTCCCGCAAGGGGAGGGGGAACTTTGTCAATAGATCTGAATGGATAAAATAATCGTTCTAGAGAGGATATTGTAATGTCGACTACCGCAACATACCGGAAAACCTATCCGATTTCCTGGGATCAGCTGCACCGCGACTCCAAGGCGCTTGCCTGGCGTCTGCTGGATATGGACTATTTCAAAGGGATCATCGCCATAACCAGGGGCGGCCTGGTCCCGGCGGCGATCATCGCCCGCGAGCTGGATATCCATCTGGTCGATACCATCTGTATCGCAAGCTATGACTGGAAGGACAAGAAGGGTGACACCGATATCCTGAAAAAATTCGACGGCAACGGCGAGGGCTGGCTGCTGATCGACGATCTGGTCGATACCGGCCGAACCGCGAAAATTGTCCGGCAGATCGTGCCCAAGGCGCATTTCGCCACGGTCTACGCCAAGCCCGCCGGCCGGCGCCCCAGGTCGATACCTATATCACCGAGGTCAGCCAGGACACCTGGATCCTCTTTCCCTGGGACACCGAATCACAGTTTGTCACCCCGCTGGCGGGCAAAGAACGGCCCTGAGAATGACCGGAGCAGAGCCACTCATACGGCTGGAAGGGATCTGCAAAACCTTCGGCACGGTCCGGGCCAACCGCGATGTATCCCTTGCCATCGAACAGGGCAGGATCCTCGCTCTGCTTGGAGAAAACGGGGCGGGAAAGTCGACCCTTATGTCGATTCTCGCCGGTCAGCTGCAACCGGACAGCGGGGCTATCTACCTCATGGCCGGCAGGTGACGCTCACCTCCACCGACAGGGCGATCAAGGCCGGGATCGGCATGGTCTATCAGCACTTCAAGCTGGTCGACGCCATGACCGTGGCGGAAAATATCTTTCTCGGCCACCAATCGGGGATCTGGCTCAACTGGACGCGCATGCACCGGAAAGTCGCCGATCTGGCCGAGCAGTACGGCATGAAGGTCAATCCGGCCGCGCGGATCAGCGACTTGTCGATGGGCGAGCGACAGCAGGTAGAGATCCTCAAGCTCCTGCACCGCAGGAGTACTATCCTGATATTCGACGAACCGACCGCCGTTCTCACCCCCCGCGAGGCCGAGAATCTTTTTGCGACGATGAAGCTCATGACCGCCGGCGGCAAGGGGATTGTCTTTATCAGCCACAAGCTTGAGGAGGTTATGGCGATTGCCGATACCATTGCTATCCTCAGGCGCGGCGAGATATTCGACACGATTGCGACGGCCGAGGTCGGCTCCGCCGCCGAACTGGCCGAGCGCATGGTGGGGCGGGAGGTTCTGCTGAAGGTCGACAGGATTCCGCAGGAGCCGCGGCAGATAGTCCTCAAGTTCCATGATCTGCAGGATGCGGTGTTATCGGCGGTAAACCTGGAACTGCGCCAGGGCGAGATCCTCGGGTTGGTAGGGGTGGCCGGCAATGGCCAGAAGCAGCTGGTGGAAACCATCTGCGGCCTGCGCAAGCCGGCCGAAAACAGGGTCCGCATCCTGGGGATGGAATGGCGGAAGTTCTTCCGCAAGGCCGAATGGGAGAGGACTTTGTCCTATATCCCGGAGGACCGGCAGGGGCTGGCAACCTGTCAGGGACTGAACCTTCTCGACAACTTCCTCCTCACCACCCGCGGCGGTTTTGCCCGCGGTCCCTGGCTCATGCGGGAGTTGGCCGAAGATAAGGCCGCCCGGCTGGTCGAAGAGTTCGATATCCGGCCGCCGGATCTCTCGGCCTTTGCCTGGCAGCTTTCCGGGGGCAATCTTCAGAAAATGGTGCTGGCCCGGGAGTTCTACCGGAAACCCCGGCTGATTGTAGCCGAGCAACCCACCCAGGGACTGGATATCGCCGCGACCGAAGACGTCTGGAACCTCCTGCTGCAAGCCAGAGAAGCTGCCGGCATTCTTCTCGTTACCGGCGATCTCTCGGAGGCGCTTGCTCTCTCCGATCGGATCGGCGTCATGTATAACGGCAGAATTGTCGATCTTTTCTCCGCCCTGGACGAAGAGAAAGTAGCCCTCATCCCCCAGATGATGGCGGGACTGTTCAGGCAATCAGGTTGATGCCGCTTGCTTGCGATTTATCGGCCAGCTCTTTGAGATGCGCTCGCTGGACTGTTGCCACGATTGATTCGATCACGGCTGCCATGGTTTTCGTCGGGAGGTCGAACTCGACGCCGCAGACATACTCGATACCGATTTTTTTTCTGATTCTGCTGAGGTGTTTTACGGTTCCACCAAGGCTGGCGCGGAGTTCATCGTCCAGATAGAGCTTGAACGAATACGGCTCATTGATTTTGAACAATTTCTGGTTTGCCTTCGAGACGGAGAAGGACATCCCCTTGATGCTGATGTTGACAGGAACGACAATCAACTCCGGTGAATCTTCGTCGGTCTCGATGGACAAGATAAAATTGAGACTTTCCGGCACTTTCGCGCGGAATTCTCTGGCATTTCGAACTATTCTGGCCAATACCGGGAAGGCGAGGCGCAGAACGGGGATGTCCTGAACTTTGGCTAAGTCTTCGAAATTTGTCCCCATCTCAACGGCGAAGGTGTTGGTAAACATTCTCAATACGATGAAACCGGATTGGCGCAAGTGAAGGTTGCCGAGACCGGGTTCTAAAGGAAGGGTGACAATATGACTCATGTCGATGAGATATTCACCCTGTTCATAATCGGGTTGAGAGTAGACTATCTGACCATCGATCTCATCTGCAATGGGGTCGGGGACATCGTCCTTGAGCCGTGAAAAATAAACCCTGGGCATACCATCAAGTTCCACCTCCAGAACCTTTTCGTCAAACAGGGCGGTCTGCAGGTAGGGCAGGATTTTTTCCTTGTCGGTGACAATCTCGCCGTTGTCCAGCGCAGTTTCCAAGACTTCGTCGGCAAAGGTCTCGCCGGGGAAGAAATGCTGCAACTGCTTTTTGATATCCTCTGTCATTTGCCTGTGGTCGAAGTAAAGGTCTGAGAATTGTTCGTTACCGTATACAATAAAACCTAGCGTAACCTTCGTAAAAAGGGAAGTGATGTTTTATCAGGTCAGGACTTGGCAGGACAGGGCAGGGAGATGGCAGCTATCTCAACAGCTTGAAGGAGGGATCTGGCCGATGGGCATAAACAGCACGGCGGACTCCGGTTGCCCGGAGTCCGCCGTGTTCTATCGCGGAAAAAATCAGCTCGGCCGGTTATGAAAGAATCATGGATACCGGCTCGGGGAAGAAATCCGGACGCGGATTACAGCAGGTCGGCGATGGCCTCTTTTTCCGAAAGCAGTTCCTGCTCCGTTGCCGTCATCATTTTTCTGGCAAAATCGCTTACTGCCAGACCTTTAACTTCCTTCCATTCACCGTTTTCACAGGTGATCGGCAAGGCGTACATGATGCCCTCATTAATGCCGTAGCTGTTGCCGGCACTGTACACGCCCATGCTGACCCAGCCGCCGCCCGTACCGAGAGTCCAGTCACGCATATGATCGATGGCGGCAGAGGCGGCGGAGGCCGCACTGGAGGCCCCGCGGGCTTTGATAATTGCGGCACCGCGCTGCTGCACGGTCGGGATGAACTCTTTCACATACCAGTCGTTGTCGACTTTTTCCTTAACCGAAGCGCCATCGACCTTGGCATAGCTGATGTCGGGGAACTGGGTGGCGGAATGATTTCCCCATACCACCATCTGTTCTACTTTGGTGCAATGGCTGCCGGTTTTGGCGGCGATCTGAGACAGGGCGCGGTTATGGTCGAGGCGCATCATCGCGGTGAAGTTCCGGGGGTTGAGGTCCGGGGCGTTTTTCATGGCGATGAGGGCATTGGTATTGGCCGGGTTTCCGACAATCAGTACCTTGACATTGCGGTTGGCGTGGGCATTGAGGGCCTTGCCCTGCACGGTGAAGATGGCACCGTTGGCCTTGAGCAGGTCGGAACGTTCCATGCCGGGACCACGGGGTCTTGAGCCGACAAGGAGGGCGAAATCGACATCCTTGAAGGCGACGTTTGGATCGTCGGTGGCGACGATGCCGGCAACCAGCGGGAAGGCACAGTCGTTGAGTTCCATGACAACGCCCTCAAGGGCCTTCATGGCCGGGGGAATCTCGAGCAGTTGGAGTATGACCGGTTGGTCTTTTCCCAGCATATCTCCTGCTGCGACGCGAAAAATAAGAGAATAGCTGATCTGACCGGCTGCACCGGTAATTGCGACACGTACTGGGGTTTTCATTGGGTCCTCCTGGGAAAGGGTTTGAGATTGTATCACAAAAACATCTCCTTATGAAAAGGCATAGCCAAGATACCATAATGTTTGCAAGGAATCTAGCGCAACAGCCAAAAGAAAGACTGTTTTCGTATCAATAGTGCTGATGGAAAGTATAATAAATTGACAAGCATGTGATTCTTATGGATTTTCCATATCGCCTCCATTTGCTGCCCGGTGATGAAAACATCGTTGGCCGACAAAAAAACCATGTTACAGGCTGTTTTTTGCCTGGTAGTTTGTGGTATCGTAACTCTGTGGATGGAGAGAGGAAAAATTTCGGAGCAGAAGCATACCATGGCAGAAACGGAAAAGCCCGATGAAGCTCAACGCAACGGCAATGGTTTTCGCTGGAAACCGAGCAGCCTTGTCCGATACGGGATTCGCGAGAAGCTCATAACCATCTTTATTATCATAAAAGTCCTCCCGCTTATCGCCATTGCCCTTTTTGCCGCCCGGCAGATTGCCTTTCTCGGCAATACCGTCAAGCACAAATCCGAACAAATGGTTGAAGATACCCGGGATCTGGTGTCGGAGATCGGCGCCCTGGCCTCCGAAAGTTCGATCAAGGCTCTCGACCTGAAGGCCCGGGAAAGCATTGAAAGGCTCACCACCGAAACTGCTGCCGACGTGGCCGGTTTTCTCTATGAGCGCGACAGCGACATCCTCCTCGCCGGCCAACTTGGTGTAAGCGAGTCGAGCTACCGGCAGTTTCTTGCTATCCGGCGGAAGGAGGTAGTCCGGCACCGGGCCTGGCAGCTCAGCGCGGATGGCTCCGGCTGGCTTCCGCCGGAGCCGGGACCGGTGGCCGGTCCCGATGTCCGGGTTTCGGCCGCTGACAATAAAAAGGAGTTTCATTACCGCCCGCCGCAATCCTTGCCTGAAACCGTGATGCAGCCGCTCTACCACGAGATGACCTTTGTCGATCTCGACGGCCGGGAGATCATCAAGGTTTCTGCCACCGATCTGCTTGGCCGTGAAAAAAGAGATGTTTCCCGGCAGGAAAATACCTGGTGCCGGGCCGAGACATATTTTGCCGAAGCGGCGAAGCTGCAGCAGGGCGAAATTTATGTTTCCAAGGTGATCGGCCCGTATATCTCGTCGGCCCTCATCGGCCCCTTCACCCCGGACCGGGCTAAAAAAAGCAACATTGTTTTTGCGCCGGAGAAGGCGGGCTACGCCGGCAAGGAAAATCCGCTGGGGAAGCGATTTCAAGGGATTATTCGCTGGGCAACCCCGGTTTTTAAGGACGGCCGGAAACTCGGCTACGTCACTCTTGCCCTTGATCATACCCATGTGATGGAATTTACCGATCATATCGTTCCCACCGAGGAGCGGTATTCCGACATTTCCGATGCTGGATCCGGGAATTACGCTTTCATGTGGGATTTTGCCGGTCGCAATATCAGCCATCCGCGTGACTATTTTATCGTCGGTTACGATCCCGAAACCGGCGAGCAGACCGTTCCCTGGCTGAGCTCCGAACTCTATGAGCTGTGGCAGTCGGTGGGGCAGTCGTTTACCAGATTCGAACAGGCAGCCCCGCGGTTTCTCGCCCAGTCTCTCGCCAAGACGGCAGCCAAACCGCTGACCGAGGCGGGCTTTTTCGGACTTGATTGCCGGTATCTCAATTTCGCCCCCCAATGCAGCGGCTGGGATAACCTGACCCAGTACGGCGGTTCCGGATCATTTGTCATCTTCTGGAGCAATCTCTGGAAACTGACGACCGCCGCGACCATTCCCTACTTTACCGGCATGTATAAAGACAGCCCGAGGGGGTTCGGCTATGTGACAATAGGGGCCAATGTCGACGAATTTCACAGTTCGGCGACGGAGACGGCCGCCCGGATCAATGCCACGACGCGCGAGTACGAGACAGGACTCGACCGGAAAAAAGCGGAGACCCTGGCACTGCTGGACCGGCTGCTGGGGAAAACGCTGCAGAACCTGACGGTGTCAACCGGGATAATGGTGGTTCTGGTCATTTTTATCGCTGTCTGGATGGCGTCGACCTTGACCGGCAAGATCACCGCGATCATCAGCGGCATCAAGCTTTTTCAGTCGGGAAGATTCCAGAGCCGGCTCAAGGTGGCAAGCAGCGATGAACTCGGTCAACTGGCCGGTGCGTTTAACGAAATGGCCGATTATATTCAGGAGTCGATGGATAAAATCAGTGAGGCGAGGGATCGGGCGGAGGAATCGGACAAGGCCAAGAGCCTGTTCCTGGCCAATATGTCCCATGAGATCCGGACCCCGATGAATGCCATAATCGGCATGAGCCGACTGGCCCTTGAGGCGAGCGAGAACTGCGAGCAGCGGAAGCTGCTCGATTCGGTCAAAACCTCCGCTGATTCCCTGTTGGCGGTGGTCAACGATATCCTCGATTTTTCCAAGATCGAGGCGGGGCAGCTCGATCTGGAAAATCATACATTTTCCGTACATAAGCTGGTCCAATCGACCATTAAATCAATCTCCGTGCTGGCCGAGCATAAAGACATCGAGGTTGGGTACGGAATTGCCGAAAATGTCCCGGAATTGGTCCGGGGAGATCATATGCGTTTGCGCCAGATCCTGCTCAACCTGCTCGGTAACGCGGTGAAATTTACCAGGCGGGGCCTGGTCAGCCTTGAGATACGCAATATCGGCCGGGAGCCCGGAACAATTGAGCTCTGTTTCACCGTTCGCGACACCGGCATCGGCATCCCGCCGGAACACCTGGAGCTGATTTTCGACAGGTTTTCGCAGAGCGATCTGTCGATCTCGCGCAAGCATCAGGGGGCCGGACTTGGCCTGGCGATCAGCAGGAAGCTTTGCCGCATGATGGGCGGCGATATCACCGTCGAAAGTGAAGTCGGCATGGGCAGTACCTTTACCTTCAACGTGGTGTTTGCTGTCCCGGCCGCGGACGAATGGGTTGGCATGGAAAGCGAACAGATCGGGCGGAACACCGAAATTCAGTCACTGCATATCCTGCTGGTCGAGGATAATGAGGCGAATCGGGAGCTTGCCAGGATGGTGCTGGAACATGAGAAACATCGGGTAACCATGGCGGAGAGCGGCGTCGATGCCCTGGGGAAACTCGCGGCCGGGCAGTTCGATATGGTCCTCATGGATATTCAGATGCCCGAAATGGATGGCTTCACCGCAACCCAGATCATTCGGCAATGCGAATCCGGCAAACGGCTGGCGCAGAATATTCCCGAAGAAATCGAACAGTCTCTCCGCGACCGGCTCTATGGCCGGCATCAGCCGATAGTCGCCTTAACCGCCCATGCCATGCGCGGTGACAAGGAAAAGTGTCTTGCCGCCGGGATGGACGATTATCTGACAAAACCATTTATCCCCGAGCAGGTCATGGCCGTCCTCAGGCGTTGTACCGGTTTGCAGGTACAGCACAGAGACCCGGCTTCACCCGGCAGTGTTCCGGTTGCGGAGGGGCAGAGCACCCTCTATGCGAGGGCAAAGGCCAATCTTCAGGCGGCATATGCACTGGATGAAGAAAAAATCGAATGGTTGCTGACCACTACCATCGCAAGCATCAAAGAGAATGTAAAAACACTGCAAATCGCCGCGGAGCAGCCGGACAGCGCACAGGTGCGGGCAATCTCCCATGGTCTGAAAGGGGTTCTCCTGAACCTTAGGCTTATGGACGAGGCGTCGCTGGCGGAAGAAATCCAGCGCACCAGTGAGCAGGGGGAGACTGATACAACCGCGCAGCTGGTCGTCAATCTGCGGAATGCGCTGAGGGAATTCGCCGATTGACCGGGATGGCCGATGCCATCCCGGTTTATCGGGGCTCCGGTCTGTTGTCCTGGGAGGCCAGCTTGCGCAGATCTTCCTTCATCAGTTTGTAGTTGATACTGTCGACGAGGG
>CAYTVF010000189.1:0-8232 GCA_964441345.1 uncultured Desulfopila sp. | reverse complement strand
GCGGGCCAGAAACAGCGCCGTCGAGCCCGTCGAGCAGTTGTTGTTGACGTTGAAGACCGGAATGCCACTCAGGCCGACGCCGTAAATGGCGGCCTGACCCGCGGTGGAATCGCCGCCGACGGCAGGACCGGCGACGGCTGCGGGCTCCTGCTGCAGAAACCCGACGGCTTCTTCCAGGCCATCGCCGGGGAACAGGGCTGGCTTCTCGGCGGCCGGTACGGGGTCGGCATGGTCTTTTTCAGCCGGGACGAGGCCAAAGCGGCGGCTGCCCGCTCGGTCATCGACGAAGAGCTGGCGCGGGAGACCCTGACCGTCGTCGGCTGGCGCGAAGTACCGGTCGATCCGGAGGTGCTGGGCGACTTTGCCAGGAAAACCATGCCGAACATCGCCCAGGTGGTCTTCAACGGCCCGTTCGGCTGGGGCTCGAAGGATCTCGAACGGCGGCTGTACATGGTGAAACGGCGGGTGGAGAAGCGGGTGGAGAAGCGGGTGACCTGCGATGAGGATTTCTATATCGCCAGCCTCTCCAACCTGGTGATCGTCTATAAAGGGCTGTGCCGACCGGTCGATCTGCCCAAGTTTTTTCCCGATCTGGCCGATTACCGGATGCAGTCGGCGATCTGCCTCTTCCACCAGCGCTTCTCGACCAACACCCTGCCCAAATGGCCGCTGGCCCATCCGTTCCGCTATCTCGCCCATAACGGCGAGATCAACACCATCACCGGCAACCGGCAGTGGGCGAAATCCCGCTCCTACAAATTCCGCTCGCCGCTCCTGCCGGACATGGCCGAGGCGGCGCCCTTTGTCAACGCTGCCGGCTCGGATTCTTCGGCGCTCGACAATATGCTTGAGCTGTTTCTCGCCGGCGGGATGGATCTGTTCCGCGCCTTCCGCCTGCTCATTCCGCCGGCCTGGCAGAATCATCCCGACATGGACGACGACCTGCGGGCCTTCTACGACTTCAACTCAATGCACATGGAACCTTGGGACGGCCCGGCCGGGATCGTCATGAGCGACGGCCGCTTCGCCGCCTGCGGCCTCGACCGCAACGGCCTCAGGCCGGCCCGCTACGTGGTCACCAAGGACAGACTCATTACGCTTGCCTCCGAGGTCGGCATCTGGGACTACGAGCCGGACGAGGTGATCGAGAAAGGGAGGGTGGGGCCGGGCGAGCTGCTGGTGATCGATACCCTCACCGGCAAGCGCTGGACTTCCTGGGATATCGACCGGGAGCTGAAGAGCCGCCATCCTTACCGGCAGTGGATGGACAGTTGCTGCCGCAAGCTTCTTTCCTTCGACACCGACGAAACCCTTGAAACCGGCGCCCGGGCTCTGGACGACGACCGGCTGCTGCTCTACCAGAAGCTCTTCGGCTACAGCAACGAGGAACTCGAACAGATGGTCAAAGTGCTGGGCGAAACCGGCCAGGAGCCGGTGTCTTCAATGGGCGACGATACGCCGATGGCGGTCTTGTCCAGCGGGGACCGCAGCCTCTACGACTATTTTCGCCAGATGTTCGCCCAGGTGACCAACCCGCCGATCGACCCGTTGCGGGAGCGCCATGTCATGAGTCTCGCCACCTGTGTGGGGCGGGAGCAGAATGTCTTCGACGAGGCCCGGGGCCACGCCTACCGGGTGATGTTTCAGTCGCCGGTGCTGGTCTACAGCGACCTGCAGCAGCTGCTGCAGTTGAATGAGGCCCACTATAAGCATGTGATCCTCGATCTCAATTACGACAAGACGATCGGCCTCAAGGCGGCGATCGAGGAACTGGGCCGCCGCGCTCTGGCGGAGACCGAAAACGGCGCGGTCCTCCTGGTTCTCTCCGACCGCAATATCGCCCCGGAAACCTTGCCCATCCCCGCCGCCATGGCGGTCGGCGCGGTGCAGCGCACCTTGGTGGAGAACAACCGCCGCTGCGATGCCAATATCATCGTCGAAACCGCCAGCGTCCGCGATCCGCACCAGTTAGCCGTGCTTTTGGCGATGGGGGCGACCGCGGTCTATCCCTATCTGGTCTATGAATCCCTCGGCCAGCTGGTCGATGAAGGGGTGCTCAAGATCGGTCTCCGTCAGGCTATCCGCAACTATCGCAAAGGAGTCGATAAGGGCTTGCTGAAGATCCTCTCGAAGATGGGCATCTCGACCATCGCCTCCTACCGCTGCTCGCAGTTGTTCGAGGCGGTGGGGCTCTCCCGCGAAGTGACCGACCTCTGTTTCACCGGCGTGGTCAGCCGGATCGAAGGGGCCGGCTTTGCCGATTTCCAGGAGGATCAGGAAAAACGCGCCAGACTTGCCTGGCAGCGGGTCCATAAGCCGCTTAACCGGGGCGGCCTGTTCAAGTATATCCACGGCGGCGAATACCACGCCTATAACCCCGATGTGGTCCAGGCCCTGCAAAAGGCGGTGCGCACCGGGGATTTTGGCGACTATCAAGTATACTCAGGGCTGGTCGACAACCGCCCGGTGGCCTGTCTGCGCGACCTCCTGCGGATAAAAAAAGGTGAAATGCCCATCACGCCCGATGCGGTCGAGCCGGCCGAAAACTTTTACCGCCGCTTCGACTCCGCCGCCATGTCGATCGGCGCCCTGGGGCAGGAGGCGCACGAGGCGTTGGCCATCGGCATGAACCGTCTCGGCGGCTACTCCAACAGCGGCGAAGGGGGTGAGGATCCGGACCGGTTCGGCACCGAGCGGGTGTCGAGAATCAAGCAGGTTGCCTCCGGCCGCTTCGGCGTGACCCCCCATTACCTGATGAACGCCGAGGTGCTGCAAATCAAGATGGCGCAGGGGGCTAAACCCGGCGAGGGCGGGCAGCTGCCCGGCCATAAGGTGACCGCCCAGATTGCCGCCCTGCGCTACTCGGTGCCGGGGGTGACCCTCATCTCGCCGCCGCCGCACCATGATATCTATTCCATCGAGGATCTGGCCCAGCTGATTTTCGACCTGAAGCAGATCAACCCCAAGGCCCTGGTCAGCGTCAAGCTGGTCTCCGAACCGGGCGTCGGCACCATTGCCACCGGGGTGGTCAAGGCCTACGCCGATCTGATCACCATCTCCGGCTATGACGGCGGCACCGGGGCGAGCCCCCTCACCTCGGTGAAATACGCCGGCAGCCCGTGGGAGCTGGGTCTGGCCGAAACCCAGCAGGCCCTGGTCGCCAACGGCCTGCGCCATAAGGTCCGGCTGCAGGTGGACGGCGGGCTCAAGACCGGGCGGGATATCATCAAGGCGGCGATCCTCGGCGCGGAAAGTTTTGGTTTCGGCACCGGGCCGCTCATTGCCCTTGGCTGCAAGTTCCTGCGCATCTGCCATCTCAACAACTGCGCGACCGGCGTGGCCACCCAGGACGAGACGCTCCGCAAGGAATACTTTGCCGGAGTCCCGGCCATGGTGATGAACTATTTCCGCTTTATGGTAGAGGAGACGAGATTGCTCATGGCCGAACTGGGGGTGGCGCAACTGACCGGCCTGATCGGCCGGACCGATCTGCTGGAAGAGTTGCCGGGGATTACCCCGCGCCAGGGCAGACTGGTTCTGGGACCGATCCTTGCAACCTTTGAACCGCCGGCAACCAGCGGCCTCTTTTTCCGCGAGGCCAATATCCCGGACGACCCGGGGGCTTTGAACCTGCAGCTCGCCCTGCGATTTGGCGGAGCAGTGGAAACCAAAGAAGGCGGCGGCGGCAGCTATGTCATTCGCAATACCGACCGGACGGTGGGCGCGCGGCTGTCCGGCCTGATTGCCGCCCGGCACGGCAACAGAGGCATGGAGGAGCATCCCATCAATCTGATTTTTATCGGCACGGCCGGGCAGAGTTTCGGGGCCTGGAACGCCGGCGGCCTGAATATGTTCCTCACCGGCGATGCCAACGACTATGTGGGCAAGGGCATGGCCGGCGGCAAGCTGGTTATCCGTCCGCCGCAGGGCGTGGCCTACCAGAGCCACGAGGCGGTGATCATCGGCAACACCTGCCTCTACGGCGCCACCGGCGGCAGGCTCTATGCCGCGGGACAGGCCGGCGAGCGGTTCGCCGTCCGCAATTCCGGGGCGCAGGCGGTGGTCGAGGGCATCGGCGACAACGGCTGCGAGTATATGACCGGCGGCATCGTCACCGTGCTGGGCGCGACCGGAGTGAATTTCGGCGCCGGGATGACCGGCGGCTTCGCCTACGTCCTCGACGAATCGGGGGCCTTCACCGCCAGGGTCAACCCGGAGATGGTCGAGGTGTTGACGCTTGCGGGCCGGGCGGTCCTGCAGGAACACCTGCGCGGCATCATAAACGCCCATTTCAGCGAGACCGGCAGTGTCCGGGCCGAGCGCATTCTCGTCGGCTTCGACGAGCATTATGCGGCGCTGTTCAAGCTGGTTAAGCCGAAGACCTCGGATGTGGCGACGCTGCTCGGCCATCGGGGGACTTCGCCGGAGGAAACTTTGGCGGTGGCGTACTAAGGGAAGCTGACAGCTTCATAGGAATTCATATGAGTCAGAATTTATACCAATTTATCGAAGTCGAGCGGGTCGATCCGCAGAAGAAGCGGATCGAGCGGCGACGCCATGAGTTTGTCGAGATCTATCATCCCTTTCAGCCGCGGCAGGTGCAGATGCAGGCCGACCGCTGTATTGACTGCGGCAACCCCTACTGTGAATGGAAATGTCCGGTTCATAACTATATCCCCGACTGGCTGCGGCTGGCGAACGAGGGGAGGATAATCGAGGCGGCCGAACTGTGCCATCAGACCAACAGCCTGCCGGAAATCTGCGGACGGGTCTGTCCCCAGGACCGGCTCTGCGAGGGGGCCTGCACTTTGAACAACGATTTCGGCGCGGTGACCATCGGTGGTATCGAAAAGTATATCGTCGATACCGCCTTTGAAATGGGCTGGCGTCCCGACCTGTCGAAGGTGCGGCCGACCGGCAAGCGGGTGGCGGTGATCGGCGCGGGGCCGGCGGGCCTTGGCTGTGCCGATGTGCTGATCAGAAACGGGGTCGCCCCGACGGTCTACGACCTGCATCCGGAGATCGGCGGTCTTTTAACCTTCGGCATCCCCACCTTCAAGCTGGATAAAAAGGTGATGGAGCTGCGGCGCAAGGTCTTCACCGGGATGGGCATCGAATTCCGGCTGGGGGTGGAGGTCGGCCGCGACGTGGCTTTTGCTGGCCTGCTCGCCGACTACGATGCGGTCTTCGTCGGCACCGGCACCTATACCGCAATGCGGGCCGGGCTCGACAACGAGGACGCCGAAGGAGTATATCACGCCCTCGAATATCTCATCGGCAACGCCGATCATCTCATGGGCATCAGGCGCGAGCGCTATCCCTATGTCAATCTGACCGGCAAACGGGTAGTGGTGCTCGGCGGCGGCGATACCGCCATGGACTGCTTGCGCACCGCCATCCGCCAGGGTGCCGCCGATGTCGCCTGCGCCTACCGGCGGGATCGGGAGAATATGCCCGGTTCGGCCCGGGAAGTGAAAAACGCCGAGGATGAGGGCGTGCGCTTTCTCTGGAATCTGCAGCCGCAGGCCATAGTCGTGGGCGACGACGGCCGGGTGACCGGGGTGAAGATAGTCACCACCCGGCTGGGCGAACCCGATAGCCGGGGACGGCGGCACCCCGAGCCGGTGGTCGGCACGGAAGCGGTGCAGGACGCCGACTGCGTGATCATGGCCTTCGGTTTCCGGCCGAGCCCGCCGGACTGGCTCGCCGAAAACAATATTGCGGTAAATGACCGCAAGCTCATCGAGGCCCGGGCAACCGGCGAGTTTTCCTGTCAAACGACCAACCCGAAGGTCTTCGCCGGCGGCGACGCGGTACGCGGCTCCGATCTGGTGGTTACCGCCATCGCCGAGGGGCGATTGGCCGCCGAGGCGATTATCGAATGGCTGGGGGTATAAGTTGGAGGCTTGAATATATGGCGACAAGCAAGGCGGAGTCTTCCGGCAGGCAGCAACATGAAGAGGGGGCGGGCCGCAAGTGGCCCGCGTGGCATTCAACCTTGTCAAACTATCGGCTGCAGGAGTGCTGCCATGCCATTCCGGAGCTTCGCGACAAGTCGGCCCTCACGCTCAGGCAGAGCCTGTCCGGCATTCGTCTGAAACTGTGGGATGAGGAACGGAAGGAGCTTGTCGGCTTTCGTTGAGAAGAAATAGAAGCTTGCGGCTCCCCTGGCGAGCGGGCATGGACATTGCTTGGGAAACGCATTGTTCTTCGGTCCGACGCAGGCGGCAAGCCGATGACCTGAAAGAACCGGAAAGGTTGTTCAACACATTCTGTGCAGCAGTGTATATCGATGATACTATTGCTGAAATGAGAGGGAATAAGCCATGAATATGAAAGTCGGATTGTCGATACTTGTCCTCCTCGCCCTGGTTTCCTTAGCCTCGGCGCGCTCGCAACCGCCACCGCCGGCAGGCAGGGATGGCATCCTGGTAGGGCATATATCGCACATCGAAGGGCAATTATTGCGCTATGTCTCCGAGGAGAGCGACTGGGTGGCAACGGTGAAGGACGCCCCCTTCGGGCTGGATGACGCGTTATACGCCGATGAGAACTCCAAGGCGGAAATCATCATTCCCAACGATACCTGGCTGCGCACCGGCGGCAGTACCCAGATTCAGCTGATAGCGCTTAAGCGGGATGTCACCGAAGTCGATATGGCCTCGGGCGTCGGCCGGTTTTACAATCGCAGTGCCAAGGGCGTGATCAAGGTGACGACCGAATTCGGGTATGTGGTTGCCCGCCGCGGCACCACCTTCGATCTCTATGTCGGCGACGAATCGTTGGAAGTCATACCGGTGACGGGGAGGGTCGATTTTTTCCATCAAGGAAAACAGGCGAAATTCGAGATTCGCGCCGGATCGTCGCTCATCGCCGACGGCACCAGGGTGTCGATGGACGACGCCAATGTCGATGCGGACTGGGACGACTGGAATGGGGACCGGGACCGGCTCTGGCGAAAACGGTTGGACGCAATAGGCGATTCCGGCCGATATCTGCCGCCGGCATTGCGCGATGAAGCGTATATTCTCGAAGAAAACGGCCGTTGGGAAGAGGTCCGCTATGAAGGGAGAATCCGGCGGTTCTGGCGTCCCACGACCGTCGCCGTGGGATGGTCGCCGTTTACCGTCGGTCGATGGACCGAGTACCACGGCGATCACACCTGGATTCCCGCCGAACATTTCGGCTATGTCACCCATCATTACGGCAACTGGATCTCGATCGGCGGTTATTGGTACTGGGCGCCGCCGGTGGTGAGTGTCCGGGTCGACACGGGGCCGTTTCTGGCTATCGGCTTTGGCTGGTGCCCAGGGAGAGTCGGCTGGATTTATTCGGGTTTTTCGATCGGCTGGGTGCCCCTGGCCTGGCATGAGCCCTACTATGCCTATCGACGATGGAGTTCGTGGAGGACGACCGTTATCAACACCGTCAACATCAACCAGATCAACATCAATATCGGCGGCTACCTTTATCTCGATTCGGCGATTGTCGTCAATCGGGATAGCTTCTACCGGACAAACAGCTATCATGATCTGCGGATCGCCGATGTCGGCAGAGACGTCATTACCGCAAACTATCGGGCGGCACCCGTCGTCAGCGATCGGGTGATCGACAATTTCCGGAGCATCAAGGAGCGGCATAATTTTATCGAGGGTGAGGTACTGCGGAAACCCCATGATATAGTCCGCGACAGGATTCTCCATAATGAGAAGCTGGCAGGCCGGGTTGACAAGGTCAGTGCCGCGGGCTTTGAGCAGAAACTGCGCAGCAGCAAATCGGGCAAGGTCGACCGGGAGGCAACGATCGGTCTGCCGAAGGTCGGCAACAAGCTGGTCAGCCACGATAAGGTTTTCAAGGCAAAAGGGGAGGCCGGTTTCCAGGAAAAAGCGCTCAAAACCACAACCAAGCAGATCCATGCGGTCCAGGGTACGAAGGCGAAAGGCAGCACGAAAGGCAGCACCAAGGGTTATTCGGACCAACACGGAGCCGCAATGCAGATAGAAAAAACGGGGAAGATGGAGCAATTCTCAAGGTCGGGCGGAAACGGTAAATCAGGAGGATCCGGCCGGGAAATGCATGGCGGGCACTCCCCGAAAGTCGAGCATCAGGGGAAAGAGAGGGGAGGGCATAAATAGGTTGGGATTGTTGCATGTGACGACATGAGGATGGGCACGGTAAATTTATGCTAAGCCTGGATAGCAGAGGAACTGTGATTATCGCCAGGAATTTTCA
>CAYTVF010000188.1:0-8255 GCA_964441345.1 uncultured Desulfopila sp. | reverse complement strand
CGATCTGAGAGAAAATTGCTATTCTCGGACAGCCTCCTGGCGCGGTCTTATTTTTTCCCGGCCGACCTTCGTGACAGGAAAAAGGCCAACAGGCCGAAAAGCAGCAGGCCTGCGGCCAGGCCCATGGCGAACATCCCCCAGCCTCCCGGGGCCGAAGGTGGGGCGGACTCCGTCTCCTTTGCCGGAGGCTGCCCGGCCTGCGGTTCGGATACAGGGGCGGTTCCCGCTTTTTTCGGTGCCGCCTGAGGCGTGGCGGCGATTTTTGCCACCTCCGGCTTCGGCGGCACCGCGGCGAAACCTTTCGCCAGCAGTTCCGAGGTCTTGGCATCCCGGACCTTGCGATCCTTACTGCCCATGACAATGGCAATGATCCGGACTCCGCCTCTTTTGGCGGTAGCCGCTATGGAAAAGCCGCCTGCTTCAAAATAGCCGGTCTTGAAACCGTCGCAGCCATCCACCGCCCCGAGCAGATGATTGTGGTTGCGCATCATAAACTTCCCGTCCCGGAAGGGGCGTTCTTTGGTGCCGGTGTATTTCAGGGCATTCGGTTTGCCGATCAGGGCACGGCATAACAGCGCCAGGTCGTTCGCCGTGGTCTGGTCCACCTTTTGTCCCTCCGCCGGCGGCAGGCCATGAACCGAATGGAATTGGGTATCCTTCATTCCCAGCGCCGCGGCTTTTTGATTCATCAGGGTAACGAAGCCCTCCTTGGAGCCGGCCACATGGACGGCCAGGGCCACCGCTGCGTCGTTGGCGGACTGGACCGCCAGGGCATACAGCAGATCTTCGACCGGGAATTGTTCTTTCGGATCGAGATACACCTGCGATCCGCCTATTTTCGATGCCTCCGCCGTCACCTGGACCATATCTTCCAGTTTCACCGTGCCCTGGTCGATCAGGTCGAGAATGACCAGGAGATTCATCAATTTCAGGACCGAGGCCGGATAGACCACGGTTTCGGGATGGTCGGAGAACAGGACCTTTCCCGTATCGGCATCGATGACCAGCGCCGACATGTACGGATCCTTGGCGTTGGAACTCACTTTAGCCCGAGCGGCCCAGGCCGGCTGGGCAATGAAAAGACCGACGAAGAGTAACAGAGCAAGACGTTTCATAATATATGACACCCGGAAAAGTACCAGTAAAGAGCAGTTTGATTTTGCCCGCGATGTTGCGTGCTGCCCCATCGTACCTGCTTTTCGCTGGTTAGGCAAGTTGTTTTCCTGGGTGGGTAAGCAGGATTGAGAAGCGAGAAAACAGCCCGATTGCCTGATCCTGGAAGGCAGTGACGGAGGAATGGATGGCGTATGGAGTGAAGGCGGACGAAGTGAAGGAAATGCTGGAGCGGGAAACGAGATTCGAACTCGCGACTTCAACCTTGGCAAGGTTGCACTCTACCACTGAGTTATTCCCGCTTGTTTTGTCTGTTGCGGTTGAGGTTTTTAGCAGAAGGAGAAGACGAAGTCAATATCTTTTTGCAGTCATTTTCCCGGTGCGGTGTCAAGGGGGCTTAGCCTGAGGTATTTAGCCAGGATACCAATGCCTTCTGCGATGGCTTCCCGGCTGAGATTGCCGTACCCGATCAGCAGTTTGTCGGTATGGCGGCCGGCTCGGATGGCATGGGTTTCAACTGGATAAAAGCGGGCGCCGGCGGTGGCGATACCCTCAAGCACACTTCCGGTGAAATGACAGTCCGGAAACCGGGCAACCAGGTGCAGCCCGGTGGCACTGCCCAACACCTCCGCGCGGTCGCCGAATTTCCCGGTCAGTGCCCTGACCACGTCGTTTCTTTTCTGCAGGTAGTGCTTTCTCATTTTCCCCACATGTCTGAGGTAATAGCCCTCGCCGATGAAGCGGGCAAGCGTCAGCTGGCTGGTGATTTCGTTATGAAGATCGCTTTGCCACTTCCTGTTTCTGCCCGGGCCGATCAGCGAGGCGGGCAGCACCAGGTAGCCGATCCGGATGGCCGGACAGAGGGTTTTGCTGAAGGTGCCGATATAGACCACCCGCTCGGGATGAAGGCCGTGCAGGGAGCTGAGCGGCGGACCGTCAAAGCGGAATTCACTGTCATAATCGTCCTCGATGAGGTAGGCCCCGGTTCTTTCCGCGTAATTGAGCAGCTCGATGCGTCGCTGGATCGGCAGGGTTCCGCCGATCGGAAACTGATGGGATGGGGTCACATAGACAAAGGCCGGGGCAAGCGAAGCCGGCAGAAGGGCGGTCTGCATGCCATCGCTATCCACCGGGACCGGATGGAGGACACCGCCGTGACTTGCCACGATCAACTGGATATCGCGGGTGATGGGGTCCTCCAGCACCACATCGCGCCGCGCGCCGAGCAGAAGATGGCAGGCTATGCCTATAGCCTGGGTGGTGCCTCCGGTGATGACGATCTGATCCGGGTGGCAGATGACCTCCCGCTGGGTTACGACATACTGGCAGATGGCTTCCCGCAGTTCGCGGCACCCCTCCGGGTGGCCGTAGGCGAGCATTTCCTCGGAGGGCATCATCAGGGCTTCTTTCTGCAACCTCAGCCACAGCCTCTTGGGGAATAAGCTGAGGTTGGGAGTTCCGGCCCGAAAATTGATGATGTCCGGCGGACAGTCATAGCCCATTGTCACCTTTTCGGCCGGCGGCGGCGCTGGTATCGCCCGGCTGCAGGAAAAGGCAGCGCCCTTGGCCACATAGGTTCCCGCCCCGCGCTGTGCCTCCAGAAAGCCTTCGGCGTAGAGCAGATCATAGGCTTCGAGCACGACATTTCTTGAGATTTGCAACTCCCGGGCCAGTTCCCGGCTGGAAGGCAGGCGGGTGGCGGGCGGCAATCGGCCGGACAGGATCGCCTCGCGGATTCGGCTGTAAAGCTGGCGGATCATCGGCACCTCCGACTTTTTATCGATACTGATCCAGGTTGTCATCTTTTCCCTCTTCCCGCGCTCGTAATCGGTTGAATAGATAAAAAAATTGGCCCTATTGAAATTACCCAAAAGTGGCTCTGTTGCAAACCACTTTCCGGCGATAGGATGAAAATAATACAAAATCAATCGGAGGGATATGAACAGGATGCAACAGTTGGCCGGCAAGAAATATCAGAATCATACGGCGGTGGCGATGTTGATCGGGGCGATGTCCCTGGCGGGCAGTTCGGTGGTGGCGGGCAAGATGCTGGTCGCCACCGTCCCGGTTTTTCTGGCGGCCTTCGGCTCCCTGCTGGTGGCTTTTGCCTGCATGGTTCCGTTGATGCGGGGCCGTTTCGCGGAAATCCGGCTCCTGACCGCCAGGGAGTGGACCTATCTTTTCCTTCAGGGCTTGTGCGGCATCGTCCTGTTCAGGGTGTTCACCCTGTACGGGCTGCAGTCGACCGGCGCCGTCCAGGCCGGGATCATCACCGGCACGACCCCGGCAGTCCTGGCCCTGCTCTCTTTCCTGCTGCTGGGGGAAAAGCTTTCTGCCAAGGCGGCGGTGGGCGTGGCTCTGGCCATGGCGGGGTGCATCGTCATCAATGTCTTCACCGGGGCGAGCGGTGGGGAGACCAGTCTCGCCGGCAGTCTGCTGGTCGGCGCGGCGGTGGTCTGCGAGGCGCTCTTCACCATCTTCCGCAAACGGATCGCCCAGTCGGTTTCGGCCACCGTCAATACCGCGGTGCTGATTTTTTGCAGTATGCTTTTGCTCGCGGCTCCCGCCGCCTGGGATCTGAGCCGCATGGCTGCGGGGGTGCCGCCGGAGGCTCTGCTGGCGATCGTCTATTACGGGGTCTTCGCCACGGTCATCGCCTATCTCCTCTGGACGGGCGCGGTCGGCCAGGTGAACGGGGCCACCGCCGGGGCGGCCACCGCGGCCATGCCCGCCAGTGCGGTAATGCTTGCGGTGGTGGTTCTCGGCGAGCAGCTGCACTGGCAGCACCTGGCCGGCTGCCTGCTGATAGTTGCCGGGATTCTTATGACTTCCGGCCCGGGGGCCGCAACCATCCGGAACGGCACCTAATCCGGCAACAGGTCGTAATAATAGGTAAGGATGTCGGTCCGGGTGACGATGCCGATCATTTTGTCGTCCTGAACCACGGGGAGATGACCGACATCGTTTTCGATCATCAGCCGGGCCGCGACCGAGGGGGATTCTCCTGGACCGATGGTCAGGATTTTCCTGGCCATGAAGGCTTTGACCGGGCTGTCCCACTGGCTGTCCTTTTTGACCTTTTTCAGATCCCAGAGGACGATGATGCCCTGAATTCTTTTGTTCTCCTCCTCCACCACCATCACCCCCCTGATCTTCTGGCTGGCCATGATGGTCTGGACCTCCCGCATCGGTGTCTCCGGGCCGACCGAGACGACCGGGAAGGACATGATGTCGGAGATCCGGATGGTCTCCGAATTCTTTGCCGCGAGCAGGCCTATGATCTTGTCTTTGATTTCTTTGGCGGACAAATCACCATTTTTTACGGAGGCGGATCCTGCGCCGCTGTGGCCGCCGCCGCCGAATATGCTCAAAACCTGGCCGACATCGATATTGTCCACCCCGCTCCTGCCGATGACGGAGTGGCGGTCGTCGCTGGAGAAGACGACAAACAGTGCGTCGACATTGACGATTTTGCGGTACATGTTGACCACCGCCGCCAGGTTCGGCACCTTCTTGTCGAGAGTGATATGGTTGAAGCCGACGGTGTGGCCGCAGATCGTCTGCTTTTCCGTCATTTTCATCATCTCGAAGAGGATCTCCTTCTGATTCTCCTCATAGGGCGGATTGAGGAAAAAGCCCGCGACATTGAGGTCGGCCCGGTTATCGAGGAGAAAGGCCGCTGCCCGGGCATCTTCCGCGGTGGTTGAGGGAAAGGTGAGGTGGCCGGTATCTTCATAGAGGCCGATCAGCATGACGGTGGAGTCAAGGGCAGAGAGCTGGATACCCCGTTTCTGCATCTCGCGGACGAAAAGGGTTACGGTCGCGCCGATCCGCTCCTTGCATGACCAGGTTGCCGGGATATCGCCGCCGGTCATCATATGGTGATCCCAGAGATCGATGTCCAGAGACTCCCCCTTGGCCCGCTTGGCCAGCTTGTCCATGCGGTCGAGGCGCTGCCATTGGTCGGTGTCGACGACGATCAGTTTTTTCACCTCATCGTGCCGGACTTCATGGGGCAGGATGAGATTGAAGGCGGTCTTGTGCGTTGACAGGAACCGTTCGACGTTTTTATTGGTCATTTTCGGGATCACCCCGATACATTCGGGATAGAGGATGGTCGCGGCGATGACCGAGGCCAGTCCGTCGAAGTCGGTGTTCTTGTGGGTCGTTGCAATGAGCATGGGAGTGGTTGCCGGGTTCCGGGCTGAATGGAGAGGAGTGGTTATGCGCAAAAAATAAAAATAAAAATAAAAAAATCAAAAAAATTTTCTCAAGCTCTACTATACTTGCCGCAAAGGGAATATCAAACCAATATCCGGCAAATGGCTTGCGCGGACCTTGTCTCCCACGGAAAAGAACGCTATGGTACCGTTCCCGGAAACTGGATACAGGCTATCGAAACAACGGCGAAGGAGTCTCATGGGCATAAATGTTAATATCAATCTGTTGCAGCAGCTCTGGCTGCAGCAGCTGCATCGCGAATTTGACGATATCTGCCTGAGTCATGGCGTCTCCCTGCAGCCGCCGGTTTTTGAAATCTCCGATTCGAAAAAGATCTATGGCTGCTGGCTGCCGGCGACCAGGACCCTGCGTCTCAGTCGTCATCTGATTGTGAACCACTCCTGGTCGGTCACCCTGCAGGTGCTGAAACATGAAATGGCCCATCAGTTGTGCAGCGAATGGTATCGCGGAGCGCGTGCTCATGCCCATGGCGAACCCTTTCACCAGGCCTGTGAGCGGCTGGGGGTGCTGCCGGAATTCCGGCGGGCGGGAACGATGGTGCCGGAGATGGTGGCAGAGATTGCCGGCCCGTCGAAACTCTCCGAAGAAGGGCGAAAATGCCTGGCCAAAATCGAGAAACTCCTGGCGCTCGGACGCTCGGCCAATGAGCATGAGGCGTCGCTCGCCATGGAGAAGGCCAACGAACTGATCGAAAAATATCATCTGCATGGCCTGAGCCTCGGTCTCGCGTCCCGCCATGCCTATGTGGTCATCGACCTGCAAAGGAAGCGGATTGCCGGCTATCAGCGGCATATCTGCTCGATCCTGCAGGAATTCTTTTTTGTGCGGGTGGTGCTGGCCCAGCTCTATGATCCGGTCCGCGACGAGAGCTTTAAAACCATTGAATTGTTCGGCACCCCGGAAAACACCGCCATCGCCGAATACTGTTATCATTTTCTCGAAAACCGGCTGACCTTGCTCTGGTCGCAGAATGCCAGAAAGTTTTCGGGCCGCACCCAGACCGAAAAAAGCAGCTATTATCTTGGCCTCCTGCGCGGTTTCTCCCTGAAGCTGCGGACGCAAAAAGAGACGAGACAGGAGGGAAACGTCCAGCCGGCGTCGGGGGCATTGATCGTGGCCGAGGAGCAGCGGCTGGCAGCCTTTGTCGGAATGCGCTATCCCCGGCTCCGAAGAGTGGCGGGGCGGGGTGTCAAGATCTATGGCAACACCTATAACGAAGGGGTGGAGATGGGCAAGACCATCACCTTCTCCGATGGGCTCACCGCGGCCAAGAGCACCTTCGGCGGCCTGTTGCCGCAGGGATAATCAGGGAAAAGGAGGACACGATGACAAAAATTGAAGTTGTCTCCCCCCGCATACTCTCTTCCGGCTGGGGTAAAATGGTGGTGGATGGTCTTGGCCGGGGCAAGGATTTTAAATTGTGGCCGGGCGGCGGCAGAAACTGGGACTGGGCGGAATACGGCACCGGCCACAGCCGGGGGATTCAGCCGGGCGATCTGGACGATCTGATTGCCAATGGCTGCGAGGTGGTGATTTTGACCACCGGGCGGCTGGGCAGGCTCAGAATCGCCCAGCCGATCCTCGATATCCTGCACGATAAAGGCATTGAAACAATCGTCGCCGATACCCAGAAAGGGATAGCGCTCTATAACGACAATGTCGAAAAGGGCAGGGCGGCAGGCGGGCTCTTCCATTCGACCTGCTGATGAAAAAAAGAGGCCAATCGCCGGGATGGCGATTGGCCTTGCCTCATCTCCTCTCTTTTAATCTTTTTTGATCTTTGATCATCAGCCTGCCTTGATTTCAATATGCCTCGGTTTGGCGGCCTCGGACTTCGGCAGGTGGAGTTGCAGGACCCCGTCTTTCAGTTCGGCGTTGACTTTGCCGACATCGATGGTTTGCGGAACCGAAAAGACTCTCCTGAATTCAACCTCGCCAAACTCCTCCCAGCTGGCAGCTCCGGCGGTTTTCATTTTCCGCACGCCGGAGAGGGCGAGCCTGCCGTTATCGATGTTCACCATGACATCGTCCTTGCTGACTCCCGGCATATCGGCGTAGAGCAGAATCTCATCGGGGTTTTCAAGGATATCGACAATGGGCGCTACCGTTGGAATACGACTGTTACGCTCACTGAGGGTTTCTTCCCGTACCGCAATTTCTTTTTTTTCATCCATAGTTTTTACCTCCACTCTGTTATTTCAGTAAATACATCTAGTTAATGACGATCTGTTTCGGTTTGGCCGGCTCGATTTTGGGCAGACGCAGGGTCAGGATACCGTCCTTCAGGGCGGCTTCGACCTTGGTCGTTTCCACCTCGGTCGGCAGAGTGAAGCTGCGGGTGAAGGTGGATTCGCCTCGTTCAATGCGATGGGCTTTGTACCCTTCCGGGTTGTCTGCTTTCCTGGTTCCGCTGATCTCAAGGTAATTGCCCTGGATTTTAATGCTCAGGTCGTCCTTGGCGATCCCGGGAACTTCCACCCTGACCTCCAGCCGGTCGCCGACATCGTACAGGTTGGTTCGCGGGCCGGCCTCGGCGATGCTCCATGGCGATGCTGTCGGCCGGTACCGGTCAAAATTCTGGAAAATACCGTTCAGATGCGATTGCAGGATATCCATGGCGTGAAACATCCGGTCGAATTCATTGATTCTTAGCCACATATTCTTCCTCCTTTTTGATTTTTGTTTTTTTGTTCTATGCGGTCTTCGATTAAATTCCTTTCCCTCTTCGGTTGATTAAATGATAATTACTTTCCCTCTTCGGTTGATTAAATGATAATTATTAAACAGCATGTGTCAATAATAAAAAATTACTTAAAACATAAAATACTAAATGTTACTCAATGGGCATATATTGACACAGTAATATCTACTGGTTACTGTTGTAAGTGGTGGAGGTTGGC
>CAYTVF010000187.1:2122-8263 GCA_964441345.1 uncultured Desulfopila sp. | reverse complement strand
GCTTTTTCGATCGCCTCGACATGGATGGCGTGGCCTCCGTCTGCGCGGTCAGATCCGACTCGCCGTAATGAGCAGGCGGGGACGATGGGTGAGTTGAGAAATCGGTCGGCTGCCGGCAATGCTCTTGCTTTGTCCTCCGCCGATATCGAGCGGCACCGCCAGAAACTCCTTGCCGCCATTCAATAGAACAGCTGTTTGGCGATTTTTTCCGCAGCAGCCTTTAACGGGGCTATCGCCGATTGCAGAAACTGATCGGTCAGCCGGAAGGCCGGGCCGGCGATCACCACCGCGGCTTTCGGCGCGCCGGCAAAGTTGTGGATGGGGACCGCCATGGCATGGGTATCCTTGTACCGTTCGCCCCGGTCGTAGGCGATACCGGTTTGTTTGATTTTTTTCAGGTGGTTTCGATACTCCTCCTTCGACACGATGGTGTTTTCGTTAAAACGCTCGAACTCCTGTTCGAGACAGAGTTCGAGGAAGGCGGGATCGCTGTGCGACAGGATGACCTTGGCGCCTGCCGCGACATTGATCGGCACCTGTTCGCCCTGCTGAAAATTGAAGCGGATATGGCTCGGTCCCTCGACGTGCAGGGCGAGGACGATGTTGGTGCCGGACAGCATCTCCAGGGCGGCGCTTTCCCCGAGCTGCTGGGAGAGTTCGGTCAGGCAGGGCTGGGCGATGGCCAGCAGTTTGCTGTCGAGCGATCTGGTGGTGGCGTTGCCGATTCTGACCGCCGACCTGCCGAGCATATACTTTTTGGTGAGCGGGTTCTGCTGGAGAAAATGGGTTGCCACCAGGAGTTTGATCAACCTGCTGGTGGTCGATTTATGAATGCCCAGTTTGATGCTCAGGTCGGTTGTGCCCATCTCGTTGTTATACGGGGTAAAGGCCAGCAGAATGTTGAGGGCCTTCTCGGCGGAAGAGCAGCTGGCATCTTCGTTTCCATTTTTTTTCTTTTCCACCAAAGTCGTGACTCCCCGCATGAATTGAATGTCCCCATGGGTGAGGCGCCGTTTCAGGCGACTCACCCGTCAATGTGTTGCAAATACGAGCATTGTGTCTCCGAGCATCGTGTCCCGTATGTTGGAACTAAATAGAGTGTCGCCGGCGTTCTGTCAAGATATTTACTGATAATTAGCTGGATATTTTCCGGGATGAAGGTTGTATCATCTTGAAAATAAACACTATATTGATATGACTGCGACGGGAATAATTACATGTAAAATGACCTTGACATGTGCGAGCAGCGGTGTATTATTAGTTCCGTATGTCGATATTGTTATTTCAGTATACGACACGAAAACAACAAACCCTGTTGTGTTCTCCGTCTTTGTAGTCGTCGTAACATAACGATAATGCATGAATCTAAGAGATGTTGACGATTTTGCAGGGGACGGGGCCGATGCTGGCAAAGGGAACAAATAAAAAAGCCGGGAGGTGATTGAGCCTGTGTTTGCATGTAAAAAGATACGCAACTGGTTTCGGGCCATTGTCAAGACGAGAGACGCGAGTATTTGCCGCGGCTAAGAGCAAGATGCAAAATGGTGGGAGGTTGAATGATGAGTGAACAAGTTTTTACCAACTGTACCAACGCCGGACCTGTCAGCGTATATGTAAAAGATGGTAAAGTAACCCGCATGCGGCCACTGGTCGCAGCCGAAGGCGATTTCAAGCCGTGGACCATCGAGGCGGATGGCAAAAAATATTCGCCGCCAAAAAAATTCGCCCTGGCGCCCTATGTGCACGCCGACCGGCGCCGCCTCTATTCCGACGAGCGGATCAAATATCCGATGCGGCGGGTCGATTTTGACCCGAACGGCGAGCGCAACCCGCAGAATCGCGGCAAATCGCCCTATGTCCGGATCTCCTGGGACGAGGCTCTCGACATCGTCTCCTCCGAGATGAAACGGGTGAAAGAACAATACGGCGGCTCGGCGATTTCCGGCCTTACCTCCTCCCATCATAACTGGGGGATAGTCGGTTACAAAATGGGGCCTTTCGCCCGTTTTATGAATCTGCTCGAGTTCACCCCGGTCCTCGACAATCCCGACAGCTGGGAGGGCTGGCACTGGGGAGCGACCCATACCTACGGCTTCTACTGGCGCCTCGGCATGCCGGAGCAGTACGACCTGCTCGAAGACTCGCTGAAAAATGCCGAGATGATCGTCCTGTGGTCGAACGACCCGGACTCCACCCGCGGCACCTATACCGGCCAGGATTCGGCCCTGTGGCGCCAGTGGCTGAAAGAAAAAGGGGTGAAGATGGTCTTCATCGATCCCTTTCATAACTTTACCGCCGGCGTCATGGAAGGCAAATGGATCGCCCCGCGGATCGGCACCGACACCTGTCTGGCCATGGCCATCGCCCATGTGTGGATCACCGAGAACATCTATGACAAGGACTATGTGCGCGACCGGACCGTCGGTTTCGACGAGTTTAAAAAATATGTCCTGGGCGAGACCGACGGCCAGCCCAAGACCCCGGAATGGGCGGAAAACGAGTCGGGGGTGAAGGCGCGAGTCATCCGGGCTCTGGCCCGCGAGTGGGCGGCGAAGCGCACCGTGCTGTCGGGCGGCGCCCGCGGCGGCGAAGGCGCCTGCCGGCAGGCCTACGGCACCGAATGGGCGCGGATGATGGTCCTGCTCCAGGCCATGCAGGGACTCGGCAAGCCAGGCCGGACCATCTGGGGAACGACCATGGGGGCGCCTTCCGAGGTCGACACCTGGTTTCCCGCCTATGCCGACCTGCAGGGCCGTGTTTCCACTGCAAAAATCGCCCGTTCCATTCCGGTCAACCCGACCAAGCAGCGCTTGTATCGACTGACCCTGCCCGAGGCGATACTCAGCCCGCCGGTCAGCTGGTACGGCGAGGGCTTCTGCGGCCAGTCGCTGGAGCAGCAGTTCAAGCATTTTGAGTATCCGATGCCCGGCTATTCGGAGATCAAGCTGTTCTACCGCTACGGCGGCTCTTTCATGGGCACCATGAGCGATACCACCAAGTGGGTGAGGATGTATCAGAGTCCGAAGCTTGAGTTCGTGGTCAATCAGGACATCTGGTTCAACAGCGAAACCCGGATGGCCGATATCATCCTGCCCGCCTGCACGAACTTCGAGCGCGAAGATGTCGGGGAATGGGGCGCCTGCGGCGGCTATACCTGCCATGCCAGCAGCGGCTGCAATTACCGGATCGTGGTGCGCCAGCAGAAATGCATCGACCCGCTGTGGGAGTCGAAATCCGATTACGAGATTTTCACCCTGATCGCCGACCGGCTGGGTATAAAAGACAAGTTTACCGACGGCCGGTCGGAGCTCGATTGGGTCAAGGCCTTCTTCGATTCCTCCGATCTGCCGAAACTGGTCAGCTGGGAGGAGTTCAATAAAAAGGGCTATCACATCATCAATATTCCCGACGACTACAAGTCGACGCCGTCGCTCCGGTGGTTTGCCGAAGGGCGAGCCTGCGATACCCCCGATACCAACAATCCCAAACGCAAAACCGAGAAGGCGAAAGAACTGGGAACCTACACCGGC
This sequence comes from uncultured Desulfopila sp., assembly GCA_964441345.1. Classification (GTDB taxonomy): domain Bacteria; phylum Desulfobacterota; class Desulfobulbia; order Desulfobulbales; family Desulfocapsaceae; genus Desulforhopalus_A. The sequence goes on along the minus strand of CAYTVF010000187.1, from coordinate 4,733 downwards.
AAGATCGAATTCGTCTCGGAGAGCCTCAAGTCGAAGTTCCCGGACGATCTGGAACGGCCGATTTCGCCGAAATATATCCCGAGCTGGGAGGGCCATCGCAGCGAGCTGTTCAAAACCTATCCGCTCCAGCTGCTGTCGCCCCATCCGCGCTTTACCTTCCATTGCCACTACGACAAGCACACCGACTGGCTCGACGACATCCCGGTGCATCGCATTAAAAAAGAGGGCTATGCCTGGTGGCCGGCGCGTATTCATCCGGAGGATGCGAACGCGCGCAACATCCAGAACGGCGATATCGTCCGGCTCCACAACGATCGTGCGTCGGTGCTCTGCATCGCCGTGGTCACCCAGCGGGTCCGTCCCGGCGTGATCCACAGTTACGCGTCGTCGGCCAAGTACGATCCGCTCATCCCAGGCCAGGCCGATTCGCCGGATAAAGGCGGCTGCGTCAACATGCTCACGCCTTCGCGGATGGTGTCCAAGAATGCGCCGGGGATGACCCCGAATTCCTGTCTCATTGAAATCGAAAAATGGGAGGCCTGATCCAATGTCCCGATATTCCATACTTATCGACGTAAAGAAGTGCAGTGGCTGCTACAGCTGTTTCCTCGCCTGCCGGGATGAATACTACGGCAACGACTATCCCGGCTATTCCGCCGCCCAGCCGCTCTCCGGCCAGTTCTGGATGCAGGTCCAGGAGATCGAGCGGGGCGAGTACCCGAAGCCGAAGATTGCCTATATCGCCAAGCCCTGCATGCACTGCGAGTCCGCCCCGTGCATGGATGCGGCCAAGGACGGCGCGGTTTACCGCCGGCCGGACGGCATCGTCATGATCGACCCGGTGAAAGCGCAGGGCCAGGAGGCCATCGCCCATGCCTGCCCCTACCGGGTGATCTACTGGAACGCCGAACTGCAGCTTCCCCAGAAATGCACGCTCTGTGCCCATCGTCTCGACGACGGGGAAAAATTGCCGCGCTGCGTCGAATCCTGCCCCACCGGCGCCATGGTCTTCGGCGACCTCGACGATCCGGCGAGTGAAATCGCCAAACTCGCCGCGACATTACCGGTCGAAGACCTTCATCCCCAGTTTGCGACAACGACAAAACCGCTGGTCCGCTATGTCGGCATCCCGAAGCGGTTTGTCGCGGGCGAAGTGGTGTTTCAGGGGAAGGAAGGCGAATGCCCGAAGGGCGTGCAGGTGAGCCTGTCCGGAGGCGGATTGAATCTTACGACGGTAACCGACCTCTTCGGTGATTTCGAGTTCGAAGGTCTGAAGAAGAATGAGAAGTACCAGGTGACAATCAGTGCCACAGGCTACAAAGCCCGGAATCTGGACATTGTCACGCAAAAGGACGTCAATCTGGGCGAAATTGTCTTGGAACGTAATTAATCACATTTTAATCACATTTTCACCTGCGAGGTTCACAATGATCAGTGTCAAAGACGCGGAAGGCAAGCAGTACGAGGCCGCCAAACATTCTGAGGTATACGGACTGCAGAAGATCACCGAGGCCCAGTCGAAGAGGACCACGGTCTGCTATTCCTACTTTCAGCCGAACGGCGGGGCGGAGATGGGCTCTTCGCCGAAGGAGCGGGTCTATTATGTGGTGAAAGGCTCGGTCACGGTATGCGGGCATAACGAAAAACATGTATTGAACGAGGGCGACCTCATCTATATCGCCCCGGGCGAAGAGCGCGATATGGTCATCAACGGCGGCAAGCCGGCCGAGGTGCTGGTTTTCATCGTCACCCCCTAGTTGCATCTAATATTGCATGTAAAATAGCATGAATCGAAGGAACACGTTTGCAGGAGAGAGGGAATGAAAAACATATTCAAACTGGATGGGAAGATAGCGATTGTCACCGGCGGGGCCGGCGGAATAGGCGAGGCGCTGGCGCTTGGCCTGGCCGTGCATGGCGCAACCGTCGTAGTCTCCAGCCGCAACCAGGACGCAATTGCCAAGGTGGCGAAAAAGATCACCGAGGAGTCCGGCAACGAGGCCTTTGCCATCGCCTCGGATGTGACCGATGAAGCGAGTATCCAAAACCTCGTCGGCCAGGTGGTGCAGAAATTCGGCCGGCTCGACATCCTCGTCAACGCCATGGGGATGAATATCAAGCGCGACGCCTTCGAGTACCCGATGGAGGAGTGGGACAAAATCTTTGCCGTCAATGTCAAGGGCACCATGACGGCCTGCAAGGCGGCCGGCAAAGTGATGCGGGAGCAGAAGGGCGGCGCCATCGTCAACCTCTCCTCGGTCCGCGGCATCCGTGGTTATACCGGCGGCAACAGCGGTTACTGCGCCACCAAAGGCGCGGTCGAGCTGATCACCAAGTCGCTGGCTCTCGAATGGGCGCCCCACGGCATCCGGGTCAATGCCCTCGGCCCCGCTCTCGTTATTACGCCGGGCACCAAACACATCGCCGAGGATCCGAAACTTGCCGCCAAATATGCAGCGGCGGTGCCGATGGGCAGGATAGGAATGCCTGCGGATATGGTCGGCGCGGTGATTTATCTGGTCTCCGAAGCGGCAAGTTTTGTAACCGGCCAGACCATTTATGTCGACGGCGGGTTGACCGCCGGTTGAGCCTGCACTGGAAACTCCATAAT
>CAYTVF010000187.1:0-2022 GCA_964441345.1 uncultured Desulfopila sp. | reverse complement strand
GGACGGTGCTCACGGAAATTGAGGCCAAGGAAATCCTCGGCGAGGCCGGGATCAACTGTACCCGGACGGTGCTCGCCACCACCAAAGCGATGGCGGTGTCGATCGGCGAGGAGATCGGTTATCCGGTGGTGTTGAAGGTTTCATCGGTGGATATCAGCCATAAAAGCGATGCCGGCGGCGTCAAGGTCAACCTGAAGAGCAGGGCGGAAGTTGAGAAGGCCTATGACGATATCATGACTTCATGCAAGGCCTATGCGCCGGAGGCCAGGATCGAAGGGATCTCGGTGCAGGGGATGGCAAAATCCGGCATTGAAATCATCATGGGCATGATCAAGGACCCAAGCTTCGGGCCGGTCGTCATGTTCGGCCTCGGCGGTGTGCTGGTCGAGGTGTTGAAAGATGTGTCGTTTCGGATCGTGCCGCTCGACAAGGGCGATGCCGCCGACATGATGAGTGAGATTCAGGGCAAAAAACTGCTGCAGGGATTCCGTGGGCAGGATCCGGCGGATGTGCCGTATCTTCAGGATATGCTAGTTAAACTTTCCGACTTTGTGAATGTAACTCCGGGCATCGAAGAGATCGATATGAACCCGGTATTTGCGTATAAGGATGGCGCCGTCGTTGTCGATGCCAGAATTATTTTATCCGCATAAACCTCACACTTTTTAAACAGTCGACACAAGGACGGTGCAATCATGATGGATCTTTTTTTCAAACCCAAATCTATTGCCGTTATCGGCGCCAGCGGCACTCCCGGCAAGCTGGGCTTTGTAATAGTAAACAATATCAAGGGAAGCGATTTTGCAGGCGACGTGTATCCGGTTAATCCGAAGTCGGAGGAGATACTGGGCTACAAGGTATACAAGTCGCTGACGGAAATACCCGGCGCCGTCGACCTGGTCGTCACGGCGCTGCCGACTCCGAAACTCACCGTGGCAACGGTGCAGGATTGTGCCAAAAAGGGAGTCAAGGCAATCATAATCGAGTCCGCCGGTTTTGCCGAAATGGGTGGCGACGGGAAAATGTATCAGCAGCAGATTGTCGATATAGCCAGGAAAAACAATATCCGGGTGATGGGGCCGAACTGCTCGGGCATCGTTTCCCGCGATATCGTCACCTCCATCTACCCCATGGCCAAGAAAGTTCCCAGGGGCAACGTGGTGCTGATCGGCCAATCCGGGCTATTGGCTGCCGGAATGGCGGCGGATATCGTGGCCAATGAAAGTCTGAACGTCAGCAAGGTCTGTTCAATCGGCAACAAATGCGATGTCAATGAAAACGATCTGTTGGAATACTTCGGCAATGAGGAGGACGTCGAGGTCATTTCCATGTATCTGGAAACAATTTCCGACGGCAGAAACCTCACCAGGATCGCCAAGCAGGTTGCCGCGAAAAAACCGGTTATTTTTCTGAGCGGTGGCCGCACCGAGGCCGGCGCCAGGGCCGCCATGAGTCATACCGGCAGCATTGCCAGCAACGCCAAGATCGTCGAAGCGGCCGTCAAACAGACCGGGATGATCATGGCCGATGACTTTACCGAATTGAAAGATTTCGCCAAGGTTTTTTCCACTCAGCCGCTGCCCAAAGGCAATCGCGTTGCGGTCATCACCCTGGCCGGCAGCGTCGGGGTGAACGTTTCCGATCTCTGTGCGAACTATGGCCTCGAACTCCCCAAGCTGTCCCCGGAGACGACGGAGAAGCTGAAGGACATGTTCGACACGCCCGTGTCGAATCCCGTCGACCTCTATTTTTCCGTAACCAAGATCGGTTTTACCAAAACCCTGGAAACCACTTTCCCCGATGCATTCAGGGATCCGAACATCGACGCCGCGGTAATAATTCTGGCCGGCTTCGAATACACCCAGGAAGCCGTGCAGAAGAAAATCATTCAGAAGATCGTGAAGGAGGTCGGCAAGCCGGTGGTGGTCTGCATGATCGTCGGCTACAACCAGTATAAAAACGTCATCATGGACGAAATGGGCAAAGAGCTGCCGGTGTTCCCTTCTTTGATCTCCGGGGTTA
>CAYTVF010000186.1:0-8371 GCA_964441345.1 uncultured Desulfopila sp. | reverse complement strand
CCCCCTACCCCCCTCCCGCCAGGGGAGGGGGAACTTTGTCAATAGAGCTGAATAGATACCTATAAATTTTATATTCAACCACAGCCAATCTCCATTCGACAGAGATTGTGCCGTAGCCATATTCATAGAATGAGGTAAGAAAATGTGTGATACCTGCGGTTGTCCCAGCCCTTCCGATTCCAACCACGATCACGATCATGACCACCCGCATGATCACAGCCACAGCAAAACCGTGGCGGTCCATGCCAGTCTCTTCGCCGCCAACGACGCCCTGGCCAGGGCCAATCGCGACCATTTCAACGAGGTCGGGGCAGTGGCCATCAATATGATCAGCAGCCCCGGCTCGGGCAAAACAACCCTGCTTGAACATACCATCGAGGCGTTGAAAGGCGAAATCCGGATCGGAGTGATCGAAGGCGACATCGAAACCGAACGAGATGCCGACCGGATCAGGGCCAAGGGCGTGCCGGTCATTCAGCTGACCACCGGCGGGGCCTGCCATCTCGACGCGGCCATGACCCATAAAGGCTATCATCGACTGCAGAAGGAGCCGGGCGGCGAAGAGATCGACCTGCTGTTCATCGAAAATGTCGGCAATCTGGTCTGTCCCTCGACCTTCGACCTTGGCGAACATGAGCGGGTAGTCCTCGTTTCCGTGCCGGAAGGACCGGATAAACCGGCAAAATACCCGAAGGCCTTCACCAGCTCTCACACTTTTGTCGTCACCAAGACCGATCTTCTGCCCTATTTCGATTTTCCCGTGCCGGAGGCGGTGGGTGACGCGCTGCGGCTCAACCCGAGGCTGAGAGTCATGGAACTTTCGTCGAAAACCGGCGACGGGATGGCGAACTGGCTGAACTATCTGCGGGAACTGGTTGCGAAAATGAAGGCAGGCAGCTTAAAATAGTCCCCCGTACTTCTTGATCATCCCCCTGGTGCGAACGCACCGGGGGTTTTTAACAACGCGACCTTCTACCTCCCACGCTTTTCGGCCTGGGCCTGCACCGCGGTGATGGCCACCGTGTTGACGATATCGGGAACCAGGCAGCCCCGGCTCAGATCGTTCACAGGTTTTCGCAAGCCCTGCAGGATCGGTCCCACGACAACCGCGCCGGCCGATCTCTGCACCGCCTTATAGGTGTTGTTGCCGGTATTCAGATCGGGGAAGATGAACACCGTCGCCCGCCCGGCGACCTTGCTGTCGGGCATCTTGGTCTTGGCTACTTCCATATCGACCGCCGCATCGTACTGAATCGGCCCCTCGATCTCCAGCCCGGGGTACAATGTTTCTGCCTTTTTCCTGGCTATTTCCGTTGCCTTCCGCACTTTTTCAACCTGCTGCCCCTTGCCGGATTTGCCCGACGAATAGGACAGCATCGCCACCAGCGGTTGAATGCCGAACAACGCCGCCGTCTTGGCGGAGCTGATCGCGATCTCGGCCAGCTGCTCGGCGGTGGGATCGGGATTGACCGCACAATCGCCGTAGGCAAGCACCCGGTCGTTGAGACACATCAGCATGACGCTTGAGACGATGGAACATTCGGGCACCGTTTTGATGAACTGGAAGGCCGGACGAATGGTATCGGCCGTGGTATGCACCGCGCCCGATACCATGCCGTCGACATGGCCTTTATAGATCATCATGGTGCCGAAAAAGTTCAAATCGATCATGGCATCCCTGGCATTGTCGCGGGTGATCCCTTTTTCCTTTCTCAGCTCATAATAGGTCTCGACATAGTCGTCGAAGAGCGGGGAATCTTTCGGATCGATAATTGTGGCTTTTTCCAGGTGCAGCCCGAGACTCCTGATGCGTTCGTGGATTTTATCCTGCCGGCCCAACAGGGTTATATCGACGATTTCCCGGCGGAGCAGGATTTCCGCGGCCTTGAGGATGCGCTCGGCTTCCCCTTCCGGCAGAACGATGTGCCGTTTATCGACCTTGGCGCGCTGCAGCAGCCGGGACTCAAACATTTTCGGGGTGACGATGGTGGTTTTGGTTTTGACGATCTTGTCGCTCAGCTCATCCATGTCGACATATTTTTCAAAAACCGCCAGCGCCTGGGTAATTTTTCTCGTATTGTCGGGAGTGATGGAGGCGTGGATATTGTCTACCCGGATCGCCGCCTGAAAGGTGTTCTCACCTACCGCTATAATCGGCACCGTATCGGCGAAGCCTTCGATGACCTTCTGGATCGGCTCCTCGGGCACCAGACCGCCGGTCAGCATGATCCCGGAAATATTCGGCATGGTCATGGACTGGGCCGCGGCAAGGCAGGCCAGGATAACATCGGATCGGTCCCCCGGTGTAATAATCAGGGTACCGTATTCTATTCGCGCCAGCAGGTTACGGAGCTGCATCGCGGCAATGGTGAAACTTCGCACATGGCGGGTGAGGTTCTTTTCCCCATAGAGTATTTCGGCATTCAACAGTCTGGCCACCTCACCGACAGAGGGGTTGCCAAGATTTTCGTTGTTGGGGATGATATAGACCAGCTGCCTGGTTGAGATCCGTTCCGCCAGAAGCCGTCGCTCCAATTCATCGATGTAAGCCGGATCGACCCGATTGATAATGGTTGCCACCAGATCGCAACCACGAACGTCCAGGGATTCGTGGTAAACCTTGATCGAGCGGATCAGATCGTCAACACTCTTCATTTTGGCGCCGGCAACCAGCATCACCGGACAGCCGAGATTATTGCTTATGTCGACATTGATATCGAAATCGAAGGAAGAAGCGGCGCCCTCAATCTCGACACCCTCACAGAGAACGAAATCCGCCTTTTCGGTCAGTGCATTGTATTTATTCAGGATCCCCTCATGCAATTCGGCATTTTTGCCCATCGCAATGAGCTGGCTCGCCTCGGTAACGGTAAAGGCGTACATCTCTTCGTAACTGGTACAGAGATGGAACTGACTCTGGATCAGGTTGATGGTATTGTCCCGTTCGCCGGCACTGTGATCGACGTCGACGAGCGGTCGGAAAAAAAGCACTTTCTTGACGTTTCTGGTCAGCAGTTCCATCAGGCCGAGGATAATTGCCGATTTCCCGTTGCGCGGCTCAGTGCCCGCAACATACAAATTTTTGGACATGATCTTCTCTTCTATAATATTTACAACTGGCAGCGGGCGGCGGATAACGTCCGACCGATTAAAGATATTCCGAAAATGATAAAAACCATGAAACCCCTGCAGACCCACCAAGGGCTGAAAAGATAGGCAATCATACCGCTCTCTTCACGGAAGTTCCAGCTTTTATCAAGGCAGGCCGCCCACTTCCCGCCACTCTGTCGGTGGACTAACAGTAAGCCACACGATTGCAAGCTGTTAAAGACCGGGCCGGCTTTATAAATAATAGTGATTATCGCATTCATTCATTCGCGATACATCAACAAAAAGCAAGGCTCATGCCAGCACCCGCAGATGACGGTTATGGCGGGACAGCCGGCACCCGACCACCTTACCTTCCGGCAATGCACTGCAGGATCTCGGCGCATTTCTCCCCGGCCCTGGCCAGGAGTCGATCCGCCTCGGTCAACACCTCCTTCCTGTATCCTTCGTCCCGGATCTCGCGCATATTGATCACGACATTCTGGTAGGCCCCCCAGATCCCGGTCTCCAGCGCGCGGGCGCCGACCTGGATGTCCGAGGCGGAGGCCGGATTACCGTAACGTGCTACCGTGCAAAGGCTTTGCCAGCCGCTGTCGCCGAGCCGCATGGTGGTCAGCGGCACCTCGATGGCACTCTTCAGCCCGGCCTGCATCTTGTCCTGGCGGGCCGCTTTTTCCGCTTCGGTTGTTTGCGGCATGCGCAGCCCTTCCATGTAGAGATTAAAGGCTGAGGTGTCGGCGTCGATCATCGGAATAAGCCTGCGGGTCAGCTCATGGAGGGGTGGAATCACCTTCTCCAGGTGCGGCTGGACGTCCTCGAATTTTCTTACCCCATGGGTCAATTTGGCCACCATCGAGCCGAGCGCCACGCCGATTGCGGCAATTGCCGCGGACGACGAGCCGCCGCCAGGCGCCGAAGACCTGGCGCCGATCTCCTCGATAAAGCCGCGCACGGTCATGCCCGCCAGGGGTTCATCGGGTTGTTCCGCGACTTTATATTCGATGATTTTATCCTGTGGTTTGAACTGGGCAACCGAACTGAGACCGAGCCGGTCGATGGCCAGCCGGATCTTCTGATCTTCTTCATAAACAAAGAGCTTTTCCTTGGCGATATAGTAGTCGGCGGCCAAAAGCAGCGCCTCAAGTGGGACCAGGCCGACAATCTCCGAACCGGCCACCCCGACCTTCAGGGCTTCGGCCTCCTTTTTCACCGCCTCGAACAGGACATGGATCGGGGTTATCCGGTAATCGAGGAGATTGACCGTGACCTGGGCCATATTGTACTCTTTGACGAACCAGCCCATCCCCTTCACTTCCGGCAGACGGCCCGGCTCCCCTTCGCCGCGGCCCGCCTCCCGCAAATTGAGGGCGATGCGGTGGGCCTGATTGGGCGTTCCCAGGATGTTGACGTTGTAGGCGATCAGAAAATTGCGCGCCCCGGTGGCGGTGATGCCCCAGGCGGGCACAAATTCGGCCGGGCCATAATCCGGGCGCCATTTCGGATCCTTCAACCGCTCCGCCAGCCCTTCATACTCGCCCTGGCGCAGGTCCGGCAGTCTGCGGCGGTACTCCTGGCCCGCTGCCGCCTCGTAGAGATAAAACGGCACCCCCAACTCTTCTGCTGCCCTTCGCGCAAATTCCCTGGCCAACTCGACACATTCGGCCATGGTCACCCCGGCTACCGGGACGAAAGGGCAGACATCGAGGGCGCCGAAGCGGGGATGCTCGCCGCTGTGGGTGCGCATGTCGATCCGCTCGGCTGCGACCCGGGCCGCCGCCAGTGCGCCCTCGACAACGCTCTGCGGATCGCCGACAAAGGTGTACACGGTACGGTTGGTCGACCGCCCGGCATCGACGTCGAGAAGGGTGCAGCCCTTGGTGCTCTCAATGGCCCGGCCGATTGCGGCAATGGTTTCTTCGTTCCTGCCTTCCGAGAAATTCGGTACGCATTCGACTATCTTCTTCATCAACATCTCCTTATATTCTTTCACCTTTTTTATAGACGTGGGCGACTGAGGAAACTCCGGCATGGTAGGCGAGAATGGCTGGCGTCTCGCCGTCGAGCAGGAGAAAATCGGCCTGCTTGCCTCTCGCAAGACTGCCGACCCGGTCGGCCATGCCGATACTGTAGGCGGCGTTGAGCGTCGCGCCGGTCAGCGCCTCGGCCGGGCTCAGCTGCATGTTGAGGACGGCGAGGCCAAAGACAAACTGCATCGACTCGGTGAAACTCGACCCGGGGTTACAGTCGGTTGCCAGGGCCACCGGCAGATTGCTGTCTATCATCAGTCTCGCCCTGGCATAGGGTTTGCGAAGACTGTAGGCGGTGGCGGGGAGGAGGACGGCAATCACCCCCGCCGCCGCCATCGCCTTGATATTCTGCTCACTTGCCGCGAGCAGGTGATCGGCCGAACAGGCCCCGAGTTCCGCGGCCAGTCCCGCCCCGCCGAGGTCATGGACCTCATCGGCATGGAGTTTCACGCCGAAACCCATTGCCGCCGCGGCCTGAAGCAGCCGTCTGCTCTCGGCAATGGAAAATACCCCCTCTTCGCAAAACACATCGCAAAAACGGGCAACTCCCTGCTGACCCACCGCCGGCAGCATTTCTTCGACAATCATATCGATAAAGCCGCCGGAATTTTTTTGATACGCAACCGGCACGGCATGGGCGCCGAGAAAGGTGGCGACCACATCGACCGGGCTGTTTTGTGCCACCCGGTCGATGACTCGCAGCATTTTCAGCTCATTTTCGGTATCCAGTCCGTAGCCGCTTTTTATCTCCAGCGTCGTGGTGCCGAGCTGCAGGGCAGTGGCGACGCGGCCAAGCGTTTTTTGATACAGTTCCTCGTCGCTTGCCGCCGCAATCGTCCGGACGGAGGAGAGAATCCCGCCGCCCTGCCGGAGAATTTCGAGATAGGGCATCCGGTTCAACCGCATGGCAAATTCCGCCTCGCGCAGGTCGGTGAAACACATATGGGTATGGGGATCGACAAAACCCGGAACCATGCACCTGCCGCCGCAATCCACTTCCGCAACCTCGGCCGGCCCGGCCGCGGCCAGGACCTCGGACTGATCGCCTACCGCAGCAATCAGACCGTTGTCAACGAGCATTGCCCCTTGCGGATAATGGACCAGCTCGTTCTGGGCCTTGCCCGCCCGCGGCCGCCCCTCATCTCCCGGCGTATAAATCCTGGCATTGCGAAAAAGTTGTCGCGACATTTTTCCTCCTGCCCGCTTCATCCTTTGTTATCGGCTTGGGCAAACATTGCCGCTACCGCCTCGGCCACTTTGCCTTCATCCGCCTGGTAGGGAATGGTGATCTGATCGCCGTTGACGTTCTTTTTATTGTAGGCCATGGCCACTTCCATCGCATTCGGGTTTCGCCCCCAGTTTCGCCTGGCGACACCCCCCATAACATCCCAGGACATGGCGCTTTTCAGGATCTCGTCGACCCGCCTGCTGCCGTCGAGGACCATGCCGAAGCCTCCGTTTATCGCCTTGCCGATGCCGGTGCCCCCTCCATTGTGCAGAGCGACGAGAGACATCCCCCGGGCGGCGTTACCGGCGAAGCAATGGGTCGCCATATCGGCGCAAACGTTGCTGCCGTCCTTGATGTTGGCCGTTTCCCGGAAAGGCGAGTCGGTCCCGCCCGGATCGTGGTGATCGCGGCCGAGGATGATCGGCCCGACCGCACCGCTCCTCACCATCTCGTTGAACTTCAGGGCGATGGCGGTGCGGCCTTCGGCGTCGGAATAGAGGATCCGGGCCTGGCTGCCGACCACCAGCCGGTTGGCCCGGGCATCGCGGATCCAGATATAATTGTCGCGATCGAGCGGTCGGCGATTCGGATCGATGCAGGACATCGCCGCCTGATCGGTCTTTGCCAGATCGTCCGGACTGCCGCTCAGACAGACCCAGCGAAACGGCCCATAGCCATAATCGAAGATCGGTCCCATGATATCCTCGAAATAGGACGGAAAGATGAAGCCATCCTTGGCATCGACGCCGTTGCGGACTATCTCTTTAACCCCCGCGTCGTACACCGCCTTGAGAAAGGCATTGCCGTAATCGAAAAAATAGGCCCCCTGGCCTGCAAGTTTTTCGATCGCCTTATAATGGCGGCGCAGACTGCGGTCGACGAGCACGCGGAATTTCGCCCGGTCGGCGGCAAGTAGGCGGGTCCGTTCGGCAAAGTCGATCCCCTGCGGACAGTAGCCGCCGTCGTACACCACATGGCAGGAAGTCTGGTCGGAAACGAGATCGACCGGAAATTTTTTTGCGGCAAGATACTCCAGCAGATCGACGACATTGCCGTGGTAGGCGATCGAGGTGTTGGCCTTATCGGCAACCGCCTTGCCGGCCAGTCGCAGAATTTCTTCCAGATCGGCCGAGACCACATCGACCCACCCCTGGCTCCGCCGGGTTTCGATGCGCGACAGATCGACCTCGGCGGTGATCGACACCGCTCCGGCGATTTTTGCGGCCTTCGGCTGGGCACCGCTCATGCCGCCCAGCCCGGAGGAGACGAAGAGCAGGCCGGCCAGATCCCCGTCCGCAGCCACACCGCACATCTTCCGGCCGGCATTGAGCAGGGTGTTATAGGTGCCGTGGACGATGCCCTGGGGCCCGATATACATCCAGCCGCCGGCGGTCATCTGGCCGTAGGAGGACACCCCCATCTGGGCGGCGATCTCCCAGTCGTCCTGATTGTCGTAGAGCCCGACCATCAGGCCGTTGGTGATGATCACCCGCGGATTGTCCGGACTCGACTGAAAAAGGCCTAAGGGATGGCCCGACTGCATGACCAGGGTCTGCTCTTCGGTCAGCACCTGCAGATACTTTTTGATCAGCCGCAACTGCATCCAGTTCTGGCAGACACTGCCGGTCTCGCCGTAGGTCACCAGCTCATAGGGGTAGAGCGCCACCTCGAAATCGAGATTGTTGTCGATCATCAGCTGAAAGGCCTTGCCGGCCAGGCAGTTGCCCTGATATTGGGCGATGGGCTTGGCCTTGATCGGCCCATGGGGGCGAAAGCGGTAGCCGTAAATCCGTCCGCAGGTCCGCAGTTCTGCAAGAAACTCCGGAATTAACAGCCGATGGTGCCGTTCCGGGATATAACGCAGAGCATTTTTCAAAGCGGTCTCGGTCTGACTCCTGCTCAACCGGAATCCTCGATCCGGCGCCCGCCTGATAATCGGCATGCACTCTTCTCTTTCCGGCAGTTCATCGTCCAGGCGAACCTTCATTGCCTCGGCTATCTCACTATT
>CAYTVF010000185.1:0-8516 GCA_964441345.1 uncultured Desulfopila sp. | reverse complement strand
CCCCTCAATCCCCTCCCGTCAAGGGAGGGGAGGCTAAAACCCAGCCTGACAAAGTGCATGCATGCTATTGAAATAAACTTCTAAGTAACAAGATGTCTGTTGCTTTGAGCAATAAAGGCCGGGCCCGCCCGGTTGGAACGTTGAATAGTAACACATTTTCATAAGCAAATAGTCCGGCGACGTGGACCACCGGATTTGATTCCGCCTCAATTTTTCGATACAGTAGAAGAAAGGACCTTGCATAACCATAGTGCAAGGCTATTCAGGTTGACCAGCATAGAGATGCCGCTATGGAACATAAACCACTCCCAGTGAATATTGGCATGGTTGTCTCGGTACAGGGCAGCGTCGTGGATATCCGGTTTGATGGCCAACTGCCGCCTATCTCCACCTTGCTGCATGCCGGGGCAACGGGAAATATCGCCATCGAAGTTCTGGCCCAGCTGGACAGACATCTGGTCCGCGGCATCGCCCTGACCCCGACCCAGGGGCTTGCCCGCGGCATGACGGTGGAAGACAGCGGCGGCCCCCTCATGGCCCCGGTCGGCCGGGGAATTCTTTCGCGCATGTTCGATGTCTTCGGCCGGACCATCGACCGGCTGGCCGAGCCAAAGGAGCTTTCATGGCGCTCCGTCCATCAGGCCCCGCCACCGCTTGCGCGGCGGTCGACCAAATCGGAAATCTTCGAGACGGGGATCAAGGTCATCGATGTCCTGATGCCCCTGGAGCGCGGCGGCAAGGCCGGCCTCTTCGGCGGCGCGGGCGTCGGCAAGACGGTGCTGCTCACCGAGATGATCCACAACATGGTCGGCCAGCACCGGGGCGTCAGCATCTTCTGCGGCATCGGCGAACGGTGCCGCGAAGGCGAGGAGTTGTACCGCGACATGCAGGCGGCGGGTGTCCTGCCCAACATGGTCATGGTCTTCGGGCAGATGAACGAACCGCCGGGCGCCCGTTTCCGCATCGGGCACGTGGCCTTGACCATGGCCGAATATTTCCGGGACGACGAGCATCGCGACGTACTGCTGCTCATCGATAATATTTTTCGATTCATCCAGGCCGGTTCCGAGGTCTCCGGGCTGATGGGCCGGATGCCGTCGCGCCTGGGCTACCAGCCGACCATGGGCACCGAGCTGGCGGGTCTTGAGGAGCGTATCGCCAACACCGACAAGGGAGCCATCAGCTCGATCCAGGCGGTATATGTGCCCGCCGACGATTTTACCGATCCGGCGGCGGTCCACACCTTCTCCCACCTCTCGGCATCCATCGTGCTGTCGCGCAAACGGGCGAGCGAGGGGCTTTTTCCGGCCATCGATCCGCTGCAGTCCAGCTCGAAGATGGCCACTCCGACCATTATCGGCGAACGCCATTATCGGCTGGCCCGGAAAATCCGCAAGACCCTGGCCCAGTACGCCGAACTGAAGGATATTATCGCCATGCTCGGCCTGGAGCAGCTTACGCCCGCGGACCGGGCCACGGTGGGGCGCGCCCGGCGGCTGGAACGTTTTCTCACCCAGCCGTTTTATACCACCGAGCAGTTTACCGGCCAGAAGGGAAAGCTCGTCAGCCTGAGCGATGCCTTGGACGGCTGTGAGAGCATTCTCCGGGACGAGTGCAAGGACTGTCCGGAGAGCGCCCTCTATATGATCGGCACCATCGACGAGGCAAGGAGAAGAACCGGACGGGTCATGGCGCAGGTGGAGACAGTTGCGCCCTAATGTCATAAGCATATGGAAACACTCTCGATGAAACTCAAGATTCTCCTGCCTTTCCGGATCTTTGCCGAGAAGGCCGGGGTGTCCCGGATAGTCGCCGAGACCTACCGGGGCTCGGTGGGATTCCTGCCGCGTCGGCGCGACTGTGTTGCGCCGCTTGTCGCCGGGATTCTGACCTACGAGAGCAAAGCCGAGGGAGAGGTCTACGTGGCGATCGATGAAGGAATACTGGTCAAGAACGGCCCGGAGGTCCTGGTTTCGGTGCGCAACGCCATCGGCGGCAATGATCTCGGCCTGCTGCGCGAAGCGGTCGACCGTGAATTTCACAATCTTGACGAACAGGAACAGAGTGTCCGGCTGATGCTGGCCAAAATGGAGAGTATTTTCATTCGCCGCCTGGTGAGGACGCAGCATGGATGAAAAACGGCAGGAGAAAGAAAAGTCCGAAAAAGAGCGGGAGGCCTTCAGCCGGCAGGTCGGCGAAAAGGCGGCGCGCAAGCAGAAGGCCCAGCGCCACGTTACCCGGACGATCTGGTATGGGCTGGGGATGATGGGGCTGATCGGCTGGTCGGTCGCCGTTCCCACCCTGCTGGGAGCGGCACTCGGCATCTGGCTCGATAAGCATTATCCCGGCCCGCATTCCTGGACGCTCAGCCTGCTGTTCATCGGCCTGCTGCTCGGATTTATCAATGCCGGGCATTGGGTGGCAAAAGAAGACCGGAAAATCCGGGAGGAACGGGAGGACGACGATGACTGAAACATTGCTGCTGCTTCTGGCGTTTCCGGGCGGGCTGCTGCTCGGGATGTTTTTCTACGGCGGCCTGTGGTGGACGGTGGGCAAAGGGTTGGCATCGCCACGTCCGGGGCTGTGGTTTATGGCAAGCTTTGTGCTGCGGACGACCATAGCCGTGGCCGGTTTTTTTATACTCTCCGGCGGCAGCCGGCCTGATATCCTGAGGCTCCTCATCGCTCTCCTCGGCTTGCTCGTGGCCCGCCTTATCATGGTGCGGTTCGGCAAAAGGGCAGGGCGGGATGACTTGAGCCGGGCGAGCCGGGAGGCAGGTCATGCAGCTTAGTCCCGATCACCACATCTACTGGCAGTACGGTTTTGTCAAGCTGAACGCCACCATTGTCTACACCTGGGTCTTGATGCTGATCCTGGCGGTTGGGGCGAAAATCATCACCGGCAACCTCGCCACGGGGCTGCAGCGTTCGCGCTGGCAGAACCTCCTGGAGATCATCATAGTCGCCATGGAAAAGCAGATAGCCGAGGTGGGCCTGAGGGAGCCGCGGAAATTTCTCGGCTTCATCGGCACGGTTTTTCTCTTTGTCGCCATGGCCAGCCTGTGCATCGTCATCCCCGGCTTCAAGCCGCCGACCGGCTCCCTGTCGACGACGGTCGCCCTGGCCTTCTGCGTGTTTGTGGCGGTACCGCTCTTCGGCATCGAAAACCAGGGACTGGCCGGCTACTGCAAGTCCTATCTGGAACCGACCGTTATCATGCTGCCCTTCAACATTATCGGCGAAATATCCCGAACTCTGGCCCTGTCGGTCCGGCTGTTCGGCAATATGATGAGCGGCGAGATGATTATCGGCATTCTGCTCACCATCACCCCCTATATCTTTCCGCTGGTCATGACCCTCCTCGGCCTGCTCACCGGGATGGTCCAGGCCTATATTTTCAGCGTCCTGGCCACGGTATATATCGCCGCCGCCATGGGCAACGAGGGGCCGGGTCAGAACGTGGAGGCAGGGAAATGAACCAACATCCGCATCATCCCAAGGAGTTTTTCGTAGGGTGCACTCCGTGCACCATGGTGCACGGAGTATCTACAACAAAGCGTCTTCGTGATACACTACTTTAAGGAGAACGTATGGACAGCCTGACTCTCGTCGCAGTGGTATCGATTTTCACCGCCGGCCTGACCATCGCGGTCGGGGTCATCGCCCCCGCTCTCGGCGAAGGCCGGGCGGTGTCGACCGCCTTGAGCTCGCTGGCCCAGCAGCCCGATGCCTCGACCACCATCACCCGGACCCTGTTCGTCGGCCTGGCGATGATCGAATCCACCGCCATCTACTGTTTTGTGGTGTCGATGATTCTGGTCTTCGCCAACCCCTTCTGGAATCACCTCATCGCCCAGGCCGGAGGAAAATGAGCCATGCTCATCGACTGGTTTACCGTCATCGCCCAGCTCGTCAATTTCCTCATCCTGGTCTGGCTGATGAAGCGGTTTCTCTATACTCCCATCCTCTGCGCCATCGATGCCCGGGAAAAACGGATCGCCGCGGAACTGGCCGACGCCCTGGCGAGGAAGGGCGAAGCGAACAGGGAGCGCGACGAGTTCAGACGCAAAAACGAGGAATTCGAGCGACAGCGCAACGACCTGCTCGGCACGGCGACGCTCGATGCCCGGGCGGAACGGCAAAGGCTCCTCGAAGAGGCCCGGAGAGCGCACGAGGAATTGCGGATCAGACAGCAGGAGGCCATATACAATGATTTCCGCAACCGGAAAGAAGAGATCCTGCGGCGAACCCGGGACGAGGTCTTTGCCATAGCCCGCCGGACGCTCAGTGACCTCGCGACGGAAAGTTTGGAGAAGCAGATGGTCGGGGCCTTTATCCGCCGCTGCAGGGCGCTGCCGGAAGAGAAGCGGCAAGGGCTGCATCCAATCTTCGCGGCGGCCGGACCGGCCCTGGTGCGCAGCACCTTTCCCCTGGCGGCGGCAGAGCAGCGGGAGCTGGAACTGGCAGTGCAGCAAACATTTAATTTTGCCGGCCGGCTCCAGTTCGAGACCTCGGCGGATCTGATCGGCGGCATTGCCCTGAGTGCGAACGGCTATGAGGTGGCCTGGTCGATTGCCGATTATCTTCTCACCCTCGAACAGCGTGTCGCCGAACTGCTGAGCGTTGCTTCTCCGGCCGAGGAGCAAGGGGAAGCAGCGCTCAGCGAGGCCAAGCCGGAGAGTGCAGCCGGGCCAAACCCCGCTTCCGGAGCCGACGGCCATGGCTGACCCGCAATATGAAAACCTGCAAAGCGTCTTTGCCGCTGCCTTTGCCGGGATGCGCCAGGCCCGGGAGAATTTTACCCCGGGGCTCATTGCCCGTGAGGTCGGCACGGTTTTGTCCGTTGCCACCGGAATCGCCACGGTGTCGGGTCTTCCCGGCGTGGGTTTCGAAGAGCTGGTGCAATTCCCCGGCGGACTGTTCGGCATCGCCTTCAACCTGACGGAACGTGAGATCGGTATCGTGCTGCTGGGCGATTATCGCCACCTGCAGGCAGGGGACAAAGTCCTGCGTACCGGCCGGGTCATGGACGTACCGGTGGGGGAGGAGCTGCTGGGCCGGGTCATCGATCCTCTCGGCCGGCCCCTCGACGGCAAAAAGGCGCCTGCCTGCCGCAGGCGTCTGGCGATCGAACGGCCGTCGGCCTCCATCATGGATCGGGCCCCGGTCACCGTCCCCCTGCAGACCGGCTTGAAGGTGATCGATGCCCTGATCCCCATCGGCCGCGGCCAGCGCGAGCTGATCCTCGGCGACCGCCAGACCGGCAAGACCTCCATCGCCATCAATGCCATTCTCAACCAGCGGGGCAGCGGGGTATTGTGCGTTTACTGCGCCATCGGCCAGCGGGCCGCCAGTGTCGCCAAGACCGTCGCCGTCCTGCGGGAAAAAGGCGCGCTGGCTACTACCGTCGTCGTCGTCACCGAGGGCAGCGACCCGGCGGGCCTTGCCTACATCGCCCCCTATGCCGCGACCAGTATCGCCGAGTATTTCATGGAGGCGGGCCGGGATGTGCTGATCGTCTACGACGACCTCACCCATCATGCCCGGGCCTATCGCGAGCTTTCCCTCCTGCTGCGCCGGCCGCCCGGCCGCGAGGCCTTTCCCGGCGATATTTTTTATATTCACTCCCGTCTGCTCGAACGGGCCACCCACCTGCGCAAGGAACTCGGCGGCGGCTCCCTCACCGCCCTGCCGATCATCGAAACCGAGGCCCAGAATATTTCCGCCTATATTCCCACCAATCTCATCTCCATCACCGACGGCCAGATCTATCTGTCGCCGTCCCTGTTCGAGCTGGGGGTGCTGCCCGCGGTCGATGTCGGCAAATCGGTGTCGCGGGTCGGCGGCAAGGCGCAGCGGGCGGTCTACCGGGAAGTGGCGGGGGATCTCAAACTGGCATATGCCCAGTTCGAGGAACTCGAAACCTTCGCCCGGTTCGGCGCCAGGCTGGATGAGGAGACCCGCCGGATCATCGAGCATGGCCGGCGCATCCGCGGCTGTTTGAAACAACCGGAATTCTCCATCGTCCCGGTGCCCGCGCAGATCGCGGTTCTGCTGGCGCTTGCGGCCGGACTCTTCACGCGGGTCCCCCTCGACCGGATGGCGGATGCCGAGCAGGCCCTGCTGGGAGCCGTAGCGGACATCGCCGACGGTGCGGGCGGTCCGGGCGAGCGCCTGGCTACCGCCGAGACCTTGACCGACGAGGACCGGACGGCGATTATCGATATAGCCCGGGCAGCGCTCGCCCCGTTCCAGTCTCCATCCGTATCGCCGCCATCGCCGCCATCGTCCCCATCCTCAACTTCGGCACCGCGGGGGAAACCGTGAGCGACACCACGGCAAGTCTTGCCCGCAAGCTCGGCGGGGCCCGCGACCTGCAGTCCGTTGTCCGCTCGATGAAGGCCCTGGCCGCATCCAATATGGGGCAGTATGAAAAATCGGTGACTGCCCTGGCGGATTACTTTTATACGGTGGGACTCGGCTTGCGGATTTGCCTGCGGGACAGCGCGGCGATGCCTGAAGACAAGGCCACCGACGGCGACCGCAGAGGAGCCGTGATCTTCGGTTCGGACCAGGGGCTGGTGGGCCAGTTCAATGAGGAGTTGGTCGATTTTGCCCTGCGGACCCTGGCTGCGCTGCCTGCTTCTCCCCGCATCTGGGCGGTCGGCGAGCGTGTCCATGCCCGGCTGACCGACCAGGGTCAGGACATGCCGGGCCTTTTCCCCGTGCCGAATTCGGTCAAATCGATAACCCCGCTGGTCGGGCAGATTCTCGGCGAAATCGAGGAGCTCGGCAATATGGATAAACTGCGGGAACTCTATCTTTTTTACCATCGTCCCCGGGCCGATGTGATTTACACACCGGTCAGCCAGCGCCTGCTGCCGCTCGATGAAACCTGGCGGCGCGATTTGGCCTATTGTGCCTGGCCGACGAAGCAACTCCCCGAAGTTATCGGCGGCGGCACGGAGACTCTGCGGGCCCTCATCCGCGAATATCTCTTCGTTTCGCTGTTCCGGGCCTGCGCCGAATCCCTGGCCAGCGAGAACGCCTGCCGCCTGGCGGCAATGCAGCGCGCCGAAAAGAACATCGAAGAATTGCTGAAAGATCTGGGCGGGAGATATCACCGTCTGCGGCAGAGCAGTATCGATGAGGAACTGTTCGATGTTGTCTCCGGTTTCGAGGCCTTGGCGAAATATCCTTGATGACAGGATGCTAGCACCATTGTCGGTGCCGACGGTTATGGTTTCGGCAGAGCATCCGCCGCTGGTTTTTTATCGACTTTGCCGGTGACGACCAGATTAAACGAGGGTTGTGCCGGATCGTTGGTTTTCACCCGGACCGTTTCCCTTTTTTGCCGGCCCCCATAGTTGCTGGTATTGAATCTGACTGTAATATGTCCCTCCGCCCCGGGAAGGATCTGCCGCGCACTCGTCGCGGCCGTGCAGCCTCAGCCGGACTTGACGTTAACAATTTCCAACGGTTCGTCTCCCTTGTTATGGAGAACGAAATCGTGGATAACCTCAGTCCCTTCCACCACCGGCTGGAATTCGAATACGCTTTCGGGAAGATACGCCTTCGGTCCCGTTCGCGAATCGGTCGTTTCACTCCGGCCAAGGTCGGGAGACAGCAGGATCAGAATAAGCAAAAGCAATGTTCGCACCATGAAAAACTCCTTCTTCCTTATCTTCTTTCTTCAGGAGAATCCCGTTTATCGGGACCTTGCGTTGGCAACCGATCCCTCCGTCTTCGTGATTGTCACGGTTGTGGCGCATCGATGGCGGTATCGGCTGTGGCAAAACAATATCTTACCCGCAATTCTATCTTGTTGCTGTTCTGTTTTTCACTCTCCCGTCATCAGAAGAAAATTTTAACCAGCAGATATCCCACTGCACTGCCCGTACCTACACCGATCAGGCCGGGGATGATGAAACTATGATTAATGATATATTTGCCTATCTTAGTAGTTCCTGAGCGGTCAAAGCCGATGCAGGCCAGATCGCTGGCATAAGTCGGCAGGACAAAGTATCCGTAACAGGCCGGCAGGAAAGCCAGAATCACCTTCGGATCAACACCGATGCTGAGGCCGAGCGGCACTATTGCGGCCAGTGCCGCGGCCTGGCTGTTCACCAGCTTCGAAACCAGAAACAGGACAATGGCATATGTCCATGGTTGGGTTTTCACTACACCGGCCAGCGTGTCCTTGAGAAGGGTGAAATGCGCCTCAAAAAATGTATCGGCCATCCAGGCTACCCCGAAAATTGAAATAACGGCTACCATCCCGGCTTTGAAAACTGTGCCGTTGGGTATTTCCTGTGGCTTGATCTTGCAGACCATCAGGATTATGGCACCCGCGGAAAGCATCATCATCTGGATGACGAGATTCATCGACAATGGCTTTGCCTTGTCGGCAGCCCCAAAGACCGGCCTGAGTTCCGGAAATGCCCCAAGAGCGACAACCAAAGCTAGCGTGAGTTTACCGATAATACTCCAGGCGGGCTAGTTTTATTAACGCCCAGT
>CAYTVF010000184.1:0-8558 GCA_964441345.1 uncultured Desulfopila sp. | reverse complement strand
CCCCCCCCCCCTACCCCCCTCCCGCCAGGGGAGGGGGGAATTGTATGCCTTGCTTTGATTACTTCAGGACTTCGGCGGCAGGGGTGAATTCCAGGCCGAAAGCCTCGGCAACTGCCTTATAGGTTACCTTGCCATCGACAATGTTGAGGCCGCGGGCGATCTCGACATTGTCCAGAGCGGCTTTTTTCCAGCCTTTGTTGGCGATCTGCACGGCATAGGGCAGGGTGGCGTTGGTCAGGGCGAGAGTTGAGGTCTTGGCGACCGCGCCCGGCATATTGGCCACGCAGTAGTGCACTACGCCGTCGACGGTATAAACCGGTTTGTCATGGGAGGTGGCGACGGAGGTTTCAAAGCAGCCGCCTTGATCGATGGCGACATCGACCATCACCGAACCCGGTTTCATCACTTTCAGCATGTCCCTGGTGACCAGCTTGGGGGCTTTGGCTCCGGGAATGAGGACGGCGCCGACCACCAGATCGGCCTCCTTCAGCAGTTCGCGCAGTTTCGGTAAGCTGCTCATGATCGGGAAACAGTTGGCGGGCATTACTTCCCGCAGGTAGCGCAGCCGGTCAAGGTTGGTGTCGAGCAGATAGACCTTGGCGCCAAGACCGCAGGCCAGGAGGGCGGCATTGATGCCGACCACGCCGCCGCCGATAACCACCACGTTGCCGGGTTCCACGCCGGGAACGCCGCCGAGGAGAATGCCCCGTCCGCCTTTGGTCATCTGCAGGTATTCGGCGCCGACCTGGGCGGCCATCCGGCCGGCAACCTCACTCATCGGGGTGAGCAGGGGGAGCGAGCCGTCTTCCTTCTGGATCGTTTCATAGGCGATATTCACCGACCTCGCCTTTATCAGGCCGCGGGTCTGCTGTTCGTCCGCGGCCAGGTGCAGGTAGGTAAAGACGATCTGGTCCTTGCGGATAAGATCGTATTCCTGGGGCTGCGGCTCCTTGACGTGCATGACCATATCGGACTTGGCGAAGATTTCGGCGGGGCTGTCGACGATGGTCGCTCCCGCCTGAACGTACTCTTCGTCGGAAAATCCGCTGCCCTTGCCGCCATTCTTTTCAACGAGGACCTGATGTTTGTGATGGGTCATGACCTCGACACCTGCGGGGGTCATGCTCACTCTGTTTTCTGCGATTTTGATTTCCTTGAGAATTCCGACGATCATTGTAGTCTCCTTGTTGAGCGGTTGGTAAGTTCTCCCGGCTTGCCCATTCCCGCGGGGAGGAGGTCCGCGGTCTGGGCAAGGAGGGAAAACGCTTGTAAATCAAAGTAGGTACGGCACCTTTAAGTTGTATCCCTTGTAGACCAGGAAGCTTTCCACGGTCTGCACATCCTCGACCCGGGCGACCTGCTCGGTGATGAACTCCAGCAGGGTGTAGCCCGGACCAAGCAGGGCCTGGAGGATGATATCGTATCTGCCGGTGACAATCCCGGCCGACACCACACCCCGCAGCCGGCTGAACTCCTCGGCCTTTTTCTGCAGTTCCATGGTTTTTAATTTCACCCCCAGGTAGAGGAGATTGTGGCCGGCCAGGGCATCGATCTGGACGTTTCCGGAAAACTTCAGGATACCTTCCTCCATGAGCTTATTGACCCGGCTGCGAATGGTGTTTTCGGTAAGGGACAATTCCTCGGCGATGAGCTTGAAGGATTTCCTGCCGTCTTTCAGATGGCGAAGTATCTGGATATTGGTCTCGTCTATGTCCATATGTTCGCGTGCTCCAGTCAGGCAAAAGGGGTGAAAATGTGTTCTTGGTTAGTAATTAAACAAATATTACACGAATAATTGTGGAAAAGTCAAATGCAATTAATAAATATTTTGCAAAACCTCAAAATATCCTCGGTGGACCTGCGATCGATCGTTTGCTTGAACGGCTGAATGAGCATGTGTCTGTCGAAAAACAAGCGAAGTCCGCCGGATGCTTTGAGCGCCGGCGGCTGCAGGCGGGCGGCTGGGCGGCAAAAAGAAGAGGCGAGGGAGGTTGGCCAGGGGGGATGGCGATAAGGCCTGGTACGACTATTTACTCAATTGTTGCGGGTTGTTGGGGGGAGATCATGTTTACGGCAACCATTTTGGTGGGATGAATTCCCTCGATTGTTCAGCAACCGGGAACCGCAGCAGCCGCACATGGTGCCGCCCGTTTCGTGGCACATGCCGGTCAGGCCGTGGCTGGTGGCGCTCTGCCGCCGCTTGCAATAGCTGATGGTAACGCCGGCCGTGAGCAGCAGAACAAAAGTTATGGCCAGGGTCAGGAGAAAGGTTGTCATAGACTTACCATAAGCACTGCGGCCTTATCCGCCAAAGTCATCGTAGTGGATACTGGTCTTCTCCACCCCGAGATCGTCGAGCATGGCAAAGACCGCCTTGTTCATCATCGGCGGGCCGCACAGGTAGTAGTTGACGTCCTCCGGGGCCGGATGATCATGCAGATACTGGTCGTAGACAACCTGGTGGATGAAGCCGGTCAGGCCGGTCCAGTTGTCCTCCGGCAGCGGATTCGACAGGGCCAGGTGGAAGGAGAAGTTGTCGTGCTTTCTCTCAAGTTCGAGAAATTCCTCGGTATAAAAGACCTCCTTGAGGCTCCTGCCGCCGTACCAGTACGACACTTTGCGCGTAGTTTTTTTGGCCTTGAAAAGGTCGAAGACATGGCTGCGCAGCGGGGCCATGCCGGCGCCGCCGCCGATCAGGATAACCTCCGAATCGCTGTCGTCCATGAAGAACTCGCCGAAGGGGCCGGCGATGGTAACGTCGTCGCCCGGCTTGAGGTTGAAAATAAAGGAAGAGACCTGCCCGGGCGGCAGGGCATCCCGGCCGGGCGGCGGACTGGCAATCCGCACATTCAGTTTAATAACCCCCTTTTCACCAGGATAGTTGGCCATCGAGTACGCCCTGGTGACCGGCGTATGGACATGGGATTTATACTGGAACATCTTGAACTTGGTCCAGTCGGCGAGGAACCGTTCGTCGATCTCGAAGTTGCGGTATTCGAGGGTATGGGGCGGGACTTCGATTTCGATATAACCGCCCGCCCTGAATCCCACCTCCTCTCCTTCCGGCAGACCGATGACCAGTTCCTTGATGAAGGTTGCGACATTGCTGTTCGAGATCACCTTGCAGTGCCATTTTTTGGCCTCGAGCGCTTCCGCCGGGACTTTGATCTTTAGATCCCTCTTCACCGCCACCTGGCAGGACAACCGCATGCCCAGTCTGGCGTCGCGATTGTTGATCTGCGATTTCTCCGTGGGCAGGATGCTGCCGCCGCCCTCCTTGACGATACAGCGGCACTGGCCGCAGCTGCCTCCCCCGCCGCAGGCCGACGACAGGATAATGCCCTGGTCGGAAAGGGTGGTCAGCAGCTTGCCGCCGGGCTTGACCTGGACTTTTTTGCTGTCGTTGACCTCTATGGTGATTTCGCCTTCGGGCAGCAGGGTCCGCTTGGCGATAACAATGAGTGTGACCAGTACCAGCTGGATGGCCAGAAAGCAGAGTACCCCGTAATATATTTCAGTCATTGCCTGAGTCCCTCGTTCACTTGTGTTATATCGGTCGTCAAAACCATTCTCAATTACAGGCCGGCCAGCCCCATGAAGGCCATGGCCATCAGCCCCACCGTGATAAAGGTCAGACCGAGCCCGCGGAGCCCGGCGGGAGGGTCGGCATACTCGAGCCTCTCCCGGATGCCGGCCAGGCAGACCACGGCGAGGAAAAAGCCGCCGCCCGAGCCGATCCCGTAGGCGACGCTTTCGGCAAAGGTATAGTCCCGTTCAACCATAAAGAGCGAGCCGGCGAAGATGGCGCAGTTGACGGTCAGGAGCGGCAGAAATATCCCCAGGGTATTGTAGAGGGCCGGCAGAAAACGGTCGATGATCATTTCCAGGATCTGCACCACGGCGGCAATGATGCCGATGTAGGTGATGAAGCCGAGGAAGGTGAGATCGAGGTCCGGCTGACCGGCCCAGGCCAACGCCCCGGGTTTGAGCAGGTAGTTGAGGATAAGGTTGTTCAGCGGGACGGTTATCACCTGGAGAAAAAGTACCGCGGCACCGAGCCCCACGGCAATCTTTACCTGTTTGGACAGGGCCATGAAGGTGCACATGCCGAGAAAGAAACTGAGCGGCAGATTCTCAAGAAAGAGAGAGCGGATTATGATGTCGACGAAGTGGGCCATTATTCTTTCTTCTCCTGTTGGTTGGGATCGACGGAGCGGAGCAGCCAGATGATCAGGGCGATGAGGAAAAAGGCGCTGGCTGGCAGGACCAGGAGGCCGTTGCGCAGGTACCAGCCGCCGCTGGTGGTCAGCGGCAGGACCGGAACGCCGAACAGGCTGCCGGAGCCGAGCAGTTCGCGGATAAAGGAGACCGACATGAGGATGAAGCCGTAGCCGAGGCCGTTGCCGATCCCGTCGATAAAGCTTGGAACCGGCGGATTGGACATGGCGAAACCTTCGGCCCGGCCCATGACGATGCAGTTGGTGATAATCAGGCCGACGAAGATCGACAGCTGTTTGGAGAGGCTGAAATAATAGGCCTTGAGAATTTGATCCACCAGAATGACTAGGGTGGCGATAATGATGATCTGCAGGCCGATGCGCACGCTGTTCGGGATCTTATGGCGGACGATGCTGATGGCCATGCTGGAGAAGGCGGTAACCAGAGCGACGCAGATTGTCATGACCAGGGCGGTCGCCATCTGGCCGGTAACCGCCAGCGACGAACAGATGCCGAGAACCAGCAGGGCGATGGGATTGCGTTTGAAAATCGAGTTCTTAAACAGCTCAAGATTGGTTTCAGCCATTGTTCACATCCTTCTTCTGCATCTTTTGCAATTTGGTAAAAAAGGGTTTGAAGCCATGATCCCCGAACCAGAATTCCATGAGGTTGTCGACTCCTTTGGTGGTGAGCGTCGCGCCGGAAAGGCCGTCGATCCGGTAGTCTTTCGCCGGGGCCTCGGTTGCGGCTTTACCCTTGACAAACTTCAAGCCGATCGCCCCCTTGTCGTCGTATACCTTCTTGCCCCGCCAGCCGCCCTGCCACTGTTTGTTTTCAATTTCTCCGCCCAGGCCGGGAGTTTCGCCGTGTTCGTAAAAGGAGACGCCGCGAATGGTCGCGAGGTCGCCGTCTATCGCCACGTAAGCATACATGGTCGACCACAGTCCCTTGCCGCGCACCGGAAGGACCAGCTGGCCGATCGTATCGCCGTCTTTTACCAGATAGACCAGGGAGTACTTCTCCAGGCGGCGCAGCCTGGCCCGGTCCTCTTCATTGGTCAACGGCCGGCCGGTATCGTCGGACAGTGCCGACTTCAGCTGTTTGAATGATTCCGGGCGGAGAGTGTCCTCCGGTACAAATTTTCCGGTGGCGAGTTCTATTATTTTCGTCTCGATCGGGCCGAACATCTCCTCGATGTTTTTTCCTTCCCGGAAAAGACCCGCGGCGTAGAGGATATGTTTCTTGCGGTCGAGATCCCGGTTGGCATCCTGCCGCGGACGCAATCCCACCGCCGCCCCGGCGACCAGCGTCGAGCAGATGAAGGCCAGGACGAGTACTGTATAAAAAGGTCTGGCAATGGATTCTTCAGCCATGGCGTAATATCCTTCTTTTCATATTGGCCCGGATAACGAAGTAGTCGAACAGCGGGGCAAAGACATTGCCCAAAAGGATAGCCAGCATTGTCCCTTCCGGGTAGGCCGGGTTGGCGACCCGGATCACGATGGCCAGCACCCCGATCAGCAGGCCGAACAGCCACTGGCCGGTATGGGTATGGGCGGCCGATACCGGGTCGGTGGCCATGAAGACCAGGCCGAAGGCAAAGCCGCCCAGGACCAGATGCCAGTGCGGCGGAATTGCATACAGCGGACTTGCGGCGGCACTGCCGGTAAAATAGAAAAATGCGCCGCAGAGCACGGCGCCGATCAGGGTCGAGGCCATGATCCGCCACGAGGCGATGCCGGTCGCCAGCAGGATGAACGCGCCTATCAGGCAGGCAAGGGTCGAGGTCTCGCCCATCGATCCCGGGGTGGCGCCGAGAAAGGCCTGCAGCCAGCTCAGATCCATGGAGGCCAGGGTCTCGCCCGGCTGGGCGACGGCCAGATAGCTGAGGGGGGTGGCGCTGGTGACGCCGTCGACCGCGACCCATACGGTATCCCCGGTCATCTGGGCCGGATAGGCGAAGTAGATGAAGACCCGCGAGGCAAGCGCCGGGTTGACGAAATTGCGGCCCACGCCGCCGAACGCCTCCTTGGCGAAAATCAGGCCGAAACTGATCCCGACCGCGACCTGCCAGAGCGGAATGGTCGGCGGCAGGGACAGGGAAAAGAGCAGGCCGGTAACCAGAAATGCCTCGGAGAATTCATGGCCGCGAATCATGTTGAAGACCCCCTCCCAGAATGAGCCGACCACCATGGTGACCATATAGATCGGCAGGAAGTAGAGGGCGCCGTGGAGGAAGTTGGAGAAGAGACTTGCCGGGTCGCAGCCGGCCAGCGCCATGATTTCGCCCCGCCAGCCGTCCGGCCCGGGCAAGCCCATGGCGGCGATCGCCGAGTTGGCCTGATAGCCGGTATTCCATATGGCCATAAGGGTGCAGGGCAGGAGGGCGATAAGGACGGTGGTCATGATCCGCTTCAGATCGATGGAATCCCGGATATGGGGGGCCGCCTTGGTGGTCTGGCTGGAGCCGAACAGGAAGGAGTCGAAGGCCTCGTAAAGCGGATACCAGCGCGCCAGGCGACCGTCTTTGGTAAAGTGGCGGCCGGCGTCTTCCATGAGTTTATTCAAGAATTTCATCTGCAAACTGTCACCTTTTGAAAAAGTGGAGAGCTATTTGGTGAATCTAATCGGTGAATCTAATTGCCCTGTTCGATGGCGGTAAGCACCTCCCGCAAACTGGGGCCGAATTCGTTTTTGCCGGGACAGACAAAGCCGCAGAGGCCCAGGTCGTCCTCGATCAGTTCGAGGCAGCCGAGCGCCTTCGATTTTTCGGTGTTGCCCGTGGCGAGCGCTTTGAGCAGCGCCATGGCAATGATGTCCATGGGCATGACTTCTTCGTAGGTGCCAAGCGGGTAAATGGCCCTCTTCCCGCCCCACAGCGCCGTGTTCATCGGCAAGGTTGCCTTTTTATTTTTGCGGAAGGCCGAAGCGAAAACCGGCTTGATGGAAAAGCGGTCCTGGCCGGGCAGCAGCCAGTTGAAGAGCGACCTGCCGCTGGAATGAACGATAACCGAAACCTGGTCGTGGAAGCGGCCGAGAAAGGTGACGTTGCCCTTAGACTCGCGGCCGCTGAGCACCGAGCCAGAGATAACCCTCAGTTCGTCGAGGAATATTTCGCGCCGGCAGAGATCGATGAGCGAAGCCCCCACCCTGGTTTTTACCAGGGCCGGCCGGATGACGCCGGCGCCGGCGAGGGCGACGACTCGCTCGGTCAGCGGCCGGCCGGTCAGGAAAAGGTGGCCGATCGCAATGACATCCTGGTAACCGATATGCCAGGCGGTCTTGTTTTCGTGCACCGGGTCGATGAAGTGGATATGGGTCGACGGCAGCCCGGCCGGATGGGGCCCGGCAAAGGACCAGTATTCAAGCCCGTCCACCTGCTCAAAGGGCTGCAGGGTGGCGGCTCCGGTGCAGTAATGGATGGGGACGGCGACCAGCCGCCGCAGGATCTTCAGGCCGAACCGGTACTCCGCCTGGTACTCGTTGAGGATGACCAGCGGCAGGGCGGCCAGCGGACCAGTGTCGATGGCGGTGATGAACAGGGCGGCGGGCGTTGCGGCGATAGCCGGAGTCTTGCCGTAGGGGCGGGTCCTGAAAGCGGTCCACAGTCCGGAATTGATCAAACGTTCACGGATGGCCGGCGGCTCGAGTTGGTCCGGCCGGTCCATGGGCTCACCGAAGGCAACCGATTCGTCGCCGTCCAGTTCGATCACCAGCGACTCGAATTTCCTTTTCTCCCCCCGGTTGACGGCAGCGACCGTCCCGCACCCCGGCGAGGTAAAGACCACCCCCGGATTTCTCTTGTCGGTGAACAGGGGCTGGCCGACAACGACGCGCTCGCCCGGTCCCGCCAGCATGGTCGGTTTCATGCCGACATAATCGTCGCCGATAATTGCCACCTGGCGGATCGGATTGCCCGGCCGGATCTTCTGCTCCGGTCCCCCGGAGATGGGGATGTCAAGGCCCTTTTTTATCTCGATTGTCTTCATATCAGCCTCCTGGTGTGATCCTGGAGATCCTTGCATTCGTTAGTGATTATCATCAAGACAAACACTTTTCAGGCCAAAAGTAAATACCGGCCGAGGAAAAAAATCGGGAGAGGAGTGACAGGGAGCGGATATGAATTGGAAATTTCTTTTCCTTGCATCAGGGTGTATGATGATGATACACGGACCCGGCAGTCCTTTGCGAAAAGGCTGCCGGAAAAGAACAAACTTCGACAACGGGTAATGTTATGGCAAATGAAGAGACGCGGGGCAAGACCTACCAGGATATCGCACAACGCTTTCCCGAAGTGATCGCCGCGGTCGATAATCTGGGCGCAACGGTGCGGGGAATCG
>CAYTVF010000183.1:0-8578 GCA_964441345.1 uncultured Desulfopila sp. | reverse complement strand
GTTACGCTGTATTTTGTGAACTGTAATTAGTAGACCCGGATCAAGAGTTCTGACCTTGCACCACCGTTTGACCTGGTGGTGAAGATGCTCTACGGTTGTGGCTTGCGCTTGTTCGAGTGTCTCAATCTGCGGGTCCACTGCCTGAATTTCGATGCCGGGATAATCACCGTTCATGACGGTAAAGGGAAAAAGGATAGGACGGTGCCGCTTCCAGGGGCGCTTCGTTCGGAACTCAAGTCTCAGCTTGCAGCCGTCAAGGCACTGCACCAACGCGACCTGGCCCGTAAATATGGAGGTGTGTTTCTGGTGACCGCGTTGGAGAAGAAATATCCGAGGGCGGTCAAGGAATTTGTCTGGCAATGGCTCTTCCCGTCCCGGGATCTGACGCGCGTGCCGGAGAGCGGGGAATACCGGCGGTATCATCTGCATGAAACCCAGGTGCAGAAGGCGATCAAGGAAGCGGTTGGCAAAGCCGCGCTCTGCAAGCGGGCCTCGGCCCATACCTTCCGCCACAGTTTTGCCAGCCATCTGCTTCAAGCCAACATTGATATACGGACGATTCAGAAGTTGTTGGGCCACAGCGATTTAAAAACTACTATGATCTATACCCACACCGTGAAAAGCGTCACTATCAAGGAAGCCAAAAGCCCGCTCGATCTTTGGCCGGGGGCATAGGAGTGGCGGGGTGCCCGGAGCAGGCGGAGAGGACACTGTATTGACGTTTATGCAATATTAAAAATGAAATTGCAATTTGCATAAAGGTGGTTATGGTAGCCTGATGGACCTTATACCTCGAACAGCGGAAAACTATCTCCGGCAAGTGGCCGGACACTATCCTGTGGTGACCATCACCGGCCCGCGGCAGAGTGGCAAAACAACCCTGTGTCGGAAAGTTTTTCCCGAAAAAAAATACCTCAGTCTAGAAAACCTTGATACGCGGCAGTATGCCGCCGACGATCCCCGCGGATTTCTGGCAGGACTTGCAGATGGCGCAATCCTCGACGAGATACAGAACGCGCCGGGACTGCTTTCCTATCTTCAGGGTATTGTCGACGAAGGAGACCGAAAAGGTCTGTTCATTCTCACCGGCAGCCAGCAGTTTGAGGTGTCGAACGCCATCAACCAGTCTCTTGCCGGGCGTACGGCAATTTTGAAATTATTGCCGTTCAGCATCGAGGAGCTCAGTGCACTGCAGCTTGATCTCCCGATCGACCGCCTGCTCTTGACCGGATTTTACCCGAGGATCTGGAAAGAGCAGCTCGATCCGGTCGAAGCCCTGGCCAACTATCTTGAAACCTATGTGGAAAGAGATATCAGGCAGTTGATCAACATCCGTGATCTCAGTCTCTTCCAGCGGTTTCTCACTCTCGCCGCCAGCCGGGTCGGCCAAGTGCTCAACATGAACGGCCTTGCCGCCGACGCCGGGATATCTCACCAGACCGCGAGAAACTGGATGACCCTGCTGGAGGCAAGTTTCATCGTATTCCGTATGCCGCCGTTTTTCACCAATATCGGTAAAAGGCTGGTTAAATCGCCAAAATTGTATTTTTACGATGTCGGTCTGGCCGGGCATCTACTCGGACTGGAGAGTGAACTGCATGTCAGTCGTGACCCACTGCGGGGCAATCTTTTTGAAAATATGATAGTTATCGAGGCCTTGAAATATCGGCTCCATCGAGGCAAACGCAGCAATATCAGCTTTTATCGAGACAGCAACGGCAATGAAGTGGATCTTCTGGTTGGGCTCGGCTCGGATTTCTTCCCCGTGGAAATCAAAGCGGGGATGACGATCAATCGCGATTATTTCAAGGGATTGCAGCATATTGCCGGCCTTTTCAACCTCACTCATGGCAGCGGCCTGATCTATGGCGGAACCGAACGGCAGGAGCGGACCGACACCGCAATATACCCAGCCCTTCTGGCCCATGAGCTTTTTTCCCGTCTTCAGGGGTAGCCGATAAACCTGTTTTCGGCCACCGGGCACGATTGTTGCACATTCTGCCGGGGATGTTTTCAGCCAAAATCGGGCGGGCCGATGGCCGAGGCTTGACAGGATACCGGCTCGGATGGGCCACAAGGCGGAGGTGCCGAAATGCATGCAGTGAATAAAAAAAAGATCGATGAACTTTCCTACGAATACCTGAACCGGCAGTTCGAGACCATCTTCCATTCCTCCTCCGACGGCATCTGGGTCTGCGACGGCAAGGGGGTGGTGATCAATATCAACAAGGCCTCCGAGACCTTGAACGGCATCTGCGCCGAGGATGTTATCGGCCACAATATCAAGGATCTGGTGGCCAGGAAAGTCTTCGACCATTCGGTGACGACCCGGGTCATGACCACCGGCAAGCGGCAGACGGTGATGCAGCATATTCCGAAGACCGGCAAATATCTGTTGTCGACCGGTACGCCCTCGCTCACCGAAGACGGCCGGATCGCCCTGATCGTCGTTAACGAGCGGGACATGACCGAGCTCAACACCCTGCGCAAGGAGTTCGAGGAGAGCCAGCAGGTCCGGGAAAAATACCGGCAGGAGCTGACCGATATCTCCCTGCTCGAACTGGAGCGCAACGATATCGTCGCCGAAAGTGCGGCGATGCGGCGCATCCTGCAGATGTCCCTGAAGCTGTCGCATATCGGCGCCTCCAATATCCTGGTGCTGGGCGAATCGGGGACGGGCAAGGGGCTGCTCGCAAGACTCATCCATAAAAACAGTGCGCGCAACACCCACCCCCTGGTCGAGATCAACTGCGCCGCCTTGCCGGAAAACCTGCTGGAGGCAGAACTCTTCGGCTATGAAAAGGGGGCCTTCACCGGGGCCGACGAGAAGGGCAAGATCGGCCTGTTCGAGCTCGCCCAGGGCGGTACTTTATTTCTCGATGAGATCGGCGACATGCCGCTGCCTCTTCAGGCCAAACTTTTGAAATATCTCGATAATCATGAAATTCGCCGGGTCGGCGGCACCAAGTCGATCAAGGTCGAATGCGCGACCATCGCCGCCACCAACAAAGATCTGCGGGGGCTGGTGGCGGAAAAAGCCTTCCGCCAGGATCTCTATTACCGGCTCAATTCCTTCATCCTGCAGATCCCGCCGTTGCGGGAGCGGCGCGAGGATATCGCGGGGCTCACCCGCTTCTACCTGAGCGAAGCCAACCGCACCTACGGCTGCACCAAAACCATCAGCCCGCGGGCCATGCGGTCGCTGCAGGAGTACCGTTTTCCCGGCAATGTTCGCGAGCTGCGCAATATCCTGGCAAATGCGGTGGTGATGTCCAACGACGACCAGATCAACGAGTTCATCCTCGCCAGCGTGAGCGACATGTCGCCGGGCGATCTCCGGGAGAGGTTTGCCGATATGGCCACAGCCGGCCAAAGCCTTGCCGGCAAGCTGCAGGCCTATGAAAAAGAGCTGCTGAGCGAGGCGAGAAAACGGTGCCGGACAACCCGCGAGGTGGCCAGTCTGCTCGGCATCAGCCAGCCGTCGGTGGTGCGGAAGTTCAAGCAGTTCAAGATCGGCTGAAGGTATTTTTTCTTTTACTCGGAATCGAGTCAGGCAAAATTTCCGACAATGAGAAGCAGTATCAAGAGGGATATTGCGTTAGGGTGAAAGGTGATTATTCTTCAGGGTAAGGTTTCACGGCTCCTGCCGAAATCTATATCTTGACACCCAAGCCCTGTGAGGCTCAACGACAGAGGAGGACTCTTATGAAAGACGCTTCAAGTGTACACTTAAAAGTTCAAGAGCTTTGCGATTGTTTTGCCACCACCGATCCGCTGAAAGAAATGTCCGAAATCGGCCTTGCCCCCGAGGCCGACGATGCCGAGCTGAAATGGATTGCCCTCGCGGTATTGCACGGCATCAACAGCAACGCCGAAAAGATTACCCTGACCACCGGCAAAGACGGCAAGGTGAAGGTGAGCGCCGAATACCGCAAGGCCGAATTGCCTTCGCCCGGCCCGGCCGTCGGCAAGAAGGTGATCGAGGCTATGCGGGCGATGACCCACATGGAAAAGGACAAAGAAAAGATGACCCTCGCCTTCGGGGTTCGCAACAGCAGCATGGATTTGAAGATCAAGTCGCGCCATGAAGGGGGCGACGACCGGATTACCATCACCTTCCCGTAAAGAGCATCAGGCTGGCCTTGCGGGTAATTTGTGTACGCCCGGAAATGCCCGCAAGGCATGCAATTTCACCTGATAATTTTCATTCATCTATTCCATGTGCGCTTTCGCCGTTTGCAGAGCAAGATCTTTATCCTTGGTAAACAGCCTCCACTTCATTGCCGATGAATGAATCCCTGCCTTCTTGTCCTGGCCTCTGCCGTGATACCAGTGGCCAAAACGTTCGACCGTAGCAAAGGGATGATTCTCGATACAGAACATCCCGCAAGGATTAAATTCTTGAAAATAGAGAGTCTCGTCCGGATCTTCGTCGTAAGCCATGTTCCTGGGCAAAACGATTTCAGATACATCGATGTTCTTTGCTTCCTGTTCATCCAGCCAGTCTGAAACATTCATTTGGTGTTTCTCCTTTTCGGCTTCTTGGGTTTTTTCGGTTTCACCTTCATTTGCCGGGTTAAGGGGACATTATGGGTCGGAATGAAGCCGGTTTCAACCTCGCGCACCAGCGTCTGGCGGATCAACCCCTCGATTGCGGCGAGCAGTCCCGCCTCATCGGCGCTGACCAGCGAGACTGCCTCGCCATCGGCACCGGCCCGGCCGGTTCGACCGATACGGTGGATGTAGTCCTCGGCCACCTTGGGCAGATCGAAATTCACCACATGCGGCAGTTCATTGATATCGAGACCGCGCGAGGCGATGTCGGTGGCAACCAGCACCCTGATCGTGTTCGCCTTGAAGTCGCCAAGGGCGCGGCTCCGCTCTCCCTGCCTTTTGTCGCCGTGGATCGCGGCCACGGAGATGCCGTCGCGTTCCAGCCTTTGAGCCAGACGGTCGGCACCGTCCCTGGTGCGAACGAATACCAGCACCTGTTCCCAGCCATGTTTACGAAGCAGGTGGCCGAGCAGGGCCGGTTTGCGGCTTTTGTCGACTTCATACACCAGCTGCTTCACGCTTTTGGCGGCGGAGTTCGGCGGGCTGACTTGTATTATCACCGGATTTCTCAGAAGTCCCTCGGTGAGGGCGCGGATATCGCTGGAAAAGGTGGCGGAGAAGAGCATGTTCTGGCGCTTTCCCGGCAGCAGGGCGAGGATCCTGCGGATATCGCCGATAAAGCCCATGGCGAGCATCTTGTCCGCTTCATCGAGCACCAGCGTCTCCACCTGGGAAAACTTCACGGCATTCTGACTGAAAAGGTCAAGGAGACGTCCGGGGGTGGCGATCAGCACGTCGATCCCGCCCCGCAGTTTCATCATCTGCGGATTAATCTTCACCCCGCCGTAAACGACGCCCGACTTCAAAGAAAGATGTCGGCCATAGGAACCAACGGACTCGGCCACCTGCATTGCCAGTTCGCGAGTCGGCACCAGGACCAGGGCGCGGATGTGGTTGGCTCTCACTTTGCCGCCGCCGGCCAGACGCTGCAGCAGCGGCAGGGTGAAGCCGGCGGTCTTGCCGGTGCCGGTTTGCGCCGCGGCCATGATGTCCCGGCCGGCGAGACCGGCGGGGATCGCCTGCTGCTGGACCTGTGTAGGAGCGGAATAGCCCTTATCTTCTAAGGCACGAAGAAGGGATTCGGAGAGTCCGAGGGAGGCAAATGACATATCAATACCCCATCTCGCGCAGCAGCCTTGCCAGGATATGCAGCCGTTCGCTGATCATTTCATCGTCATCGGCCAGACATTGCCGGAACAGCTTGATATCCTCATCGATCATCGGGTTGTCGGTGCATACCGCAAGATCGAAGGCCCCGCCCTGCAAGGGTAATCTGTCGACCTGCGGGTTCCGCGGATCGTAAATGTCTTTGCGCCGGTAGGCGTCGGCCATGAATGCCTTGGTCCGGCAGACCAGCATGGCGAGATCGAGAACCCGGTGCAGCGGCAGTTCTTCCGACTGCCGGGACCATTTGTCGCCGGTATGGCGCCAGACCTTGGCGGAAATTTCCACCTTGCCCCGATCGTTCCACTGGGCAAGCCCCAGGGAGAGCCCCTTGGCATCGGTATTGCCTGCATACCGGCCGTCCACCCGGTCGTAGTCCGCGGCGATCATGACCGGCTTATGTTTTAACGATGTTGGTATTTTCATGGTTTTCTTCCCTCGGTTTGCTGAAATGGCAATAAGCAAATTTTAGTAAATGAGTAAATTACTGATTAAGTACTTAATGGCTGGTTTTCTGTCAAGTCTCTTTTGAAAACCGATGGGGACAGCCGGTTCTGTATAAAGGGGGAACCATTCCGATGCAGGGCCGGCCGGCAATATCATAACCAGTGCCGGTAAGTCAGGAAAGCTGTCGGAATTTGCAGGCGATAGCGGATTGTCGGCAGGCGATAGATTTGATACCAGCCCGATGTTGCGGAAAAATAACGCTTGACAGCCTGACCGGAAATGAACCAATGTCAAACGAACGATGGAGCAAAAAACGAGAAAGGCCATCTTGACTGCAAATGTGAATAAGCTACTGAAGGAGGAGTGCATGGCGAAGAGATCATTTCCAGCCATAGAGATTGCCGGCGAAAATCGAATTCTCAACGCACGCCCGGACACGCCCGATATTCGGGACAGGATGTACGAGCCTGCCCTCATCCAGCTCAAACCGGAAATCGATAACCGCGGCGGGACCGGCATCCTCGACCAGGGTAGAGAGGGGGCCTGTACCGGTTTTGGTCTGGCGGCGGTCATCAACCTGCTGAATGTTAAAAAGAGAGATCTGCAGTTCAAGGCCAGTCCGCGGATGCTCTATGAAATGGCGAAAAAGCATGACGAATGGCCGGGGGAGGATTATGCCGGCTCAAGCTGCAGGGGTGCGATCCGTGGCTGGAAAAACATGGGAGTCTGCAGCGAAGAGGATTGGCGCTATTCGGTGGATGATCCGGGGGAACTGACGGTTGCGCGGGCCAAGGCTGCCCGGTCGTGCACCGTTGGCGCCTACTATCGCCTGCGGCCGGAAATAAACGACTACCATGCGGCGCTCAACGAAGTGGGCGCCATCTATGTTTCGGCGGATGTACACTCCGGCTGGTTTGCCCCCAAATCGGCGAATAATCATCTGGCTGCGATACTTCCTTCGAGCACGATCGAAGGCGGCCATGCCTTTGCCATTGTCGGCTACAACAGCCATGGGTTCATTATTCAGAATTCCTGGGGTCCGGCATGGGGTACCAGGGGCTGCGCCGTCTGGCGCTATGAAGACTGGCTGCAGAACATCTGCGACGGCTGGGTGTTCCGGCTGGCCATCCCGACGCCGAATATCTTCGGGCTATCCGCCCGCTCGCAGGTGACCGTCGATGCGGAATCGGCGAAAGCGGCGCCGCAACGGCTGGAGATAGCAGGCCACTTCGCCCATTTCGACGACGGCAATTTCAAGGACCGCGGCGACTACTGGAGTACGCCCGAAGATATCCTCAGAACCGCTGAGCTCATAAAACAATCGGTCGCGGCCAAAACATACGACCACCTGCTCATTTACGCCCACGGCGGTCTGAGCGACCCAGCCGCCTCGGCAAAACGTATCAGGGCATTAAAGGAAGGTTTCAAGCGCAACCACATCTATCCCTTCCATATCATGTACGACACCGGACTGGTGGAAGAATTGAAGGATGCGGTGGTGCGCGCCTTCAGCGGCGAACGAACGGAAGGATTTTTTTGGGACATGCGGGATAAACTGATCGAACACAGTGACCTGCTGATAGAAGACTTCGTCCGCAAACCGGTCACCCCCATCTGGGAGGAGATGAAAAACGATGCATGCCGCCCGTTCGAACCGAAAATGGGCGGCAAAATAGGCGACGGGCTGTTCGTTGTCAAGGCTTTTGCCGAGGCGCTGGGGAATACCCATGTGAAAATTCATCTGGCCGGACACAGTACCGGTGCCGTCCTGCTTGGCCACCTGCTGGACGCCCTCGACAGCCTCGGCAGAGCGGATTTGATCGACAGCTGTCACCTGATGGCCCCCGCCTGTTCGATCGATTTTTATCGGCAACACTATCAGTCCAGGTTAGGCGGGCAGAATGGCGGCACGGTCACGGTCAGATTGCCCCGCCTCTCTCTTTACAACCTGACGGAACAGCTCGAACTGGATGACAATGTAGCCCTGGTTTACCGCAAATCGCTGCTCTGTCTCGTGTCGCGCGCCCTTGAGCGGCAGACCGACAAGCCCATCTTGGGGATGCAGCGTTATTCAAAAAAATTGGCCCGCCATCCAGGGCTGTCGATCAACTACTCGGATGGCAAAAAAGGCGATACCGCCAGCACCTCCCATGGCGGGTTCGATAACGATGTCAAGACAATGAACTCGATCATGGCGCAGATTCTGGAGAAAGCCCCGGCAGAACCGTTCACCCCGGACGAGATGAAGGGGTACTGATCGCAGGATCTTCTCGATATCGGCAACAACCTTAACAAGGTTGTATTCATTCAGCTCTATGGATAAAGTTCCCCCTCCCCTTGCGGGGGGGGGGTA
>CAYTVF010000182.1:0-8585 GCA_964441345.1 uncultured Desulfopila sp. | reverse complement strand
CTGGATTCCGGTTTTCACCGGAATGACGCCGCAGCGTGCGATGCTGCTTAAGTTATTGACATTGGGGTCAGGGAAATCCGCGGCCTTCAGCTGCGGATCATGTCGGCGATCTGGAAGGCGACTTCCAGGCTCTGCTCGGCGTTGAGCCGTGGATCGCAGGAGGTCAGGTAGTTGCTGGCCAGTTCCTCGTCGACGATATTATGGGCGCCGCCGGTACATTCGGTGACGTTATTGCCGGTCATTTCGAAATGCACTCCGCCGGGTACGGTCCCTTCCGACCAGTGGGTTTCGAAAAAGCAGGTGATTTCTGAGAGTATATCATTGAAATTACGGGTCTTATGGCCGGACTTCGCGGTATAGGTGTTGGCGTGCATCGGGTCGCAGCTCCAGACGATATTGAAGCCTTCCTTCTTCATTTCCCGGAGCAGAGTCGACAGGGCCTTTTCGATTTTCTTCAGACCGAACCTGGTAATCAGGGTGATGCGGCCCGCTTCGTTGGCGGGATTGAGGATCCGGACCAGTCTCTTGACATCGTCAAGGTCGTAGGTGGGACCGATTTTCACGCCGATCGGGTTATGGACGCCGCGGAGAAATTCGACATGGGCTCCGTCGACCTGGCGGGTTCTCTCGCCGATCCATACCATATGGGCGGAACAGTCGTACCAGTCGCCGGTAATCGAATCCATCCGGGTCAGTGCTTCCTCGTACGGGAGCAGCAGGGCTTCATGGGAGGTAAAGAGCTGGGTCTGGTTGATCTGCGGGGTCTCGGCGGAGATGCCGATGGTCTCCATGAACCTGATCGCCTGACTGATCTGTTTGGCCATCCGGTCGTAGGACCGGCCCATCGGGGACTGGGCGACAAACTCCTGGTTCCAGGCCTGTACTCGCTGCAGCGAGCCGAATCCGCCGCGGGTGAAGGCCCGCAGGAGGTTCAGGGTCGAGGCCGCCATGTTATAGCCCTTGAGCATGTATTTGGGATTCGGCGTCCGGGCTTCCCGGGTGAATTCCGCCTTGTTGACCATGTCGCCGCGGTAGGAGGGCAGCTCAACGCCGTCGATGGTTTCCAGGTCGGCGGAGCGGGGCTTGGCGAATTGGCCGGCGATCCTGCCCATCTTGATGACCGGTTTGCCGCCGGCATAGGTGAGGACAACGGCCATCTGCAGCAGGACCTTCAAGGTCTCGCGGATATTCGGAGCGGTAACCTGGGAAAAATTTTCCGAACAGTCTCCGCCCTGGAGCAGGAAGGCATCCCCGGTGACAGCCTTGGCCAGCATCTGTTTGAGGGAGCGGATCTCGCCGGCGAAAACGAGCGGCGGCAGGGTAGAGAGATCGGCAAGGACCTTTTCAACGGCCTGTTGGTCGGGCCAGTTTGGTTGTTGCAGAGCCGTATGATTTTTCCAGCTTGATTTGGTCCAGTTTTTCTGTGTTGCTGACATTGCAATTCCCTTAAGATGAAAGCGTTTTCCGATTTTAAAAGCAGCACCGCTCAACATCAAATGCATTGAGTATACGTAATTCCCGTTCTCTGCGCGGACCTTCAAGTGGCGGGAGGAATTCGAGCCGAGCAAGCATTTTCAGGGCGGTGGCATGGTCAGGGATAGAATGTACCCCATATCCGAGAATCTTGCCAGTTCTAGTGTCTAAAAGTTCGGCATCTTCACCGTTTGTCACTACCGCCAGGGGAATGCGGTGGCCAGGGTTGAGAACCCGCGCGGCGGCAATGGCCGACCTTTCCCGGCTGACCAGGGAACCCGGGCCGTAGCGGATGATCATGAACTGCTTTTCGTCAAGGGATACGGTGAGTTCGATGGTGGAGGTGACGAAACACCTGGAAAAGAGGGTTTCGATCCGGAGTCGCGGCGAGAGCGATTCCCGCGGATATTTTTTCTCCTCCACCATGAGTCTGGCGATATTCTGGCGAATACGCTCGTCGTCGGTATCGGTCAGTTCTTCTCCGGTGAGGAAGTCGACAAGCGTACCGTAGATAAGATGGTGGGCTTTGGGGACGCGCATCTGCCTGTTTATGCTCCTGGATAATGTATCGGACTGCGAACCATTCCTCCAATTTTAATTATTATCAGGCAATTTACAAGCTTGGGGAATTGCAGATGGATCGACACCCATCTTTCCGGTTGACTTTTGCGCTTTGATATCGGTAGTATTTGCTGATAATAACAAACAGTAGAGTCCCTAGCTTACCATAAACCCAACATAATCAGCAAAAAACAGGAGGAATATGAAACCGAAACGATTGATCAAGCAAACGTCAGTCCTGTGCGCCACATCCGCGATACTGTTCGGCTGGACCCAGGCTGCCGTGGCTGCCGGTCCGGTCTCGGTGGCCCCGGGGCAAAGCATGGAAGTGGCGATGGCGGAACCTTCTTCCCCGGTACAGTTCTCCTTGAGTGCGGGCGCAGGCTATTTGACCGGTGAATCCAAGGAAATCGTTTACGAACCTTCGCAAGGTAACCGCAAGCTCAGCGAGTTGACCTGGGAGATCGACAACCTGTTCATGATCGGCCTCGGCGCGCAGCTGAAGGTGAGAGACCGGCTGACCGTCAATTTCGACGGGTGGTTCAAGGCCTTCGATGGGGAAGGGACGATGGACGACTATGACTGGCAGATTGCCGGCCTGGATTGGACCGACTGGTCGCACCATGAAGATACCGATGTTACCGACGGCAGTATTTTCGATATCAACGCCGAGTTTGCCTTCTTCCGGTCGGAGAGTGTCGCTTTCAATGCCATTGCCGGTTACAAGCGGGATAATTTCGGCTGGTCGTCATCCGGCGGCGACTATGTTTACTCTGACAACGGCTTTCGCGACGCCAGCGGATCGTTTCCCGAGGGACTCCCGGTGATCGGCTATGAACAGACCTTCACCTCGTTGTACCTCGGGATGGGAATCGCCGCCAATTTCAACAGGTTTGAACTTGCCGGCCGGATTATTTATTCACCGATCGTCCAGGGTGAGGCTACCGATAATCACTATCTGCGTAACCTGGTCACCTATGACGATATCGAGGATGGCGATATGATCGCCTTCGATATCTCCGGCAACTTTCTGATCAATAAAAATTTTTCGGTGCTGATGGCGTACAGCTACCAGGATTACGACACAACGCAGGGCGATTCGGAATACCATTTCCAGGATGAAGGACGTGTCGTTTTTTTCCCCGACGGCGCCGGAATGTCCCAGACCTCGTCCCTTTTCTCGGTATCGCTGCAGTACACCTTCTGATCCGAGGATTCGGCTCACCACCGGGCCCATCGACCTTATCGGTCTGATGGGCCTTTTTTATTTCCGCACTGGCGAATCAGGGTTCAGATTTTCGGCAGATTGGCCATCGATTGGGCTATTGCCTCGGCCGGATAAGCATAATCGTGGAGTTGTCCGGCGAAGTACCTGTCGTAGGAAGCCATGTCGATCAGGCCATGGCCGGAGAAGTTGAACAGAATGGTTTTCGGTTCGTCCGGGTTTCGCATTGCCTCGATGATGGCGCCGCGGATCGCATGGCAGGTTTCCGGGGCGGGGATGATGCCTTCCGCTTTGGCAAAGAGCACTCCGGCCTCAAAGCACTCGAGCTGATGCAGCTGGACGGGCTCGACGATCTTTTCCCGGACCATGGCGGAGACGATCGGCGACATTCCGTGGTAGCGCAGGCCGCCGGCGTGGATGCCCGGCGGAATGAAATCGTGTCCCAGGGTGTACATATAGAGCAGCGGGGTGGTCTGGGCGACATCGCCGAAATCGTAGGCCAGTTTGCCGGCCGTAAGCGTCGGGCAGGAAGCCGGTTCGGTGCCGACGAAACGGATCTTTTTGCCGTCCAGGTAGTCGGGGATAAAGGGTGTTGCGAGACCCGCAAAATTCGAGCCGCCGCCGCAGCAGCCGACGATGACATCGGGATATTCGCCGGCGATCTCCATCTGTTTCTTGGCCTCCAGGCCGATGATCGATTGATGGAGGATGACATGATTGAGGACGGAACCGAGGGCATATTTCGTGTCTTCCCGCGAGGCGGCATCTTCCAGCGCCTCGGAGATGGCGATGCCGAGCGAGCCGGGGGTGTCGGGCATTTGTTCGAGAATGGCCCGGCCGGTTCTGGTCTCCATGCTGGGGCTGGGAACGACACTGGCGCCAAAGGTCTGCATGATCGACTTGCGGTACGGCTTTTGATCGAACGACACCCTGACCATGTAGACCTTGCATTCCAGGTCGAATTTACTGGCGGCAAGCGACAGAGCACAGCCCCATTGGCCGGCGCCGGTCTCGGTGGTCAGCCGTTTGACGCCTTCGCGTTTGTTGTAGTAGGCCTGGGGTACGGCACTGTTGGCCTTGTGCGAACCAACCGGGGAAACCCCTTCGTTTTTAAAAAAAATCTTGGCCTTGGTCCCCAGAACTTTTTCGAGGTTCGACGCCCTGACGAGCGGCGAAGGGCGCCATATTTTCAGGATTTCTAGTACTTCGTCCGGGATATCGATGAACCGTGCGGTGGACATTTCCTGCTCAAGCAGTCCCATGGGAAAGACAGCAGCCAGTTTTTCCGGACCCATCGGCAGTTTTGTTTCCGGGTCGAGCGGCGGCAGCAGGCCATTTGGCAGGTCCGGAACGACATTATACCATTGGGTGGGCATCTGATCATCGCGCAGGACGATTTTTTTCATCATGATCTCTCCTTAAGTAATAGGTTTGGTTTATAAGGGCTTTTGGCTCTTGCCCTTGGGATCGGGCGGGGACTGGGATTGTTCATGTTCCAGCAGAACGATATCGGGGCTCCAGTCCAGCCATTCTTTTTCCGCGGCGTCATGGAGGGGAAAATGTTGTCCGGCCGGTACCGCCGGGCCGGTCTGTTCCCGGTCGGGGGTGGCAAGGGCTATGCCGCCGCGCATGAAGGCCTCAAGGGATTCGGTGGAAACGGTGAGTCCGGAGAAGACACCTCCCTCGATTCTGGTGCCGCTGACATTCCAGAAGCGGGTATTCTTCCGGACCACGGCCTTATACGGGGTGGCAATGTTAATAAATACATGGACCTTCTGGAAGGTGGGCGAAAGCTCATAACCGGTGACCTGTCCCACCTGGAGCTGCCGGTAGTAGACCGGGGACCCCACGCTCAGGGAACCGAGATGTTTGGTTTCCAGTACGATCCCCAGGCCGTCGCGGCCGGCGATCTCGGTTCGCGGCGGTTCGGGCAGTGCGGCAAACATCCGGGCCGGCGGTCCATCGCCCGGGAAAAAATTCAGATAGGAGCCGAACACGAGGGTTTCGACATTTTTCACCCCGGCCAGACCTACTTCCGCTTTTTCCACCCAGATCCGGGTGTCGGCGCGAAAGAGCGGGGCCACAGTATTGTCGACCCGGACGGTGGCGGTAATGGTCCGCAGGTTTTCGGCAAAAGCCATGCCGGTAATCCTGCCGACTTCGATTCCCTTGTAGCGGATGGGGGAACCTTCCTTCAAACCGTTGGTGTCGGTAAGCAATACCGTCAGC
Source organism: uncultured Desulfopila sp. (assembly GCA_964441345.1). Taxonomy (GTDB): domain Bacteria; phylum Desulfobacterota; class Desulfobulbia; order Desulfobulbales; family Desulfocapsaceae; genus Desulforhopalus_A. Next base: position 3,097 of record CAYTVF010000182.1, on the reverse strand, counting down.
AGAACCTCGTCGGCATGGAGAGCTTCCTCCAGACCCGCGTACAAGGGGTAGGGTTCGGGGGAGGGTTTGGCACTAGCGGTTTTCGTTCCCGGGGCCGGGTTTATGCAACCGATGCCGCCGGAGACAATGGACTGGAGTGAACCGGTCCGGACCTGAATGCCGTCCAGCCCGCCTGAGACCTGGACCCCGCTGGTATTATAAAACCGTGTTTTTTCGTGGACAAGATTCTTGTATTCATCGAAAACCAGACATTCGACCAGCACCGCCTGCTGGTCTTTGGCGAGTCGGAATCCTTCGATTTCGCCGATTTTGATATTTTTGTGGAGGATGGGCGAACCTATGGCGAGGGAGTTGGCGTCGCCCGCGGTGACGACAAAGCGGATTCCGGCGGGCTGGAGATCCGGCACCGCGGCAACGGCATCCTTATAGCTCTTATGGAGCGGGAAAACGAAGCCTTCTTCCGGAGCATAATTCCGCTGTTTTTTCAATTTGTCGGGAGAGGTGAAACTCACCCCGCCGTGGAGCAGTTTGGCCAGCGGCCCGGTCGATACGGCCAGCCCTTCGTTCAGACTGGCATTCACCTCGATGCCGGAATGAACCCAGAACACACTTTTGGTGCTGAGAAAACCAAGGTACTTCTCATAGATGAAAATCGTCGTGCGGAGGGTTTCGCCCGATCTGCCGAGATCGACGTTGATCACCTCGCCCACCTCGATATTTTTATAATAAACCGGTGAGTTGACTGAGATGTCGACCGGGTCGTCGGAAGTCAGGATAAAGGTTTTGCCGGGTCGCAGAGGCGTCTGCGGCGGGGGATCGGGCAGGATATCGAAATGGTTCCTGAATTCGCCGTCGCCCGGCTGAAAGGTGATGTGGGCCCCGGCCAGCAGGAGGCGCAGGTTGTTGATCCCGGACGGTGAGATTTCCGGTTTAACCAGCCAGAACCGGGTGTTTTGCCGGAGGATGAGTTCGGCTCGCGGGTCGAGCAGAATGTTGGCGGTAACGGTTCGCTCGGCATCGTCGTTGATCTTGATTTCCTTGACAAAACCAGCCTCCAAGCCACGATACATGACCTTGGTCGACCCTTCGACGATGTCCTCGCTTGAGGCAAGCGTCAGGGTCATCGGAATCCCGAAATTGGCCGACTCGAAATCCGGATACAATGAAAAGATGTGCCCGTTTGCGACCCGGGGGCTGTTCTGCAGCTGTTCCGGGGTATGGAGCAGGATGCCGCCCCGAAGGAGCGATGCCAGGGACTCGATTTTTACTTTCAGGTTTGGCAGCTTGCCGCCGATCTGAATGCCGCTGGCATTGCAGAACCGGCTTCCTTCCCTGACCAGATGGCTAAATTTCGCTTCGATGAATACATCGATAAGCACGACGTTATCGCCCTGGAGCTGGTAATTCTGCACCTTGCCGATTTCAATATTGCGATAATAGATGCCGGTGCCCCCCTGAATGGAGCCGAGGGCCTCGGCCCGGATCTGCAAGTGAAGCCCGGGAGTATCGGGAGAAACAGGAGGTGCGGAGGAAAGCCCCTTGAATTCGCCGCGGGGGGTGGTTGAGGTGCCGGTCTGGATACCGATATAGCTGCCGGAGAGGATCGTGTCGAGTCCCTGAATGGAGCTTGCCGACATTTCCGGACGAACCACCCAGAACAGGGTGTCCTCAACCAGGTTGGGGGCGGCCTCCTTTGCAATCTTCACAATGACCTTGACTTGATCGTTGCCGAGATCGGGGTGAAGCTCCTTGACAATGCCGATAGGAATTCCTCTGGCCATGATCTGGGTTTTTTCGGGCACGATGCCCGAGGCATCGACAAAGGTGATGGTAATTTCGACTCCGGCATTTTTATAGGCCGAATAAACCAGCCAGCCGCAAATGCACAGTGCAATCAGCGGAAGAGTCCATATTGGAGAAATTCCGCGATTTTTCTTAACGACAGCGGTGGTGGTCATGGCGTGTTTGCAGAAGGGGTTGGGGGTTTATCTTATCTTCAGTTATGCTCCGGTCGCCTGAATTGCATGTGTCCCACATGATTCGCGGGTCGAAGGTTATGGCGGCAAACATCGTCGAGGCCACGACAATGCAGAAATAGGTGGCAGCCGGGGCGGTATGGATGGAGGTGAGAAAACCATAATCGACGAGGACGGTGAGCAGGGAGATGACGAAAATATCGAGCATCGACCATCTGCCGATGAAGGCGATAGCCCGGTACATTCTGGTTTTTTGTTTGAGCAGTGGAGCATTGCATGGGCGTCTGGTCGAGAGCAGGATGGCCAGACCGACAATTTTAAAGACCGGCACCAGGATGGACGCGGCAAAAATGATCAGCCCGATCAGATAGGAGCCGTTGTGGAAAAAATAGATGATGCCGTCCATGATGGTGGATCGATCCGGAACGCCGAGAAAATCGACGCGCATGATCGGCAGAAGGTTGGCCGGGGCGAGAAAGATCGCTGAGGTGATAATGAGTGCCCAGGTGCGGGAAAAACTCTGTGGTTTGCGTGAATGGAGGGGCTCCCCGCAGCGCGGGCAGCCTTGGCCGGCCAGAGCCTGCGGCGCGATCTTATGGCAGATATGGCAGAGAATCAAACCCCGCTCCGCGGCAGAGAGCGGGGCGGCCCCGGGGCGATGATCGGCAAGGGCTTCACTTTTTTCTCCCGACCCGCGGTTCTCAATGGTTTGCCAGAACAGGTCGCGGTCGATGACCGTGTAAATCGCCAGGGTGATCATCACCAGCGAGGTAAAGCAGAAGATACCGGAATCATACTGGATTTCTGAGGTATGGCCCATTTTTATGACGGTGATCATGATTCCGAGCAGATAGACCTCGACCATCGCCCATTCCTCAACATGTTCATAGAGGCGGAAGATGCGGGCCAGGAAGGGCGGATACCGCTTCCGGTGCAGCTGCAGGCTGATGAAAAAGCTGCCGGTGAGAAGGACCAGAGGAAAGACGACGGCCGAGAACAGCACCATCACGGCGACGAAATAGTAATCATTTCGGTAAAAGTTTAGAATCGATTCGAGTATATTGGCGCTATCGCTGAAGCCGAAAGACTTGAAGGTCATGAGGGGCAGGGTGATTGCCGGC
>CAYTVF010000181.1:0-8603 GCA_964441345.1 uncultured Desulfopila sp. | reverse complement strand
GTCGGGCCCCAGGAGGTGAAAGGTTCCTGCGTCCACCGGTCGATCATCCCCCCGGACGGAGAGGATGATTCCCGGATCTCCGAATGTGCTGTTTCCTGCATAGCCGACAACCTCATCGTGCGATTTTGCGGTAAGTGCGCCGAATATCGGCCACACTGTTTTCCGGCAACAGCCTAAGATATTGCTTCGGCAAAGTAAATCGGCGGCAAACGCAAATTTTTCAGGGCAAAAAGAGACGATGGGTGAGGAAGGAAAACGTCAGGGGCTGTAGGATGAAAACCTACCTTTTGGGCCGAGTCCGGAAAAACCGTACTGAGTACGATAATTCCGTACTCAGTACGGTTTTTCCGGACTGTATTGACGGCAATTCATAACGCACATGCAAAAACGGCTTGTTCATGAGGATTGGTTTTTCTGAAGACGGCCGAGAAAAGGGGCTATGTTTGCCGCCCTGATATATAAGCAAGGAAGTGGCATGGTATTTGCTTATAGGTTGAACGACAGAGCCATGAATTCCAGCGGACGACCAAATAAGCTCACCTTCCCGGGTATTCATGAGTTGCGCATGGTTTTTCGTAAAAGAGCAAACGGAATCGAACGGTTTGGCTAATGATGAAGGCTTGTCTGCCATGTTGAGTATCCTGGAATACCAGTTGGAAGAAAGAAAAAAACCTTGAGGAGATTTTTAGAGCACCGTATTTGAATATTCTGCTTCTACTATTGGTTATAAACTGAGATCGAATTGTTCACAATCAGGGGGATTTTCAATGAAAATTAATATGTTTGTGGCGATATTCGTTTGTTGGCCCTTTTGGGTTTCTGTCGTGTTTGCGGCAACTCAGGCGCAGATTGATCAATCCTGGAATAAAGGTCTGGCTTGGATAATGACAAACCAGCACCAAGACGGCGGGTGGAGCAATACGGCCGGCCTCGGTCCACAAACTACCGGCGAAATTCTCAAGGCCTTGGCCAAGGTAAACCTGAAGACGAGTTATACATATATGGGCGGCGTCTCATGGTTGAGCAATTCAGAACCGGGCAGTGTCGATGCATTGGCGCACCAAATCGAGGCATTGAAGACATCGGGGGAGGAGTTAACAGCTCTTGGTGTCAAACTGAAATCCTGGCGGAACCTTTGGAAGGGCTGGGGCGCTTACCCGCGATATGAAACCAGCCTGCCAGATACGCCGCTTGCCATCACGGCGCTGATGGATGCGCAGAGTAGTGGGTACAGCAACTATGATGTTGCGTCGGCCACATGTCAGTTTCTCTCTGCTCAGCAATCGAGCCCTAATTTTCTCTGGCCTTACAGCATTTCCAAAGGAACAATCGTGCCACCGGGGCAGCTAAACGGTGCGATAGTTCCGACTGTGTATGCGGTTCAAGCCCTCCAGAAAATAATCACCACTCCGGGCAGGTTCACTGGAGTGACATGTGGGGGCACTGCCTACACCTTTACAACAATTATCAACAACGCGGTAAATGGTCTTCTCCTTAAGCGGAAAAGCGATAACGGTTTTGGCGACGGCGCGGCCAGCACCATCCAGGAAACAGCACTCGTTTATCGTGTATTGACTGCGTTGCGTCCCACGGATTCTGCAACACCACTGGCCCTCGATTATCTTATCGCCCAGCAAGCCGCCAATGGAAGCTGGGGCGGCGATGTCTTTTTCACGGCCCTGGTGCTTGCATCATTACCGGCTCCGACACCACTGGTCGATACGGACAAGGACGGCATCCCGGATGGGGTAGAAACGATTTTAGGGAAAAATCCCAACCTAGCCGATTCCCGGTTTCTTGCGACCGGATCGAGTCGGATTATCACAGCTCAGATAATGCAGCGGGGCTCTGATTTGATTGACTCACTGTCGGCCAAAACTGCTGTTCCTGCAAATGCAAAGAGGGTGGCGGCGAAGGCCTCCACTGCTCAAAAAGCAACGCCTATTCCGAATGAATACAATGAGGTGAAGATATTTATCGCGGGTTCGCCGGCTCAGTTGGATGTTTTTGAAGAGGCGATCGTAAGCCTATTCCGAGAGGATACCCCGGTTATGATATTTAATGACGATGGCGGGGTGCCTGGTCAGATCCCGGGCGGCAATTACCGGGCATATCTCGGCACAATCGGTACCACTGGAACTGGCCTTCTGAACGGCAAACGGGTTCAGATACATTATCGAAGCAAGGGCGGATCGTACAACGGGGTCGGACCGGTGGCCCAGTCCAGCGGTATCGAACGCATGATAATAGATGAGAAATGTACCGATACGGACGGCGACCACTTCTGGTCCTGCCCAGTCGGGAATACAATTATGGCAGTCCCGGATGCTGGAATTTCAGAAGTGCATCCAGCCTGGCACGTTGCTGAGAATGTTCCACAGAATGCAATCACACCTACTCCCGAGGCTCTCTCTCAGCTCGATGTTGCCCCTGTTTTCGCAGGATATTTCGGTATTGCTGCGACAAAAGCACTGCTGGCCACAGGCTTGAACAAGCTCGGCCGCGATGAGGCGGTATCTCTTTTAGCCGGCTTGGAAACGGGCTGGTCCGGGATCGATCCTTCCCTTCCGCAAAAACCGGTCATTATCTGCAGAATGACCGACGGTGCGCAACCGGCGGCCAACGCGCTCTTTTTTAATATCCCATGCGGTTCTCAGGCGACCCCTGCTCGAGGAAGCGATACTCGCGGTGTTCAAGGAAATACCTTGACCCTGCCAGGTCTTCTGGTCATTGAAAATAATAGTTCTCACGAGCTGATCAACTGTCTCAACGTGGCCAATAATGGTGGCATGGTTACCCTGAAAAATCCGGCAAGACGTGTTCTGGTCCCTAAAAACAGCTTTGCCCTCGGGGTGTTGCCGACGTCTTTCCAGCCGAATGAGGCAGACCAATGGGGATATTTATCGATTGACGATGCGATCCAGTCCATGAGTTTGCAAACGGTTGCCGGTGCAAGCGGCCTGGCAACCAATTTCTGGATGCAATGGCGTAACGACCTCGTTTTGGAGATCAATGAGCCCTCCAGAGATAAGGTTACCCTGCTTAACGAAATCCGTACCCAGTTGCAGAATCCGGAAATACTGAAAGACCTTCCCGGGGTAAAGGCTCTGACGGAACCCAATGACCGGATAACGGAATCCTGTGAAGGAGAACGGCGATGATGAGGACAAAGGTCAATACCGGGAGCAGGGCTGTTAGTGTAAGCGAAACAACCGGCGGTGAAAGGTTATTACAAATAGGACTGTCATCCAAACAAAGGGAGAACGTTATGCGCTCAGCGGTTTTTTCACTCGTTTTCGCCATCCTTTTTTACCCCGCACTCGTGCTGGCCAACGACAATGCGCCACTCGCCGAAGAGGTGATCCAAAAAATCGTCCGTGAACCACTCAGCGCAACTCAAAACCCTCTCCCATCCTCGGTTGCTGAATCTCTGGACAATGCCGTAGTTGAGCTTGAAGGCTTGGCGCTCGATATAGGTTCGGATAGAGGTTCGAACAAAAAGGCAGCTAACGTATCCGACGCGTTTGAGAAGAGCCAGCCCCGTCTCAATGCGTCCCGAAATAAGCTGAAACTCCTGCGTGAAGAAACCCGTCGGCAAATTGCCGCCTCGCGTGGTCGTCTCACGAAGCTCGGATTGGCGGACAAAGTCCGGGCCGTCGACAATTTTAAAAAAGAGGTGGAGCAACGGTTTGATGCCATTGATGCAGCCCTCGGCAATGTCGACAAGAGTCATGCCGGTAATCGTCGCAACACCGTGAGCAGTACCAAGGCCCTGCTGAAGCAGTATCTCGGCAAGATGAAACAGGGCGAGCCGGTTGCCGTAAATCCGATCACCACGTTTCGGCAAGATATACCGTTGACGAATCAACCACAGATTAAGGCCAAACAGCCGCCGCAATATCTCTCGGAACAACCCGTTGACAATTCCGCGCAGAAGCTCACCTCGAAATCGTCCAAGGCTATCATGGCAGCGGCTCCGCCGCTCCCCGCCGAAACTCAGGATTGCAATTGCACCAGCGCGGACTTGGGGCAAGCTCAGGAGGAGGTTAAACAGACCGCAGAAATTACCGCCTTGGCAGAGAAACTGGGTTTTTCTCCGGTGAAAATTTTCAAATATGTCTATGACACCATCAGTTATGAGCCCTACTACGGCTCCCTGAAAGGAGCGCAAGGAACACTGATCTCAGGGGCCGGCAATGATACGGATCAGGCCTCGCTCCTCATTGCCCTGCTGCGGGCATCGAATATCCCGGCCCGGTATGTGAAAGGCAGGATTCAAGTGCTCGACGCTGCTCCCGCCGGTAAGAACGGCAGAGCGGCGAAATGGCTCGGTGCGAAGGATTACGGTGGCGCTGTGGCGATGCTCGGCCAAGGGAGAAACCCCGGTGTTGGTGCGGTCGTCAATTCCAGCAGCCAGAAAATCGGGGTGCAATTGACCCATGTCTGGGTGGAAGCCTGCGTGCCGTACGGGCATTATCGCGGGGCGAAGATCGACAATACCGGTCATCGCTGGATTCCCCTGGACCCGAGTTTTAAGGAGAAAAGCTACCAGGACGGACTGACTCATTCGGCAACCTTTGACTACAGCGGCTTTCTCGCCAAACGGATCAACGGCCCGGACAGTCTACCTCACGAGGCGTATGCCCAACGGGTCAAGGCAAGCATCAGAGGCTCAAACCCGAACGCAAGCCTTGCGGATGTGCCATACCGGGGCAGCATCATTCCATTGAAGATGGATATCCTGCCGGCAAGTCTTCCGTACGATGTCACCCAGTTTCTCGCCTGGGGCGAAGGGAATACCGGCGCCGAGGCCGCAACCTTGCCGGCAGGGCACCGTTACCAACTCAAGACTACGGTGAGCGATACCGCCAACACCCAACTCTCCACCAAGACGCTGGTCATGGCCGAGCATGCATTGAAACGCATCACCCTCTCCTTTAAGGGAGCCACGAGCACGGATGAAACAGCCCTGGCCGCCTGGCGCATGGACGGTAATCTGACCTCGGCCGTGCCCTCTACCATCAATGTCGTGCCGGTGATCAAATCCGAGGCAACCGATCAGGCCGTCGGGACCACGTCAGTCAAGCTCACCACCCAGAATAATCGTCTGAATCTGCAGGTGCTGCTGCCGGAGCTGGGCGCCGGCGATTGTTCCACCAGTGCGCCTTCCTGTATCAACGGCATCACCTACACCAATATCGGCGCGGCCAATTACCACGCCCTGCAGGCCTATGCCTTCCAAGCCTCGGACCTGCTGCTTCGGACTAGGGCCGCAAAACTGCTGCAGGCGGTAAAGGCTACCCCCAACCCCAACACGAATCTCGAAGAAACCGAAGGAGAGTTCCTCCATGTCGTCGGCCTGAAATATATGCGCTCTATCACCGATGCCGGGAAGCGCGTCGGCGAATTGGACGGCGGCTCGGGCGACAGCGGCAATCATCTGGGCCTCACCTCGACCCAGATGAAGGTGAGCTACCTGTTCGACCTCCCCTTTGCGGTCAACCGCACAGGATTTCTGGTGGATATGCCGGGCGGGCTCAGCCGTAGCACCGATCTCGCCTCCGGCGCGCCGGTTTATAAAACCTTCCTCTTGAGCGGCTACACCGGTTCCGCATATGAGTCCTACATCTGGCAGGAAAATTCGCATCTCGACGCGGTCTCGACGGTCAGGGGCATCCAGTACGCCAGGGAAAAGGGGATCGCGGTGCTGACCGTGACCTCGGCCAACTGGGCCACGGAAAGCGTGAAGCTGACCAGCAATACGAATGCCGCTCTCAACTATGCGCCGGCGGAAGTCAGCGCAATCAAGACGAATTACATTGACAAAGGCTTCACACTGACCATCCCGAGCAGTCTCATCCAGTACGACAACTGGAAAGGAGCCGTCTATGTAGCGGAGAAAAACGATCTGGCCAACCCCGCCAATCCGATCGCCCAGGCCGGCTTTATTATTGGCCGTTATGCCGGAGGTTATACCTTAAGCACCCCGATTTCCTACAGTTATTCGCCGCCAATCAATACGGGATACAATTTGGGAACGTATACCCCGGCAGCGGCTAATCCCCCGAGTATTCCGCCCCCGGCGGTTGGATCCAACAACTGGGGAATCAGTAATTACATCACCCTTGCCGGGGACCCGGTCAATATGGTCACCGGCAACATGTATCACACCGAACGGGATATCGCCATTTCCGGCCGGGGCGGGCTGCCGCTGGTCTTTGAACGTTCCTACAACAGCCGGATGCCCAAGGACGGGCCGCTCGGCTTCGGCTGGACGCATAGCTTGAATCACTCCTTGAAGTTCTATGGCGTGGAAAGCTCCGTGGCCAAGGTCGCCTGGGTGGACGGCACCGGCAACGAGAAGTATTTCGGCACTGCTAGTCACTCAAGCGGTAATATCGCCGTGAACACCACTCTGAGCAATTCGGCGGGGATCTTTGTCACTTTTCAGCGGCTTGCGGACGGCACCTATCAGATCAAGGAGAAAAACGGGCTCACCTATGAATTCGAATCCGTTACCGGCACAACCGCGGGCGGCCAGAAGGCCAGGCTGCTCAGCATCACCGACCGTAACGGCAATGCCCTGACCCTGACCTACACGGGCGCCAACCTCACCCAGGTCAAGGACGGCCTTAACCGGGCGCTCACCTTCACCTGCACCGGCGCCCGCATTACCCAGATCCAGGATTTCTCGGGCCGCACGCATCAGTATGGCTACGATGCGGCCGGTAATCTCATCAGCTATAAGAACCCCCTGGCGGTTGCGGCCCCCGCAACCCAGCCGCCGGTCACCTACACCTATTATACGGCCGCCGACGGGGTGAACCTCAATCACGCCATGAAGCGGTATCAGTTCCCCCGCGGCAATGGCATGGACTTTGAGTACTATGCCAATGGCCGCGCGTTTCGCCACACCAACTCGCTGGGCGAGGTCAATAGCTTCACTTACAACGACTTCCGGCGGGAGACGGTGCAGGTTGATGAGCGGGGCTTTGAGCGTCATTTCTTTTTCAATGAAAACGGCCTGCCGCTGAAGATTGTCGAGGAAAACGGGGCTGAATGGGCGTATACCTATGACCCGGCCAACCCCTTTAACCGGCTCAGTGAGACCGATCCGCTCGGCTACACAACCAGCCACATCTACGATGCCAAGGGCAATGTCATCACTACCACCTCGCCCCGGGGCACCACGGAAACCTTTTCGGACTTTAACGCCTTCAATCAACCCCAGCGAATCAAGGATCACCGCGACAATTACAAGGTCCTGAAATATGATGGCAAGGGCAACATGCTGGAACAGATTCAACTGAAGGCCGGGGTTGTGCCGAGCCTGCCCTACACCGTGGTTGCCGGCCAGGTCGTCTCCTGGACCATCAACACCTACGATGTCTACGGCAACCTCCGGACCGCCAAGCCGGTGCGCGATGCCGCCACCCGGGCGGGTCCGGTCATCACCTACACCTATGATGCCAACAGTCTCTATCGGACCGGACTCAGCCGCCTGGGGGATAAAAACGGCGACGGCCTCATCAATGCCTCGGACCCGGCGGACAGCCGCAGCCTGGCCTATGACACCCTTGGCCGGGTGGTGACGGGCATCGACGGCGACTGGCAGACCACCACCTTCACCTACGATGTTCTTGACCGGGTGGTGACCGGCACCGATGGTCTGGGCAAGGTGCGCAACTACAGTTACGATACCAACGGCAATCTTACCGAGCAAAAGCTGCAGATCGGCACCACGCTCTGGGACAAAACGACCTGGTCATACGATCTCTCCGACCGGAAAATCGAAGCCACCGATAATGCCGGGGCCAGGACCCTCTTCGCCTATGATCCCGCGGGCAACGTGGTCAAGATCACCAACCCGGACGGCTATAGTCTCACCTTCACCTACGATGCGGCGGGCCGGGCCATCAAGGCCAACGATCCGGAGGACAACACGGTCAGCACGGACCTGGATGTGAACGGCAAGCCCAAGGCGATGATCGATCCCAACCAGAACGCCACGGCTTTCAGCTACTGGGATACGAGCCGCAACGGTCTGCTCAAACGCAAGACTCTGCCGACGGTGGCGGGCTTTGGCCAGGGAAAGGCGGTTGAATACGATTACGATGCGCTTGGCAATGTCATTTCGGCAAGCCGGATCGCAGGCGATGCCTCGACCCCGCAGACCAGCCTCACCACCTACGACGAGTTGAATCGGCCGGTGCGGGTGGTGGGTGCTTCGTACACGGATGCGACCCTGGGTGCGGCGATCCGGCCGGTGACGCGCTTCACCTACAATACGCTGGGCGTACTCATCCAGATCCAGGCGGGCCGCACCGATAGTACCGGCGTCAATCCGGCTTCCGATGTGGTGACGCCGCAGGCCAGCCGGCTGTATGACGATTTTGGCCGCAAGCTCAAGGAGACCGATGCGCTGGGCAAAAGTACGCTGTTTGCCTACGACATCAACAGTAACATCACCACGTTGGCCGATGCCAAAAACCAGGTCACCACCTTCACCTGGGGATACGGTCACCAGCTGCTAAGCCAAAACAGCAGCGCGGGCAATATCATCTTCACCCGCAACCCGCTGGGGCAGGCGACCCGGACCGAAA
>CAYTVF010000180.1:5455-8646 GCA_964441345.1 uncultured Desulfopila sp. | reverse complement strand
CCATCACGTCGCGGCCGAGCTGCAGGGTGATCAGGTTGAAAACCTTGACGATTTCATCCTGGTTTTCCAGAAAAGCGACGATTGCCGAATGGGTCTGCCGGTCGACTCCCTGGCCGATCAGCAGCTGCTTGACCTCGATCCCGATCATCAGGGCGATGACGACGAGGAGCAGACCGATGGCAATGCTGCCCAGGGCATCGAAGAGCGGATTGCCGGTGAAAATGGCCAGACCGACCGCCAGCAGCGCAAAAACCAAACCGAGCAGAGCGGCGAAATCCTCGCCGAATACCACCAGCAGTTCACTTTCCCGGCTTTCCCTGAACCAGCTGAAGAGGCTGCGGTCACCCCTGGTCTTGTTGACTTCCCGCAGGCAGCCCCAGAGTGAAACCGTTTCGGCGGCGATGGAGAAGATGAGAACCGCGATGGCAAGCCAGGGCGCGGTCAGCGGCTCGGGGTGCTGCAGTTTATGGATGCCCTCATAGATCGAGAACATGCCGCCCATGCTGAACAGGATGAGGGCGACGATAAAAGACCAGAAATAGATGGTCTTGCCGTAGCCGAGCGGGTGCTCGTCGTTCGGCGGCCGTTTCGCCCGGCGCAGTCCGACGATCAGCAGCAGCTGGTTGCCGCTGTCGGCCAGGGAATGGATGGCTTCGGCCAGCATTGCGCCCGATCCGGTATATAATGCGGCGGCCAGCTTGGCGATGAAAATTGCAAAATTGGCGCCCAGGGCGAAGAGGATGGACGTGAGTGAATTGGCTGGTCCGGCCATATGTAGTATTCCTATCGGATGCTGACTTGACGACGATTCTCTGGTAAATGAGCTTACGCTATTCTTTTTAAGGAGTCTCTCATGCTTTCGCAACTCCTGATTGGCCTGTTTTTTTGAAAATGCCGCACGCACCGGGATCTGCCTGCTAACCCGGCTATCTGATAAAGGAGGAACTTTGCAGCTGCCGCAATTGCCTGTCCACCACATCCTGCCCGGGCTGAAAGATGTTCTCGGTGCGGGCTCCGCCGTGCTCGCCGCACCTCCGGGGTCGGGCAAGACCACCATCGTCCCCCTTGCCCTCCTCGCTGAACCGTGGCTGGCGGGCAGGAAGATCCTCATCCTCGAGCCCAGGCGGCTGGCGGCAAGGGCGGCGGCGGGGCGGATGGCCTTTCTGCTCGGCGAGCGGGTCGGGCAAAGGGTCGGCTATCAGATCCGTTTTGACCGGCGGATTTCGCCGGTCACCCGGATCGAGGTGCTCACCGAAGGGATATTGACCCGGCGGCTGCAGAGCGATCCCGAATTGAAAGGGGTGGGGCTGGTTATCTTCGACGAATTCCACGAGCGGTCCATCCACGCCGATCTGGCCCTGGCGCTCTGTCTCGATCTCTGCCAGCTGCGCGACGATCTGCGGCTGCTGGTCATGTCGGCGACGCTTGAGACATCGGCTGTCGCCGCGTTGCTGGGCGATGTGCCGATAGTAATCGGCGAGGGCAGGAGCCACGAAGTAACGGTTGAATACCTGCTCCGCCCAGCCACAGGCCGAATCGGCGAGATAACCGCGGCGGGAGTGCGGCGGGTGGTGGGGGCGCAGCAGGGCGATGTGCTGGTTTTTCTGCCCGGTGCCGGCGAAATAAGAGAGGTGCAGCGGCAGCTCGCCGGAGACCCCGACTTTGATAATTTGCTCATCGCGCCGCTGTACGGCGATCTGTCGCAAGGCGAGCAGGACCGGGCTATCCTGCCCGATCCGGCAGGCCGGCGCCGGGTGATTCTCGCCACCTCGATTGCCGAGACCAGTCTTACCATCGAAGGAATCGGCTGCGTGGTCGACAGCGGCTGGTCGCGCAGGCCAAGGTTCGAGCCGGGCAACGGCCTCAGCAAACTCGCCACCGTGCGGGTTTCCAAGGCGGCGGCCGACCAGCGGGCTGGCCGGGCCGGCCGGCTCGGGCCGGGGTATTGTCTGCGGCTGTGGACGAAAGATGAACACTACAACCTGCCGCCCTTTCACCCACCCGAAATCGTCGCCGTCGATCTGGCCGGACTCGCCCTGGAACTGGCCCTGTGGGGGGTGAGCGATCCCGGCGAACTGCGCTGGCTGGACCCGCCCCGCTCCGGTCCCTGGCAGCAGGCCAGGGAGCTTCTCGGTTCGCTCGGGGCGATAAACGTCTCGGGGCAGATTACCGAAACCGGCCGGCAGCTTGCCGCCCTGCCGATCCATCCCCGTCTCGGCCATATGTTGCTGATGGCCGGAAAATCGGGACATTGCCCGCTGGCCTGCGACCTCGCGGCGATGTTGGCGGAGCGTGATCCTGTCAGGCGGCAAGGATTCGCCCCTTCGGCCGAGTTGCGGATACGTTACGGTCTGCTTGAATTATGGCGGAAAAAGGGCGACGACGCGGTTTTCCGGGAGGGCGGCGATCCGGGGCTATGCCGCCGGATCGACCGGGATGCCCGGCGCTGGCAAAGTCTGCTCGGATGCACTAGCGAACCGCGCCGGACCGGGGCGGTCGGCGATCTGCTGGTCTATGCCTATCCCGATCGTATCGCCCGGAGGCGGCCGGGCGAGCGGGAGCGCTATCTTCTCGCCACCGGTCGCGGGGCCGTTCTCCCCCCTGCCGATCCACTCGCCGCCAGCGAATATCTGGTGGTGCCGCAGCTGGACGCCGGCCGGACGGAAGGGCGGATATTCCTCGCCGAACCATTATTGCTCGGCGATCTGCGGGAACATCACCGGGAGTTGTTCAGGGCGAGTGAAGATGTTTTCTGGGATGACAGTACCGCCAAGGTTGTCGCCAACCGTCGCCTTTCTTTAGGGAAAATCGTCGTCGAAGAAAATCCGCTCACCGATGCCGATCCCGAAGAAATCCGCCAGGCCATGCTGGCCGGCATCCGGCGCATGGGCCTTGCCTGTCTGCCCTGGGATAAAGAGGCCCGGCAACTCCAGGCGCGGGTCGATTGCCTGCGCCACTGTCAACCGGAGATCGACTGGCCGGATCTTGGCGATGACCGGCTGCTTACGGATCTTGCCTGGCTCGCCCCCTATCTCACCCGCATCACCAGGGCCGACCAGCTGGGGCAGCTTGATCTGCACCGGATATTTACCGCCATGCTGAGCTGGGACAAGCAGCAGCGGCTGGCTCGGGATGCACCGGCCAGTATAACGGTGGCCAGCGGCTCGAACATCCGGATCGAATATCGCCAG
>CAYTVF010000180.1:0-5445 GCA_964441345.1 uncultured Desulfopila sp. | reverse complement strand
TCGATGAACCGCCGCTCCTGGCCGTGCGTATCCAGGAAATGTTCGGCCGGACAGAAACGCCCGCCATCTGCGGCGGCAAGGTGGTGGTGCTGTTGCATCTGCTTTCGCCGGCCAGGCGGCCCATCCAGGTCACCGCCGATCTGGCCGGCTTCTGGCAGCGCAGCTACCCGGAAGTGAAGAAGGAACTGAAGGGCCGCTACCCGAAACACTTCTGGCCGGACGACCCGCTGACCGCCGAGGCCACCCGGGGAGTGACAAGGAAAAATTCCAATAAGATATCATAGACATGAGAATAATAGCATTCGGCTACTCGACCCGCTGCATCGCCTCTTTTGCCGGCATGAAAGCTCGCGAGATTGTCACCTATCGCAAATGCGAGCTGTGCAAAAGGCTGTTCGACTCGCCGGAAACGTTAGAAAGACTGAGCCAGGCCGCAGGGAGCGAGCTGCCCAGGTGGAGCAGGTAAGGGTCCCTGCCGTGACTCAGGGCAGGTTGGCCAGAGCAGTGGCCTTGGCGAAGGCTTGTTCCATGTCCGGCAGATGGCTGATATCCGGCACTACCTGGATATAGCGGACAATTCCTCCTTTATCGACGAGGATGACCGATCGCGCGAGCAACCGCGAACCATCGACGAGCAAGCCGATTGATCGGCCAAAAGCCCCTTCTTTATAGTCCGAGAGATATTGCACGTCTTCCAGTTTCGCCTCCTTGGCAAAACGGACCTG
This sequence comes from uncultured Desulfopila sp., assembly GCA_964441345.1. Classification (GTDB taxonomy): domain Bacteria; phylum Desulfobacterota; class Desulfobulbia; order Desulfobulbales; family Desulfocapsaceae; genus Desulforhopalus_A. Next base: position 4,720 of record CAYTVF010000180.1, on the reverse strand, counting down.
GGCGAACGGCGTGTCGCGGCTGATGGTAATCCGTTTGACTGCAGCCGGCAGTTTATCGCCCTCTTCGCCGAGATAATGGGTCTGCGTTTCGCAGACCTTGGTATCGATGGACGGAACTATACTGAGGAGAAGAACGCTGCCTTGGTAATCGTTGAGGTTGACTGGCTTCATAGTGGCCGCGTCGACCAGGCCGGTGTCCGGCAATCTTTGCCCGATTACAATGCCGGTGCCCGTCAGAGCTAATTTCTCACCCTTTCTGGATACCTCGGTGCCGGGGACGGCGCTGGTCGAATCGATGGGGAGAGGAGCCTGGTGAGTTGCGCAACCGCTCAGTAAAAGTGCAAGAGTGAACCCCACCGAGAAAAAGAATTTCTGTTTGAGCATGGTCTACCTCTTCTGTGTCTGGACAATTCTTGTCGGAAAGAACCTAGAAAGAACCTATTTATCGATACAATTCTCCCGGTGCCACTCAATCCCCGCATCGATACCTTTCATATTGATATCAGCCAGGTTTTTCCGCTTGATCGACAGGGGAATAATCTCTCTCAGGGTTTCCATGGTGATCGCCCCGGACACCAGGGCATAAACGGTGAGAAGGATCACGCTGGCGATCTGGACGGTGCCGAGTTCGCCCGCCATCTCGGTCGCGGGAATATGATAGGCGGTGACGTCCGTTCGGCGTACCTTGCGGGGCACGAGCGATGAGTTGACAAAGATTGCGCCGCCCGGCCGCACCGTATCTTCAAAGGCATCGAGGGACGGCAGGTTCATGGTCAATAAGGCATTGGGAAAGGAAACGATGGGCGAGCCGATGGTGTCGTGGGAGATATTGATGCTGGCATTGGCCGTGCCGCCGCGCATTTCGGCGCCGTATGACGGCAGCCAGGTGGTCTTGAGCCCTTCGGCGATGGCGCAGTTGGCCAGCAGGATGCCGGTCGACAACACCCCCTGGCCGCCGAATCCGGCGATTTTGACGTGTTGTTCTTCCCTCAGCTGCACGGTTCCGGAATGGAATTCCTCTTCGCCCACGCCGAGGATCTTGAGGATTTTCCGGTCGCTGACCGGGGCACCTTTCTTTTTATCGATTTTGTCGATCGGACCCTTCGCCAGATCGCGCAGATTGCCGACCGGAAAGACCGGTTCCAGATTGTTTTCCAGCCAGCGGCGCGCTTCGACCGGCGTCATCTTCCAGTTTACCGGGCAGGGCGACAGGACCTCGACCAGCGAGAAGCCCTTGCCGTCGACCTGGTTGCGCAGGGCTTTGCGGATTGCCATCCGGGCCTTCATCACCTTGGTGGCGTTGCCAAGGGAAACGCGTTCGATGAAAACCGGGGCGTGCAGGCTGTTGATGATCTCCGAGACGCCGATGGGGAAGCCTTCGTTGGCGGGATTGCGGCCGCCGGGGGTGGTGACGGTTTTCTGGTTGAGGATGGTGGTGGGGGCCATCTGCCCGCCGGTCATGCCGTAGATGGCGTTGTTAATAAAAAAAACGGTGATATTTTCGCCGCGGTTGGCTGCATGGACAATCTGGCTCATGCCGATCCCGGCCAGATCGCCGTCGCCCTGATAGGAGATGACGATCGCCTCATCGTTTGTGCGGCGGATCGCCGAGGCCACGGCCGGAGCCCGGCCGTGGGCGCATTGAATATTGCCGACATCGAAATAATAATAGGCGAAGACGCTGCAGCCGACCGGGGAGCAGAAAATCACCCGGTCCTGGATGCCGAGATCGTCGATGGCCTCGGCGATCAGGTTGTGGACGGTGCCGTGACCGCAGCCGGGACAGTAGTGGCTGACATCCGCGCCGGGGGCCTTGCGGTCAAAGGACGGATAGAGCGAACGAGCCTTCTGGTGTTTTATGCTGTGCATTTGATATCTTCCTCCAGGCGCCGAACGATTTCATCGGTCGAGGGAATTCGGCCGCCCATCCAGTTGTACAGATCGACCGGCACTAAACCGGCCACGGCAAGCTGGACGTCGCGCACCAGCTGGCCGTTGCTGAGTTCCGCCACGATCATTTTCTTCACCTGCCGGGCCAGTTCCCGCAGCCGGACATCGGGGAAGGGGAAGAGGGTCTTCGGCCGCAGCATCCCGGCTTTTATCCCTTTCCGGCGCAGGTCATGCAGGGCCGAATGGCAGATTCGTGAGCTGATCCCGTAGGCGACGAAGAGATAGTCGGCATCTTCGGTGAGAACTTCTTCGCAGTCGACGATCTCAGCCGCCATCCGCCGATATTTTTCCTGCAGCCGCAGGTTGAGGCCCTCCAGTTCCTCCATCTTCAGGTAAATGGAGGCAAGGAGATTGCCGCGGCTCTCCGCATCGCCATACAACGCCCAATCCTTGTGCGGGTTTTTCAGGATGTGTCTGGGCAGTTCCACCGGTTCCATGATCTGGCCGATATAGGCATCGGCGAGAATAAAGACCGTGCAGCGATACCGTTCGGCCAGCTCAAAGGCCCGATAGGTAAAGTCGCACATCTCCTGCGCCGAATTGGGGGCCAGCACTACCCCGCTGTGGCTGCCATGGCCCGCGCCGTGGACGATGAAGTTGTAGTCGGATTGTTCCGGCCAGATATAGCCGAGGCCGGGACCTGCCCGCTGGACATCGACCACCACGCAGGGCAGTTCCGAACCGGCCATATAGGAAAGGCCCTCGGCCATCAGCGACAGGCCCGGTCCGGACGAACCGGTGATCGCCCTGGCGCCCGCGGCAGCCGCGCCGTAGAGCATGCTGATCGACGAAACCTCGCACTCGGCCTGGAGAAAATGCTTGCCGCACCGCGGAAACAAGTCGGCGGCGGCGTGGGCTATTTCGCTGGCCGGGGTGATCGGATAGCCGAAATAATGGGTGGCCCCGCCGAGCAGCGCCCCATAGATCACCGCCTCGTTGCCCTTCATCAGATGCTGTCCCATATTCAGCTCCTTTTCAGCTTTTTTTGCGGGATTTCCGGTAGACGGTTATCGCCCCGAATTCGGGACAGGTGTAGAAACACAGGCCGCAGGCAACGCATTTTTGCACGGCAAAACGGGCAAACTGATAGCCCATTCTATTTATTTCCGAACCTATCTCGATACAGTCATTGGGGCAGGCGACAATACAGGCCGCACAGCCTTTACAGCGTTGCGGGTCGATCTCGATATAATTTTTATCTGCGGGATCCTTCATCAGATACCTCTGAATATATCATCGTGAAACTCACCGAAATAATTAATCTTGCGGACTCTTCTGGTGATTTCTTCCGGGATTTTCTGGATGACCAGTTCGTGGTCGGGGCAGCCGTGTTTGGCGCAGACCATGATTTTGTTCACTCCGCCCGGCAGATTCAGGACAATGGCCTGCCGGGAGCCGCAGCCTTCGTACGTGCATTCCCGTGGGGCCATGAGACTTATACCGCAGTGCGGACAATGCGCCTCGATGATGCTGTGCAGGTCGGTGTCGGTCGGAATGAAACTGTAGAGTTTGTCATGGCTGCCCCAGAAAGCATCGACGAATACCCGGCCCCGCTGGCTGCCGATCCCGGCATCGAGGCAGATCGAGGGTTCGCCGTGCAGCCGCACATGGTCGGCCATCAGGCTGTGACCATCGCGGCAGTAGAGCTGTTCGATGACGAGAAAATCCTTGCCCTGCTTTTGCACATACTTGATGCCTTCCGGCAGAGCGGCGAGAAATTCGACGGGGACCTCTTTGTAGACAAGCTTCATTCTTACCTCCTAGTCAACGCGGAATCACGGTGAGTTACATGCCCTACACCAAGCATAGCCATTTTCGCCGCAAAGAGGAAGGACCGGGAAAAAAATACCCTGCCGCATCGTGTCATAAGATCGTAGGCCTCGGAAGTGAGTTTTTGCCCTACACCAACTTTTTTTTGATTATTGGCCGTTATGACGGTACGATAAGGCGATGAGTAAACACGGAAGATAGAATTCAGGCGGAAACGACACTCCTTTCTCCTCTTCGCAGGCGTGCTTTTTGCTAGGAAATGATTATGCTCAAAATGATATGAATTGACCGAAACCCCAGGATTGACTAGGTACAAGGCCGATGAAATCGAAGAATTCAGTGGAAACCGAACAAGCAGACGAATTTTTGGGGATCGAAAAAGAGGTGGTCATCCTGCTGAGCGATATGATCTGCTATTCCCGCAAGACCACCGATATGCGACCTGCCGAAATCAAAGATTTCATGCTGATATACCACTCCACGCTGAAAGAAATCGTCCGTTCGGTTTGCGGCAAAGGCCAGCGGATCGAGTCTTCGGCAGGGGATGGCGCCGTCGCCGTTTTTGAGCGGAAAGCAGGGCAGGGGAAAAACGAGATGTGTTGTCAGGCCCTCGATGTGGCCCTGAAAATGGTTTATGCCATGGAAAAAGGCGTCATCGCTCAGACCAGGATAGGGCTGTTCACCGGCCATATTATCGAAACCGTGCTGGAAGGGAAAACCATGCGGTTTGGTGCGAGTTTTTCAGTCGCCAGTCGGCTGGAAGAACTCTGCGGCTATTTCGGCACCAGAATCCTCATGGATCGCGAGGTGGCTTTCTGGCAGACGGATCATGCCAAGTATCTGGTCAGTATCGGCAAGGTTACCCCCAAAAACTTTAACCATCCGGTCCATCTTTTTTCGGTATACCGGCCGGGTACGCACCAATGCCCGGAAAATATCGACAAGAAGAAACTGCTGCGCTTTATCGAGTTGAAAAATAGAGCGGTGGAGTTGTTTTGCG
>CAYTVF010000179.1:0-8697 GCA_964441345.1 uncultured Desulfopila sp. | reverse complement strand
CTCTTATTGATCGATCAAAAACGTATCGAGGGTTTCTCCCGCCTCAATTCTCGCTTTAAAAACATTTGGCATACGTCCCTGACCGGTCCAGGTAATATGATCGCCGACTTCATTCCAAACCTCATATTTCGGCTGACGCTGCGCTCGTTTGCTCTGTTTCTCCGGCAGAAAATCCGATAACTCTTCCAGGTCAATTCCGTCCGCTGCCAGCATTTCTTTATATTTCCGGATCTTTTCCAGTCTCTCGGCATTTTCTTGTTTTTCCGCTTCTTCTTCGGCAATACGCTCTTCAATAAGAGTTTGAAACTTTGCCTTAATTTCTTCCAATTGTTCAATGCTTAATTCTTTTACAGCACTTTTCAAACGACGAGAGTGGGTCACAATTCTAAGAAAATCGCTCATAGTGTTTCCTTCCAAAGGTATATGAATTAGTTATGATCGTTACGATACACCCAATAATATTAGCTTAATATCGAGCCTTGTCCAGCCATTTTTTCCAATATTTTTATTCCTGAAGATATTCCTATCGTTTTCAGCGGGTTGTATTCTTTGTCATGATATCAATATAGCTATCGAATTTTTCAATGTTTTTATGTTTTTGATCAAAACACATCCAGCCGTTGCATTTATTGACAATTATTTTCAGGATCTTCCGGATCGGCCTGAATATTCAAATCGATGGTGTACAAAAACCTGCCAACAGCCGATCGCACTGTGACAATATATGGTCAGGATAACTATTGAGGGGATGTTTGTGTCGTTGTTTCCCGATTGAAAACAATACCTGTCGGAGTGAAAAACAAAAGAAGAAAGGAACAGTCCAATTGTCCATGCGCCGTTTCCCATGCCATTTCGATTTCGATAGCGATAGCGATAGCGAGTTCGATAGCGAGTTCGATAGCGAGTTCGATTATTGAGGCAAGGAGTTATTTTTCGTATCGCTCTTCGATAATCAGCGCTGCCCTGATCAGCCAGGAGACCACAGTGATGCCCAGCGCCAGAATACCGAGGGTCACGAAGAGTTCAACCCGGGACGGCAGATAGTCGACGATTTCGCCGAGGGGTGACGGGATAAGTCCGGGGACGATAAGACCGATGCCCTTCTCCATCCAGATTGCCACAAACAGGAAAACACAGGCGGGCAGGAGGACTTTGGGATTGTTCTTGCCGGGATTGAAGGCGAGTACCAAGGTCGCCGCCAGATTGACACTGACCGAGGTCCAGATCCACGGCACCAGCGAATTGTGTCCGTCCAGTCCGAAAAAGAGATACATCGCCGAGACCGAGTGATGGGTGGGGAAATAAAACTCCTTGAAGACCTCGGAGAACAGCATGATCAGGTTGATGATGGCGGAAATGACGACAATCAGCCGCAGCTTGTTGAAGACACTCCGGTCAATCTTATAGGTGGTGAAGGTATGGATCGCGGCCAGGATAAGGGCGATCAGCGCCGGTCCCGCGGCAAAGGCCGAGGCCAGAAAGCGCGGTCCGAGCAGAGGATTGTTCCAAAACGGCCGGGCCGGCAGACCCTGATACAAAAAGGCGGTGACCAGGTGGATGGAAAAAGCCCAGAAGATCGAGAGAAAGACGAACGGCCGGTATTTTCGTTCATCCGCCTTGCGCCCCATATAATGGTTATAGAGGATATAGGCGGGGACCAGGCCGTTGAGCAGGAGATAGCCGTTCAGCACCAGCACATCCCAGGCCAGAATCGATGACGGAAAATTGAAGATGCCGATTCCCGGTATCAGGTGCCAGGCCTGCAGCGGCCCGCCGAGATCGACCACAATAAACGACAGGCACATGACCAGCGCCCCCACCGCCACCCCTTCGCCGATGATGACCACCCGATGGAAATCGGGATCATGGAAGACATAGGCCGGCAGGATGAGCATGACCGCGGCGGCGGCCACTCCGACCAGGAAGGTGAAGTTGGAGATATACAGGCCCCAGCTGACGATATCGTTCATGCCGGTCACGGCGAGACCATATCGTGCCTGTAAGGAATAGGCGTAGATGCCCATTCCCATCAGGCCAACGAGCAGCAAACGGAACAGCTGAAAGGCGATCCCGCCTCTCAGGTTCCAGGAGATGACATCGACAACGAAGGTCCGGAGATTTTTTTTCGGGAGTACGTTCATGGTGTTCCTTTCATGGTTTTCCTTTTGGCGATATCTTTGGGCGATATGTCCATGGGCGATCAATCGATGAAATACCAGAATTTGGGTTCGGTACCGAGTTCTTCCTTCATCCGGAAGACCTTCTTGTGCTTCAGGACATAGCGGATTTCGCTGTCCGGGTCGAGCAGGTTGCCAAAGACCCGCGAACCGGTCGGACAGGCCTCGACGCAGGCGGGCAACCGGCCTTTCCGGGTCCGCTGGATGCAGAAGGTGCATTTCTCCATCTTGCCCTTGGGCCGCAATCGATTGCCGAGATAGTGCTGCTTCTGGGTGACCTCTTCCTTCGGCACCTCCGCCTGGCCCCAGTTGAACCGCCGGCCGTAATACGGGCAGGCGGCCTGGCAGTAGCGGCAGCCGATGCACCAGTCGTAGTCGACCACGACAATGCCGTCCGGCTCCCTCCAGGTCGCCCTGGTCGGGCAGGCCTTGGTGCAGGGCGCGTTTTCACAGTGAAAGCACTGGGTTCCCATGTAAAACTTATTGTCGACCGGGACCTCGTGATAATACCGGCCGTCGCCGGTGCCGGGATCGAGCTGGCCCGGCTCCATTTCGAAGATGCGGATATACTGGGTATTGGTCTTGCGGTCGAGGTTGTTTTCCTTGATGCAGGCCGCCACGCATTCCATAAACCCCTCGCAGCGGGTAATATTGAAGGCATAGCCGTAGAGCACCCCGTCAATCGGCGGCTCGCTGCCGATCTGCAGGTCCATGCCGCTCCGGAGTGAGGTCAGCCGTTCCAGCCGGGTTACGGTCTGGTCTTTTTCTTCCTGGGTCATCAACTGGTAGTTTTTCTTGAAAAACTCCTGCCAGCGCAACCGCAGTTCCTCGCTCGTCGCCGCATCGGCCCCGGGCACACAGCCGGTGACTAAAGTTGCGCTTGCCGCGGCCGCGCCGATGGAGAGTCCTTTCAGGAAAGAACGGCGGCTGCTCTTTTCGTTCAAAGCTTCAACAAGATTTTTTGTTTCTATTTTACAATCCCGATCGATTTTCTTATCACTCATGACATCCCCCGTCAGTTCAGCGGTACGGAATAGATAACCGGAAATCTCTTGGCAAATTTCGGGGAATGCGGGTCGTGGCAGGTCGTACAGTTATAGACGACCCTGTCGCCTGCCCAGTTTGCCACCCGTTTGCCATGCGCCCCGCCCAGCCAATCGCGTTTCTGGCGGAAATGACATTGCCCGCAGAGCTGATAACTGTGATCGAAATCGATCTTCCTGCCCTTTTTATCCTCGAGCGCGTCGCGATCTTCCGGATGATGACAGTCGATACAGCTGAGCTTGCTGCCCTCCTGGCCATGCTGAATCACCACATTGCCGTGGGTGAGCGCCAAAGCATTCCTGCCGCGCACCTCCCCGGCGGTGTGACAGCTGCTGCAGCGGTACCGCTCGATCTCCTGCTTTCTCGCCAGCACTCGGAAAGGACCGCGTTGATCCTCCTCTTTGGCCAGCACCGTCGGTTGGGTGACAGGCAGGACCTGACGGACCAAGCGGTTGTCGAAGTGTGCCTCGCTTGACTTGACCTCATCCAGAAACGATGACTCGCCTGCCGCACCTGGCCGTGCAGCCATGAGGCAAAACGCCAGCAGCACAAAACCGGCCGGCAGCCATCCCGCCGTAAGATTCGTTGATATTTTCATAAGAACCTGCTTATTAGCCTTTGGTTATTGCCGCTGGAATGCGCTCAAGCTCTCCGTCTGTACCGCCGGAACATGGCACTGCCGGCAGTTGCCCCGGGCGACATGGGCCACCCGAATCTCGACCACCGCGCCGGGCCCGGTATGACAGGCAATACAGTTCTCCCGCAGTTGCAGAGTGTGCGGAATCGGCGGCGGCGAACTGCTTAAAAAAGACCGGCCGAGGCGGATCTATCGACCGCCAATTGGTCGCAACAAAAAGGTCTTGCGTCGCCACCTGGGCATGGCACTGATAGCACAGGACATTTTCCGGGTGCGGGGTAACCGGGACGAACTTGCCGAACTCCGCACTGTAGCCGCCTTTGGCGTGGCAGGACAGACAGTCCGTCTCGTTGCCGCTGAAGGCTACATCGACCTTGTGGGGAATTCGCGGCGGCGATCCCGGATACTGGCGCAGGTCATAAAAACCTGCGAGATTGCGGTCGCCGGAATCGGCCGACAGGAATATTTCCGGCGTGGCATCATAGGCGGTAAAGAATTTCTTGCCCTGGTGATCGAAATCATCGAGGGCGGCATCGGCCGCCACGGCGTCGGTCGCGGCAACGTAAAAGCAAGAGCAAATAATAGCGAGGAACCAGAGGGTTATGGCGGCAAGCACCGGTGGCCTGTCCCGCTTGTCTGATCGTTTCATTATGCTTTCTCCAGTCTCACGGCACATTTTTTATAGTCCGGCTGCTTGGAAATCGGGCAGAAGGCATCCAGGGTGACCTCGTTGATCAGATAGCTCTCATCGAAGAACGGCACGAACACCATGCCCCGCGGCGGTACGCCCCGGCCGTTGATTTGGGCCGGCATGGTGATCTCGCCGCGGCGGGAGATGATTTTCACCTTCTCGCCGTTCACCACCCCCAGTTGCGCCGCATCCTCGGGATGCAGCTCGACATAGGATGCCGGCACCGCGTTGTGGAGAACCGGTATCCGCCTGGTCATGGTGCCGGTATGCCAGTGCTCGATGACCCGGCCGGTATTGAGCCAGAAGGGGTAATCGCGGTCGGGCGATTCCGCCGCCGGCTCATAGGGGCGGGCCCAGATCCAGGCCCGGTTGTCCTTCTTGCCGTAAAAGTCGAACTCCTTGCCGTTGGTGCAGGCCGGATCGTATTTGGGGTTGAAACGCCAGCGGGTCTCCTTGCCGTTGACAAACGGCCACTGCACCCCCGATCGCTCGGTGAGCACCTTGTAGGACGCCATCTCATGCTTCGGCCCGGCGTGGAATTTGCGGTATTCCTCCCAGATCTTGCCGATATAGTCATCCTTGCTCCAGGGGAACTGCTTGGTAAAGCCAAGCCGTCTGGCCACCTCGATGATCTGCCAGGTGTCCGACATCGCCTCGCCCGGCGGATCGACGATCTGGCCGAAATGCTGGGTCCGCCGCTCCGAGTTGCCGTACATCCCCTCCTTTTCGATCCACATCGCCGCCGGCAGGATAACGTCGGCAATATCGGTGGTCGGCGTCGGATAGACATCGGAGACCACCACGAAACGATCATCCTTCAAGGCGCCGTTGCGGTAACGCTTCAGATTCGGCATGGTGACCATCGGATTGGTCACCTGAATCCAGATGAATTTAATGTCGCCGCGGTCAAGGGCCCGGAACATCTCCACCGTATGGTAGGTGGGTTTCGGATCGATATTCGCGACGGGCACATCCCAGATCTCCGCGGCCATCTGCCGGGCATGTTCGTCCATGACCACGCCGTGCGGCAGGGCGTGGGTCAGGGTGCCGACCTCGCGCACGGTGCCGCAGGCACTCGGCTGGCCGGTCAGCGAAAACGGGCTGTTGCCGGGGGTCGAGATCTTGCCGACCAGCAGGTGGATATTGTAGACCAGGTTGTTGATCCAGGTGCCCCGGGTATGCTGGTTCATGCCCATGCACCAGTACGAGGTGACCTTCAACGCCGGATCGCCGTAGAGGGCTGCCAGGTATTTGATATCCCGGGCGGAGACGCCGGAAATCTTCTCGACTTTTTCCGGGGTGTAATCGTCAAGAAATTTTTTATACTCTTCAAAGGATATGGCTTCATCCTGGTCGGTGAAGGCGAAATGATCTTCCGTGCCGTAGCCGATACCCGTTTTGCCCTTGTGGAAGGAGACATGCTCTCCCACAAAATTCCAGTTCACCCAGTCGTTGGCGATGATCTCGTGGCAGATGGCGTTGGCCACCGCCAGATCGGTCTGGGGTTTGAAGAGGATCGATTTGTCCGCCGCCTGGCTGGTGCGGGTCATGCGGGTGGCAAAGTCGATGATCTTGACATTCGTGCGGCGTTTACGGTTGGCCAGCATGCGGGAAAAGAGCACCGGATGCATCTCGGCCATATTGTTGCCCCAGGTGATGAAGACATTGGCGTTGTCGATGTCTTCGTAACAGCCCATCGGCTCGTCGATGCCGAAGGAGGTCATGAAGCCGGTCACCGCGCTGGACATGCACAGCCGGGCATTGGCTTCGACATTGTTGGTTCCCAGGCAGCCCTTGAAGAGCTTGGAAGCGACATAGCCGTCGGGGATGGTCCACTGCCCCGAGCCATAGATCGCCACCGAATCCTTGCCGTGTTTCTCCCTGGTTTCTTTCAGCTTTGCGGCCACCAGATCGAGGGCCTCCTGGATCGGCACCGCAACCATCTCGCCGTTTTTCCGGATTTTTGCCATGGTCAACCGGTCCGAACCGTACAGCGCCTGGACGGAATGATAGCCTTTCATGCAGCACAGACCTTTATTGACACTGCAGTTCGGGTCCCCCTTGACCGCCACCGCCCGACCGTCGATCACCCCCGCCAGTACGCCGCAGCCGGTGCCGCAGAAGCGGCAGGGCGCCTTCTGCCAGGAGACCACGCCTGAGTTGCCGGTGGTTTTCGGCCAATCGCCAAAACTGATCCCCGGAAAAAGCGCTGCCGCCGTCGCCATCGCACTGGTTGCCGCGGCGCTCTGAATAAACCGTCGTCTGTCGAGTTTCATGGTCACCTCAATTCCTCCCTTATTTTTCATCGTAGCCCATCGCCCCCATCGCCCCCATAGCCCCCATAGCCAAAGGCCAGGCTGAGCGACTGCAGCGACTGCAGCTTCGTCAGGGTCTCATGGAGCTCTTCTTCGGTGGTTTGGTCCGGTGTGTCGGTAACAAGAATCACTACATCGTGATTATCGGCGGGCATTGCCCGGCAATACTCTAGAGCCGCAAGCTCGGCGCACAGGTTTTCCTTGGCGCCGTTCCTGGGAATGGCGAGATAACTGAAAATCGGCATGACAACTCCACCGTGCGGTTGATTTTTTAACAAATACAAATCGCCTGCTGCTATAACAGTTATTACATAACAGTATCGTGGAGTCCTTGATTTAAGTCAAAGAAAAAACATTTTTCCTGGGCGGAAGGGTCGTGCGGGAGGAATTTTCCTCTCCGGCGCTACAGCACGCTCAGCAACATTTTCGTGGCCACGACGTAGAGCAGCAGCGCGAAAATACGCTTCAGCCGATCAACAGGCAGGCTGTGCGCGAGTTTCACCCCGAGCGGGGCGGTTAGGACACTCACCGCGGCAATGCCAAAGAGTGCGGGAAGATAGACGAAACCAACCGAATAGGGCGGCAGGGCGGCGACATTCCAGCCGCCGACGACATAGCCGACGGTCCCGGCCACCGCGATGGGCAGGCCGATCGCCGCCGAGGTGCCGATGGCATTATGAACCCGGATATTGCACCAGAGCATGAACGGCACCGACAGCGTCCCCCCGCCGATCCCGACAAAACTCGAAACCGCCCCGATGATATTGCCCGCGGCAAACATCCCGGCTTTGCCCGGCAGTTCGCGGCCGCCCTTCGGCTTTTTGCCCATAAGCAGCTGCGTGGCGACAAAATAGAGAAAGACGACGAAAAAAACCTTGAGAAAATTAGTGGACAGCGACGAGGCAAAGCAGGAGCCGAGAAAGGTGCCGGTAAGGATGCCGGCAACGATTTTTTTCACCACATCCCAGTGCACCGCACCCCGCCGGTGATGGGCCATGAAACTGGAGACCGAGGTGAACATGATGCTGGCCATCGAGGTGGCAAGAGCCAGGTGCATCGTCAGTTCATGGGGAATGCCGCTTATTCCGAAGACATAGACCAGCATCGGCACGATCACCAGGCCGCCGCCGATGCCCAGCAGACCGGCGAGAATCCCGGCTACGGCGCCTACTGCGCAATAGATAAGAAGTGTGGTAATCATCTTTAAGTGTATGACATTGGTTTTAGCCTCCCCTCCCCCTGACCCCCCTCCCGCAAGGGGAGGGGAAAAATCCTGGAACGGGGTACTGTACCGCCGCGCCGCAAGATTTGCAAGCAGGAGCTGGAATTGCCGAAACCTGCGGGTCCCGCCCGCCGCACCCCCGGACAGGTGACGCCACGCGACACCAAATACACGGCTTTATCCGATTTTCGAGTGACTTTCAGGCAATCGGCCATTATTATCTCCGATGACCAATAGTTACTGCACTCGTTACTGCACTCGTTACTGCACTCACCCATTTGCAAACCGAAACCGAGCCGGAGCCTTTGAACAAAAAAACCACCACCAGCGAACGAATCGACCCCGCCGCGCGGATTCCGTTCTCACAGCTCCGCGACCTGCTGCTGCCGAGCTTTAGCAAACATCGTCTTCGGCTCGCCGGCGGAATTGCCGCCCTTATTCTGGTCGACTTTCTGCAGCTCACCGTGCCACGACTGATCAAACACGGGGTCGACGGCCTGGAAAAAATGACGGCCACCACGACCGGACTCTTTCGCCTTGGCCTGCTGGTTCTTGCCATTGCCGTCCTGGTGGTGGTGCTGCGCTTTGCCTGGCGCTATCTGATCATCGGC
>CAYTVF010000178.1:0-8697 GCA_964441345.1 uncultured Desulfopila sp. | reverse complement strand
CCCCTCAATCCCCTCCCGTCAAGGGAGGGGAGGCTAAAACCGGCATCGGACGAACCCTGGTCACATAGTCAAGCAGGGCGGCAAGATGTTCTTCTGTCTCCCTGCTGTTTTCGTTCTTGGCCGCCTGCTCGATTTTTTTCGCCACTTCGGAAACGTAGTGGAGACCGTAGCCGCCGCCGGCACCCTTGATGCTGTGACTGCAGCGGGCAATCGCCGGGAAATCCCGGCGATCCAGGTCACTGTTCATCCGGGCTATATCCTGTTTGATATCGGCGAGAAAGAGCGGTACAAAATCGGCAAACGCGGGGTCGATAATGACCGGATAGCCGTCGTCTTCCGCCTGCCTTTCCCCGGCCGGCTCATCGGTATCGGCGGCCGGGGAGATGGTCGGCCAGGGCCCGGAGCAGGTCGTGTTTGCGTACGGGTTTGGCCAGATGCAGATCGCACCCGGCCCGCAGACAGGTATCGCTGTCTTCGCCCATGCCAAAGGCGGTAAGGGCGATGATCGGCACCCGGCGCCGCTTTTTCATCCGCTCGTATTCCCTGATCGTTCGAGTGGCCGTCAGGCCATCCATCACCGGCATCTGGATATCCATGAGGATAAGGTCGTATTCGGTTCGCTTCGCCTTTTCGACCGCAATGCGGCCGTTTTCCGCCGTATCTATCCGGAATGGCATCTCTTTGAGATACTGTTCGATGACCATTCGGTTATGTCCGTAATCCTCGACCAGGAGCAGGCGGGCCGGGCGAAAGTCAACCGCGGCAAGCGGGCCGGCCGCAGTGGCTGCCGTCGCGTCCGGTGGATGGCCGGTGATGAGTGAATTGATCGCCGACAGCAGATCGGCCCGCTTGACCGGCTTGGTGAGACAGAAACTGATGCCGGCCTCCCGGTAGCGCTTCGCGCTCAGCCGTTTTTCATCGAAGGTCAGCAGCATCAGCAAGGGGATTTGGGGCCGGAACTCTTTGGCGGCGATCCGCGCCACACCAAAGCCGTCGATATCCGGCATGCGGCAATCGACGATCACCAGGTCGAAGGAGGTGCCGTTTTCCGTCGTTTTTTTCAGTGCGGCAATCCCTGACCGGCCATCTTCCGCCTCGGTCACCTGCATGTTCCACCCCGAGAGGGTTTTGCCGAGGATCGACCTGCTGGTGCGGTTGTCGTCGATCACCAGAACTTTCAGATTGTTCAGGCCGGCGATGCCTCTCTCCTGCAGCTGGCTATCCTGGACATCGAAACGGGCGGTGAAGTGGAAGGTACTGCCACGGCCGACCTCGCTTTCCACCCAGATTTCGCCGTCCATCAGCTGGATGAGCTCCCTGGATATGGCCAGACCGAGGCCGGTGCCGCCATATTCACGGGTGGTGGAGCTGTCGACCTGACAAAAACGTTCGAATATCACCGCCTGTTTTTCCCGGCGGATGCCGATCCCGGTATCGGCGATGGCAAACAGCAGGTCGATTACGGCCGGCTGGGTGGTTCGGTCGATTTTCCCCGATTCTCCAGCATCGGACCGCGCTGCGGGAGGCTGCACACCACAGCGGAGTGTCACTTCGCCGCGGGCGGTGAATTTGATGGCATTGCCGATCAGGTTGACCAGAATCTGGCGCAGGCGGACCGGATCGCCCTTGATGATACGGGGGATGTCGGCCGCGATTTCATAATTGAGTTCGAGCAGCTTCTGGTGGGCGCCGAGGGCAAGGATCTCACAGACATCTTCGATCAGCATGGTCAGGTCGAAGTCGGTCTTTTCCAGTTCGAGCCTGCCGGTTTCGATCTTGGAAAAATCGATGATATCGTTAATCGTGGTGAGCAGCGTCTCCCCGCCCGAGGCAAAGATCTTTACATAACTGCGCTGCTCCGGGGTAAGTGCCGTTTCTTTCAGCAGTTCGGCCATGCCGATGATGGCATAGAGCGGGGTCCTGATCTCGTGGCTCATGTTGGCGAGGAATTCGCTCTTGGCCCGGTTGGCTTCCTCGGCATCCTGTTTGGCCTGCCGCAGGGCAAGTTCGGAGTAGATCCGTTCGGTGATATCGACAAACACCCCTTCGATGAGATGCGGCGCGCCCATCTCATCGCGGACCAGGTGCATGGTGAAGACCACATAGATCAGCTCCCCGTTTTTTCGTTTAAAGGAAATCTCATAATTGGCGAGTTGGTCCTCCGCCAGCAATTGTCTCTGCAGAACAATCTGCTCTTCCCGATTGGCATACACGGTCTCCACCATATTCAGGCCGATCAGTTCCCCCGCCTCGGCATAGCCGAGAATGTTCACGGTGGCGGGGTTCACCAGGATGATCCGCCCCTGCCAGTCGGCCAGCAGGTAACCGTTGGCCATGTTTTCGAAAATGCCCTTGAACTGTTCCTCGCTTCGGCGCAGGGCCGCCTCGGCCCGCCTGGCCTCGATAATCTTCCAGACATTGTGCATATAGACGGACAATTGTCTGGCATCCGATTCATCGTAACAGCCGGTTTTATTGCCGACCCCGCAGATAACCGTGATCTTGTCGCCATCCTGAATGGGCACGCTCATATGCCGGTCCAGCTGCAGGTGCCCCGCCGGCAGCCCTTTGCGGTTCGGCTCATGGGCATAGTCGTTATGGATCACCGGCTGGCGGAGACGGACGCAGTCTGCCCATATCCCGGCGCTTTCCAGTAAATAGTGTGGCGCTTTCACGGCAGTGCACTGTTCCAGCACCGCCCTGGACCAGGTCAGCAGTTCGATGGTCTGCTGGTCGTCGCTGAGGAAATGAAAATATCCAACCTTGCTGTTGGTCAACCGCACCGCCTCTTCCAGCGCGAATTCTATGAGTTCCTTCTCCGACTGCCACTCCTGCTGGCCGAGATGGAGCAGGGCGGAAAGACGCTCTTCGTTTTTGCGGACCGCCTCTTCCGCCTTTTTCCGTTCGGTAATATCCACATAGGTACCAAGCACGCCGTCGACCTTGCCGTTTTCGTCCAGGAGGGGGACCTTGCTGGTTTCCAGCCAGACGGCAGCGCCATCGCGGCGGGTCCAGGGCACTTCGATGCCCAGTCTGGCCCTGCCGGAGGCGATAACCTCCAGGTCGTCGGCACGAAACCGGTCGGCCTGGCGTTTTTCCCGGCTGAGCATAAAGTCGTCTTTGCCGACTACCTCGTCCGAGGACGAGAGGCAGGCGTCTCCGGCAAATTTGGAATTGCAGCCAAGGAAGATGAGGTCGGTGTTCTTCCAGAAAACACTGACCGGAATGGTGTCAAGGACGGTTTTCAGCATCATTTGCGAGGCCTGCAGTTCGGCGTTGGATTTTTGCAGCTGAACGGTCCGCTCTTCGGCCTCCATTTCCAGCTTAATCTGCCAGGTCTGCCGCTGCTTTTCATAATCGGCAAGAACCCGAGCCACTCCAGTCATTTGCTGGGCCAGTTCGCCCAGCTCGTCATTGGCAAGACGGACATTTTCCGCCGGCTCCCGGTGGTCGGCCATGGCTCTTGCAATTTCTTTCAGAACCCGCACCGGCCGGGTGATAAAGCGGTTGACAAAGATAACGGTGAGGAGAAAGCAGAAGAGGGTGACGATCCCGGCGACGATAAAGGTTCCCCGGCGGATGGTATCGCCGGAATGACTGATCTGCTGGAGCATTTCCTGTCTTCCGGCGATTTCGTTATCGACGAATGCGGTGAGGGTGTTGGTCAGGCAGGAGGCGGCTGTTTGATCCAACGTTTTTTCCGCGACCCCGATGGACCACAGCCCCAGGCCGATAATCGCTATTGCGACCGTCGGCAGAATGGCAAGGGAGATTTTGGTCCGCAGCTTCATGGGGTATCGCTGTCGCCGGCGACGCACCATCTGTTGCGGCCCTGGTTTTTAGCCAGGTACAACGCCTGGTCGGCCATGCCGATCAGCTTTTCCGGCTTTTTCTGTTCTTTCCTGGGCACGATCGAGGCAATGCCGATGCTGACGGTGACATGGGCGGAAACCGGCGAGAAGGCATGGGGCCGGGCCAGCGCGGCGATAGATGCGGCAATTTCCATGGCTACGTGGATGGCCCCGTCGCTATCGGTCTCCGGCAGGATGGCGGCGAACTCCTCTCCGCCGTAGCGAGCGATGCAATCGCCCGGGCGCTGGATCACCTCGCTCATTGTCCGGGCGACCTGTTTCAGACACTGGTCGCCTTCCAGATGGCCATAATTGTCGTTGTAGAGCTTAAAATGGTCGATGTCGATCATCAGCAGGGCAAGCGGTTCGCCGCTTCGCGATGCCCGCTGCCATTCCCGCTGCAGCATCTGGTCGAAGGAACGCCGATTGGCGATGCCCGTCAATCCGTCAAGCTCGGCTATTCGACTGAGGGCGCTGTTGGCCTTGCGCAGTTCCGCCGTGAGATTGATCAGATCCTGTTCACGCTCCTTGCGCTTGATGGTTTCCTGGCGCAGCATCAGAAAGGACCCGACCCGCGCCAGGAGCTCCAGCTTGCGCAGCGGTTTGGTGATGTAGTCGACGGCCCCTGCGCTGAAGGCCTTTTCCAGGCTTTCCTCCGTATCTTCGCCGGTGATCATCAGCACCGGGACGTCCTTGTAGGCTGACTTCGACTTGATGGTTTGCGTCGCTTCGATGCCGTCGGTGCCCGCCATTTGGATATCCATGAGGATGAGATCAACCTCGGCCGCGGCAAAAGGTTTGCCGGCAATGCCGAGATAGGCGAAGGCCTGGGCCGCGGAGTCGGCGAAGATCAGGTCGCGGTAGCCGCCGGCGGCAAGGAAGGCCTGGATCTGCAGGCGTACATGGATGGAATCGTCGACGATGAGAATTTTCATGCCGGTCCGGCTGCTGGTGTGACGATCGTCCATGGGATGCGATTTTCTCCGGTGTCAGCTATCCCCCTCAAGGGGGGGGGGACTAAAAAAAAATCTGCGCGAGCGGTCGGCAGATATGTATGATCGTAAACCAAGTATATATCAGCCGTGGAGGATAAGTCAAAAAGAGCGCAAGGGAGCACGGGATTGGTGCTGTCTGGCAGCTTGGGTCTGATCCTGGATCTGATCCCCGATCCCGGTCAACGGGGTTTGCTGCACCAGGATTTTCCCTTTCCGCCTGTTGCTTTCCGCCATATGGATACTACATTTTACCAACGGGTCGGGCACGATTGTCCGCCGAAGAGGATATTCCAGTAATAATAAACCAGGGGGGACCGGCCGGTTGCCCCGTCACCGAAGGAGGTGCGCCATGGTACAACCAATCCCGGAAGGATATCAAAGTCTCACTCCGATGTTCATATTCAAGGATGCGCGGAAGGCCATAGATTTCTACAAAATGGCCTTCGGCGCGGAAGAGCGGTTCGTCATGCCGGGGCCGGACGGCAAGGGCGTGATGCACGCCGAGCTGCGGATCGGCACCTCGATCATCATGATGGGCGAAGAAAGCCCGCAGTGTCCCGGTAAAAGCGCCGAGACCCTCGGCGACTCCCCCGTCAGTTTGTATATTTATGTCGGCGACGTCGACGAGGCCTTCAGGGTCGCCGTTGAGGCAGGCGCCCTGGTCCGGATGGGTGTCGATGACATGTTCTGGGGGGACCGGATGGGGACGGTGCAGGATCCGTTCGGGTACTGCTGGAGCCTCGCCAGCCATACCAGGGAGCTGTCGCCGGAGGAAATCCAGGAGGGCGCGAAGGCCGCCTTTGCGAAGATGGCGGAGAAGTAGGCTGCCCCCGGTGCGATAATTCTTTCATCCCCCCTCCTCCCGTCAGAGATTTTGTGGTCTTTTGGTTATATGTTGGGGGCTTGGGGGATTTTCAATTTTAAAAGAATTTCTATCCTTGAAGTTGCCGAAATTTTGTACCTTCAGCTGTTCGATATGTGCATTCAAACCTTGGCCGGAGGGGCATCGTCACCTCGCTGCACAGGCTTTGTGCCATCCCAGACCACCGCATACTGACCGAGTTTGCGTTTTCTCTCCAGGGTTTCCGACACCGTTTTCTTCAGGCTTTCCAATATTCTTATGCTTTTTTCAGAAGGTTCTGCTTTTTGGGGAGAAGTCATAATCCTGCCTCCTGCGACAACAGTTGAAAATAAAAATCATGATGAACATATCGATTCTCGCCTTCCTGATCAAAAATCAATACCGGATCCTCGCTGTCATTCATCAAACAGACGCAGCGATTGACCTCGTCACCGAAAGAGGTAAACAGGTTACGGAGACTGCGAGAGAACCTTCGTTCAATATCGCGTACTGGAATATTGTGCCCTCCGTGGGAAACTCGTTCAGCCACGCGCAATTTGGACATCTCTAAGCTAGGCAAAGCCAGATAAATTAATTCAACCTGCCAGCCTTCTTTTTTCAGACGGTCGATCAGGTGTAGATAGCTACGTCCCGCAAGGGTGGTCTCGAAAGCAAAATCTTCCCCTCGGACTAAACGAGCCTCGATTTCCTGTAGAAACAGACGGCTTGCCGCAACGAGCTCCCTGTCCGGCGCCAAGGGTGACAAACCGGCGGCAATCAAATCCGCATTGATGAAGTTCGAACAGCCGGCTACTTCTGGCAGATAGGCTAAAGCAAAAGTAGTTTTCCCCGCACCATTTGGGCCAGCGATGATCCAACAAGTAGGCATCAGGCTATCTCCGCGTTATCCGGCGAGGACTCATGTAGGAGAAAACAATCTCCATTGGTAATGAGCGCAAACGGAGCATCCAACATTTCGGCTTGGGCCAAGGCTTGCTGTATGCCATGGTCAATTGTGCAGCTTTCACACTCTGAAAGTGCGAAAGCACTCTTTTTGTCCAGAACTGCTGCATTTAAAGAGTTACGGTACCCTCTTCTATCGAATCCAGCAAGTTTTTTCCCCCAGTTGTCATCGGGATTGTTGCCAGACTCATCCTGTTATGGGACCCGTGGCTTTTAGGTGGTAGAGATAAACTCTTTTGGATAAGTGGGTCCAGCCTGATACAGCCAGGCCGAGCGGGGAAGCGGCTCCGCTGCTTTTAGACGCCCGTCCATCCACGCCCCCGGGTCATAGGTAGTTCGATCAGTTGCAATGTATCGAAACCAGGGGGCGGGCTATCTCAGACGGTGGCGTGCACTCCTGCCCTTTGTTTGTCGCTGCGCGACAGAAAAACTAATAATTCAAGACCTGACCCTCGCCGCAACTGGAAATATTGCTCTTTAAGAGATAATATATCCTCCAGGCATTCCATTTCTGGACAATGAGGTTATAATTATGACGATTTCTGAACGAATCAAACTGCTCCGACAGGAGCATAAATGGACGCAGGCGGAATTGGCGGAGCGTTTAGGAATCCACCAAAAGCAGGTTTCGGCTTATGAGCGTGGGGTAAATCTCCCGTCCACCGACATCCTGATTAAACTCGCCGAGGTTTTCGATGTTACCCTCGATTATCTGGCTTTTGAGACTAAGGGCGGCACCGGTAAACAGAATATCCAGGACCGGGAGTTGTTGCGGCGTTTTGAAATGGTGGACACCCTTTCCGAACGAGAAAAGAATCTGGCCAAGGAGATCCTGGATCTGGTTATCCTGAAACACCGCTTTCAGCAGCTTGCCGGATCGGAACTGACTTAGAGGAGTGATATGCGAACAATCGAAACCGATCTTGTCGTCATGCCCGACGGTAGGGCTAGGGTGCTGCATGTACCGCCGGGTATTCGTGGCGGCAAATACCACGCAATACTGGTCATTGAAGATGAACCGCTCACCGACATCAAAGCCAAGGGGCGAGCTTTACGTCTTTCCCGTTATCCGGTCGGGGTAAGG
Source organism: uncultured Desulfopila sp. (assembly GCA_964441345.1). Taxonomy (GTDB): domain Bacteria; phylum Desulfobacterota; class Desulfobulbia; order Desulfobulbales; family Desulfocapsaceae; genus Desulforhopalus_A. The sequence goes on along the minus strand of CAYTVF010000178.1, from coordinate 963 downwards.
GATCAGACTGAGACTTTCAGGAGAGAGGATTTGTATGGCGATGACGGCCGGTAGTCGAGTCTTTATTGATACCAACATCTTGGTTTATGCAAACCTTGGCCAATCGCCTTTTCACAGTCATGCTGTTGCCCGTCTTCAGGAATTGCAGGACAACGACTGCAGCCTTTATGTAAATCGTCAGGTCTTGCGGGAATATCTGGCGGCAATGACTCGACCGGGCACCCTGACCGCCGACATTCCCGTTATCTCTCTGGTTGAAGATGTGCGTGGTTTTGAGAATGATTTGATCGTACTTGACGATGTTCCGGCAGTGACTGATAAACTGCTGGAGACTGTAGGGCAATATTCGGTGGCATGAAAACAAATCCATGACGCCAATATCGTCGCCACCATGCTTGCGTTTGGGATTCCCGCCTTGCTGACCCACAACATCGCAGATTTTCAGAGATTTGCGGAAATCATCGATGTCCTTCCGCTGTTACCGGGTTCGGAGTAGCACAGACATTCGGACAAGTGGCCCGGCCCGATACAGCTAGGCCGGGCGGGAAAGCGGTTCCGTTGCGCTAAAAGGAAGAAATATGACAATCAGCCGTTACACCGGTCTCCGCTACGCTCCGGCGGTGAACTCTTCATTGACAACCTGGATGCCTGACCCCGCTCGTGGCAGTAACAGCAAAGGTCAACGGCCGACTTGACCCCTTTACCTTTATGACCATTACAGTAATGTGTCAAGGATAAAGATTTGACCCCATTTCTCGCATTTCTCGCCGTCCGGTGCGATGGCCGGTGGGGGAGATGATGGCGGTTGGATTGCCGGCAGCGTCGCGATTGATGGTGATGGTGTTGTTGAACCGGTCGGTAACGGCGATGAGGCGGTTATTGGTGTCGTATTTGAAAGTTGTCAGGGACACAGCAATTCCCGGCTAAATTTTAACTTATTGAAAACACTCACAATGTCAAGTT
>CAYTVF010000177.1:0-8708 GCA_964441345.1 uncultured Desulfopila sp. | reverse complement strand
TTAATAATGGAATATTGCAGCCTGCTCATTTACTCTTCACCTTGAATGCGTTGGGGGGTTCTGCTTCACTTATATCAAGAAAGATATGTTCCAACAACAGGTATCCCCCTTCAACCATACCTACACATATCAGGGTCATAAGGAGCAGGGGTACTCTGCCTGAAATACGGGAAGTCGTCATGGAAATGTCACAAACTGAACCTGAAAGTCGGTCTGCCCACGGATCCCCCCACCTTATACGGCAAATCAGACTTCCGGTATCGCCGTAACAGTTGTTCAACAACCTTCTTTTCCTCGGGATGGGCTGTTAAAAAACCTTCCGTGGGGGAAAGATGGCCGCTGAGCAGGATACTGCTGTCGAGAAAAGGCGAAGTCGTCCTCATTTCTCCGGTAAAATCGGCGTTGATTTCCTTTCCCGACATCTCTCCCCCGATAAATTTGACCACGTTCTCCGCTTGGGTCATATCGACGGCTATCCTCGCAAAGGCTATATTCGAAAGCGAGAGAACGGGCTGCAAAAGCTCCATGCTGCCGTCGACGGCGACCAGTTTGCCCTTGCCCGTCCCATCCAGCGGACTTGCGAATTTTGCCTGATAATTTCCGGAATACTCTACAATACCGGACAGTTTTCGATCAAGCAGGTTAAAGTCGTTCGCCCATTCATCCATATCAAAACCTTTCAAGGACAGGTCGCTCAGCTGAAAGCTCTTTTCCGCTACATCGAGACTCAGTTTCAGGACGAAATTGCCTTTGTACATTTCACCGCGCAAATCGAAGGCTTGGAATAAACTTGAAAACTCGGGAGTGACCGCACAGCGGCCGACACGAAAAACGGAACGTTTGCCGTCGGTTTCCCGGGTGATCTGGAAATTGGCAACAATCAGCGAAAAGGGGAAACGGTAAGCTATACGGTCGATGCTGCAGGCGCTGCCGGACAAGTAATATTCGACACGCTTTTCACAGAACAGTTTGAATTTTTCCGCGGGAAAACGAAGATAGAGAAGACCGGCGGTGAGGACGATTGCATAAACAAGGTAAAAAAATGGACGGAAACCAAAAAAATCACGATTCATTCCTGACCCTTTTTCTCAAACGTCACTATTTGCAGGATCGAATCGAGATACCCCTGCGCATTGCCACTGGTCTGAATTGAAATGCGCCGTATGAAAACAACATGCTGTTCCGATTCAACCAGTCGCAGAAAACCGACCAGGGCTTCCAGGGTAACCTGCTGCAACTTCATCTCCACCATCGTTTCGACAAAACCACCCTCACCTTCGACAGTAGATGGCTTCATATACATGATCTGTTTTTTCACCTGGGCCTTTTCGGCCTGTTGGTCGAGAAAGGTAAAGAGGGTAAATCCGGGCTGCCGCTGCTGAATCCTGGCCTGGATAGTTCCTTCTTCGCTCTTCAGGATCCGATGTTCCTGCTGCAGCTCCTTTATCGCAATCAATTCCTTCGCCTTTCTGTCGATGGATTCACGGAGATTACTGCGCGCATCGAAAAAAGGGATGACTGCAAGTTGCAGGAGCGCAAAACAAACGACAAAAGCCAGCCCTCCCCAAACCACCCACTTTTCTCTGCTGCTCAGTTTTTCAATCCCCGATTTCTCCCACAGCAGCTTTGGCAGTTTATGTCCAACCCAGGAGGTCATACAGTTATTTCCCAGTTATTTCCGTGCAAGATCCAATTTAAGTTCGAAGCTGACCTCATCGTTTTGCGAGGACTGATTGGCCGAACTAATGATAACATTCCTGAAAAATTCAGACTTTTCAAGTTCTTTCTGAATATTGTCAACCGTATTGAAATCGCCGGTTATCGCCTTGATCCGCACTGTATCCGCATCTCCCACCAGGCGAACGACCTTGACTCGGTACGATGCCGGAATGCGTGCCGATAGTTCGGCCAGAAGGTCGATAATGGTAATCCCGGCCCTATTATCCCCGCCGGGCTTGTATGTTGCCCTGATCTGATTATTGATTACCTGCAGCTGTTGAATCGGATTGACTATCCTCTCGACCCCCGGCACCGTCTCCCGAAAAACCTCGACCATCTGATCCCGCAACTGCTCCTGCCGGGCAAGCAGGGTCCTGTACTCATATGCCCCATACCCGGCAACCGCCAACACAGCAACAAGCAGCGGGACGGCGCCTTTCAACAGCAGAGTACGAAATTCCCTGGACGATTTTCGTTTCTTGAATTCATTTTTACGAAAATTGAACAGTCTGCTCCTGGCCCCGCCTTTCAAGGCGATGGCAAGGACCCTGTCCATGACTTCCGGCTGATAACGAAGCCGGACATCCGGTTGAAATTTTATGGTTGGCCGAGTGTTCAACTCATACCCACGTACTTCCACACCATTCAACCGTTGCGACAAGGCTGCAGCATCCAGCCATTGGTAAGCGATACCTGTTAGATACACACAGTAGCCGGGATTATCCGTATTCACCAGCCGGCAGGCGAGCAGGGTCTGTTTTACCCCGAGACAAAATGTATCCGCCGTGCCGGCCTGATCCCCGGCCATTGCCGGAATGGTGAGAGAGCGTATGAACGTTATCCGCCTCTCCAGGACTATGAACACGGTCGCCCATCTCGTCCCGATATCTATCACCGCGAAAGACTCGGCCCCGCCATCCTCCGCGATGGCCAGAACGGTTGCGAGCCCGCTGATACCGATCGAATCGGGATTTATGCCATGGGCATTCAGAATCGTCAGTTTATCAGCCAGATATTCCCGATTGATCATGGCGGCGATAATGTCGGCGCCGTCCGGTTTCTCCTTTGCCACGATAAAATCGACGAGGATGCTCTTCATCTCGACCGGCAGCCGATCTTCCAGTTCAAAAGGTAAAACCTGTTCTATCGTTTTTCTCTCGGTAAACGGGAGAGCAAGATTTCTGAAGGAGAACAGTTCCGCCCCGCATGTTACGACACTCGCACCGGCAACAAATCCTGTCTGCTCCTTAATCCGATCCAATATCCGATCAATTGCTTCAGCGAAAGTCTGGTCGCTGGTTTCAGCAACTCCACACCCGGTCACCAGGTTTATTTTCGTGCTTCTGTCCACCACCACCGCGGCGATGGTGTCTTTGTGTATATCGAGACATAGCAAGGTATCCGCCATACACTACTCCAGTTTTTTCACAAGCAGATTCACTTTATCACCGTTTACCCGTTCAACGCTCGCCACCATGCTGCGCGAGAGGGTATCAAGAGTGCCCGTGGCGGTAACCAGAAAGAAGGTGCTCCTGGTGGTCACTATTTTTTCGTTTATCACGATATCTCCAGGCCACCCGCCGATATTTAAATACCAGGTCGGGCTGGCAAGATGCTCTTCGTTCTCTTTATCCTTCCGGTAGCGGTCGATTTTTTCTACCAGCTCATCGCTGATAAGGGGGTCGAGACTTTTTATAAGCAAAGGAGCAGCGGTGTTCAGGTTTATCTTGCCGTCGGCGGTATAGACCGTGAGAAAGTCGGCCAGCCCCGCTGTCTTGGCCGAACCGAACAGCAATTCCGGGGTGATTCCCCTTATCAGGAGTAATTCCTCAATATATTGCAACGGTTTGTTACGACAATCATAAGGTTTTTCAAGCGAGCGATAATAGCTGGCTTCGGCACCGTAATCGGATTCTCTGTCGTCTGCGTCGATCCAGTCAACAATTGCATCGACAATACTCTTTGCCGCTGTTTCATCCTCAACCGGAAAAGAGCCCGACTGCAATAAACTCAGCAGGATACTGCGACTCTCGACAACGACCGCCGGATCAACTCCGCTTTGCCCACCCCCCTCCCGACCGACAAGATTGTTGATCGGCAATCGTCCCGAAAGATCATCGATCCCGATCTTGAGTGTTCCGGCCGGGAAGAGCTCCTTAAACTGCTCGTTTGCCAATTTCGCCCAGCTGTCATGCAACGAATCGGATTCATTTTCGGCTGCGTCGTTCTGCAGGACCGCCGCCGCGATAGTAAGCCCCGAGTCGGCTATCGCGGTCAATTGGGTACCCACCATGTAATGATGGGAAGCCAGGAATTTTTCCCAGGTAGTTTTATGGAATTGCACGGTTAAGGCTACCAGAAGAGCCACAGTCATGATCGTAATGAGAAGGGCCATGCCTCGTTCGTTCCGCCATACAGCCGTGCTCCTTGCCCCTGCCTTCACTTTTCCGGCACCCCGCCATTATTCCTTATCCTTTGCCTTTTGCGGCAAAGCCACTGCTGTTTTAAATACAGTTCCATCTTTACTGTCGGCTGCTTCCGCAAAAACAAGCTTCACATAAATCAGGGCCGGCAACAACGGCTCCGCCTGATCTTCTCCTTCCCCCTGATCCTCCCTGCCTTCATCGCTTTGCCACTCATCGGCTTCCTTGCCGTCCGCATCGAGAAAAGAAAAATTGACCTCGCGCAAACCTTCAGCGAGGATTTCCCGCTGCGGGTCTTTTTCCTCTTTCTCCGCGCCGGGCAAAATCACCCTGTCCGAACGATGCAGATCCAGCAGGCCGCTCTTTTCATTGCGCAGGGCGGAATACGCAATGACGGCATATCCTGCCTGAGTATCCTTACGGCTCAGCACGAGATGAGAAGAAGATATGAAGGCCAGACTGTCACCGCGAGCCCCGCCAAAATCGTGCCTTTCGCCACGCAACTCACCTCCCGGACCAGCCACAATGGAGTGAAGATCATCGGTTATTCTCTCCATCGCCACACGGGCATTGCGGGATATCGACAGGCGTGACTCCGATCCGTGAATTATCTTGAACGTTGCTCGATAGGCTCCGTAAACCGAAGATATTACAATCGCAAATATGAAAATGGCGATCAGCAGTTCCACCAGCGTGAAACCTCGTTCCACTTCCCTGTTGCCACATCGATCCATCTCAGTTCGGCGACCGACCATAGGAGGTGATGGTATAGCTGTACGGAGTATCGCTCCACCACACGGTAAGCTCAACCTTTTGCAGCGGCTCTGTCAGTGCCCCCAGCACCTCGGACGTTGCAAATTCTGCATCCTCCACCTCCATCTTCCACTTGTAGCCCGAAAAGTCTTCGCCGAAATCGCCATCATCATTCACTGCAGGAATGACCCCGCCCGCCATCTCGGCAAGTTTCAGCGATGCCAGCATAGGTGCAACAACATTGAAATGCGCCTCGGTTGCATGGGAAAGACTCCTCGCCTGAGAGCCAAGAAGAGTGACCATGGCGATTGCAATAATTGCAACGGCAATCATTACCTCCAAAAGAGTGAATGCCCGATCGGAAATTTTCTGAAAAACCATCGCGGGGATTACTCGGCGACCGTGACTGAATCAAGAAAGGGAAAAAATTGAATATTGAGGTGCTTCCCATCCTTATCTTCGATACGAATCCGAGTCCGCTGGATATATCCCTGTTTGCTTATCCAAATCACTTTCTGATCCTCCGAAGATTCGACACCGCCTATCCACATTCCCGAAATATTTACAGTTTCAGGGAGAACGAGTTCTTGCCCCCGGCGATCCTCCCGTTTCTCCTCTTCATTACTCTTTTCCATCTCGTACCAGATCCGTTTCTCGGCCTCACTGATATGGAGGAGATACGGCTGCTGATGGCGCACGGCCAACTCCCTCACCCCGTTTACCAGTCCGATCAGGTTTCGCGCCGTACTCTTTAGCGGATCGGAAAAAAGGGTCATGCGCAGCGACGGGACGCTGAATGAAAGCATGATGCCGATCAGCGCACAGACTACAATCAATTCAAGGAGAGTAAAACCTCGCTCGCTTTGCACTCTTTGCAGACTCATTTCAGGCGGCATCGTGGCCAACAGCCATCAACTAAAAATCATTCGATTTCCCAATTATTTACATCCTTGGCATTGCCCTCGCCGCCCGCCTCGCCATCCGCGCCGTAGGAGCTGAGATCGAAATCGCCATTTAATCCGGGGCTGAGGTAGACAAAAGGGTTGCCCCACGGATCAAGCGGTAATTTGCCTTTTTCCAAATACCCCCCGTCACGCCATTTGGCGGGCAATTTCCCGGTCGCGGGGGGAACAACCAGCGATTGGAGCCCCTGTTCGGTAGAAGGGTACATGCCATTGTCGAGCTTATACATGTGTAAAGCCGTTTCAAACGCCTGGATCTGTAAAGCCGCCTTGGTCCTTTTGGCTTCCTCCGGATGGCCCATTATTTTCGGACCGATATACCCGGCAAGAATCCCTATAATTACAAGCACTACCAAAAGTTCAATCAGGGTAAAACCCGCTTCCCCGCCATTTTTGCAAACTTCCGAACACCGATCTCGTTCAATTTTCATATGGAAGTAACCTGAGTCTTTTGATTTATTCTTGATATCGCGGCCGATACGCCGATAATGGCCGCCAGCACGCAAATCTTAGTGACGGCGCCGGTTTTCAGGATAAAATATGCCAACAAAACAACCGGGATCAGGATAATACGGACAACGGCGCGTAACGCCTCGGATTTGGCGAGAAAATATGCTATCCGCGGGGAGACGCTATAATACGTTCCCACGAATCGTTGGCCAATCCTGTCGACCATCAGAACCTTATCGCGAAATTCTCTTAACACGGCGACATGGTTGTCAAGAAAGGAACCGAAGGCGGCTGTAGCGATAAAACAGGCATCGTCGGTTTTGAAAGTAACTTCGTTGCCGTAAATTACCGTATCATCCGATAAAACAGCATATGCCCGGAGGTGATACACGGTATTGGGGGTAATTTCCTGAATATCGCTGCTATAGGAGCCAGTGCCGCTGCCGTCTTCAGTTTGTCCCGATCGAACGATATCATAAACAAATGTACCGCTCTCGGGGAAAATCGTGTCGTTTGTATCTGTTGTCGAGGTGGATGTATTTATGGCTGAGGTGGCTGAGGTGGCTGAACTGGTTGTATTTGTAGTCGAATCGGTTGTCGTCGTCGATGAGTCCCCGGTGCCGGATGCTTTATAAACGGGATTCTCCACCACTCCGTAACAAACACCTCGAAGTGTAATGGTGGGGAGCTCGCAGGCGGCGAAACAGGTATCATAGCAGGTGGTTGGAGAAGCATCCGTGCTGCAGGCGGCGTCGCAGGAAGCCGCGCAGTCACTGGTTCCGAAATCGGTAATAATCCCCCCGGAAATCGCGCCGACCCGGGTAATGCCGGTGACCGCCTTGGTAAAAAGAGTATACCCGGCGGTGGAAACCCCTTCGGCGCCGGGAACCGAGCCGGTCGAAGCATCCAGGGTCTCCCCGCCGATGAACCGCAGCAAGGCGAAATCCTTATTGCCGTTCGTTTCAGTTGAACCCGCGACATAGACAGAGCCATCGGGCGTTACTGCCAGTGCGTTCCCGACATCGCTGGTATCGGCAAGATCGGCGGTTATATACGTCGCCGACAGCTCACCCTCGCCGGCGGAGGCGGTATTCTCGTCGAGGGTCAATAAATATACATCCTTGCCATGGTCCGTCGTTGTATACCCGACGATCAGCACTGTGCCGTCCTCATCGAGGGTAATCGCCTGGCCTCTATTCTCGGCCGCCAGGGTACTGTGATATATGCCCGATGCCGCAAATGCCGAATTGAGGGTTCCGTCCTCATTGTAACTTGCCACGAAGGTTTCACGGTAACTCCCATTGCTGACATCTCCGGCAACAAAGAGGTGCCCTTCGGAATCGAGGGTGACATCATGAATGATCGAATCGCTTCCCTCCAGCGACAACAGGGCTTGCCCCGCTGTACCGAACGACTCGTCAACGGTGCCGGCCTCGTTAAGACGCAACAGCCCGGCCTTGGCAGTACCACTTGACGCAAAGGAACCTGACGCCACTATTTTCCCATCATTCTGGAGTGCGATCGCTCTGATCTCGACATCATAGTCATACTGGAGCAAAGATACCCCGTCAGTGCCGAAACCTGCAGCGGGGTGCCCATCCGCGGTTAATTTCACCACGACTCCATGGGTTCCCGCGCCGGCATCCCTCGTTATTGTCCCGGCAGCAAGAATTGCTCCGTCGGCGGCCACCTCCACCGCATACATGCTCACTTCGCCGTCTGCTATCGGCACGAGCAACTGACCGCTGTCGGCAAACGAGTTATCCAGATTCCCCTCAGGGGTAATGCGAACCAGGGCGATAGTATGTCCCCCATCCTCGGCGGAACCTGCAACGACAATTTTTCCATCGCTCTGCAAGGCCAGACTTCTCGCTCGCGTATCCCCGGAACCCATGCTGTGGGTGAAGATGCCGTCTTCGCTGAAATCCCCGTCAAGCTCGCCGGTCGGCAGATATCGGGCTACGGCAAGGTTTTCAACGGCGCCGTTATCATATTTGCCGACCACTATTATTTTCCCGTCCGGTTGCGGGGCGATGGCAAAAATCTCATCTTCACCATTGCCAAAATCCTTGACGATGAAACCATTCTCACCAAAATCGGCGTCAAGCCGAGTTCCAGCCAGACTTACATCGAAACGCAAAACCAAGCCCAGGGAAAAAGCTACCATCCACACCAGGATCTCTCGTGTCCGTCTCATTTTTCACCCCCCGATTGATACGTATTCGGAATGAGGTTGGATCAGGCAGCAACCCTATCAACCCGCCCATCGGTACCGCCCATTCCTTTTGCAAACTACCAACCTCAAGCGTAATGAAAAGTTACACTCAGCCAGATAAAAATTGTATTCATTCAGCTCTATGGACAAAGTTCCCCCTCCCCTTGCGGGAGGGGGTTAGGGGGA
>CAYTVF010000176.1:0-8740 GCA_964441345.1 uncultured Desulfopila sp. | reverse complement strand
CCTGATTTTTGCATATACTCTGATATTCCGGTCACAACATGTACAAGGAATTCAACGGAAATGCAAGGAGTGGCGACAGCGGGCTTCTCAGGAACGCTCCAGTTTGCCTTTTACGGAGTCCAGTACTCCGTTGATGAATTTGGGCGAATCTTCACCGGCGAACCGTTTGGCTATCTCGACGGCTTCGTTTATGGCAACCTGCGCGGGCACATCTGCTCGCTCAAGCATCTCAAATACAGCAATTCGCAGAAGATTTCTTTCAGTCGGGGCGATACGCTCCAGACGCCAATTCGTCGCCGCCTCGCTGATCAACAGATCCAGACGGACAATCTCTGCCGAAACTCCCTGCAAAAGCTCAAGCGCGTAGGGGCGAGCCTTTTTGTTCACCTGGAAGAGTGAACAAAAGAGCTCGAAACGTTCGGCGAGGTCATACCCATATTGTTGATCAGGGCCGAGAGTAAAGTCCTCCTGGTAGAGGAACTGGAGAGCTACCTCCCGTGAATTACGGCGTGTACCCATGAATTACCAGCAAAAATTAAATTTTAATGGAGCGATTCCATCAGGTTCGCCATTTCAATCGCGGCGACAGCCACATCGGCGCCCTTGTTGCCGGCCTTGGTGCCACTCCGCTCGATGGCCTGTTCGATGGTTTCCGTGGTCAAGACCCCGAAAAGGACCGGGACTCCGGTTTCAAGCCCTGCCTGCGCGGTACCCTTCGACACTTCGCTGACGACTACGTCAAAATGAGGTGTCGCCCCACGGATCACCACGCCCAAAACAATCACCGCGTTATATTTCTGCGATCCGGCGAGACGCTTGGCGACGAGGGGAATTTCAAGCGCCCCCGGCACCCTGACGACATCGATATCATCACCGAGGGCTCCGGACCGAAGCAGGCTGTCAAGAGCTCCTTCCAGGAGTTTTTCACTTAAAAATGAATTGAACCTTGCAACCACGATTGCGAACTTCTTACCATCCGCCTTGAGATTTCCTTCAATGAAATTTGCCATACCCTCACACCTAGAATAATAAAAAATGGTCAAGCCGCTTGCCGGCACGGATCAATCGTCGACCTCGATAAGATGGCCCATCCGGTCCCGTTTGCACAACAGGTATTCCTTGTTTTCCTTGCCCGCGGGCATCTCCAGGGGATACCTCGCGACAACCTCGATACCGTATCCTTCAAGTCCAACGATCTTTTTGGGATTATTGGTCAGGATTGCCATCTTCTTCACCCCGAGATCCCGAAGAATCTGGGCGCCGATGCCATAATCACGCAGATCGCTTTTGAACCCCAGCCGATAGTTCGCCTCGACGGTATCAACCCCCTCCTCGTCCTGCAGACAATAGGCCTTGAGCTTGTTGATGAGCCCGATGCCGCGGCCCTCTTGTCGCATATAGAGAACTATCCCGCATCCCTCCTGTTCGATCATCTGCATTGCCGCATTCAACTGCAGTCCGCAGTCGCAACGCGAAGACCCGAAGACATCACCGGTAAGGCATTCGGAATGGACTCGAACGAGAACCCGCTCGGCCTTGCTGATATCGCCCTTGACAAGGGCGATATGTTCAAGGTTATCCACCTTATTGGAGTAGACTACCGCCTTGAACTCTCCGGCATGCTCAGTCGGCACGCGAGCCTCGACTTCCCTTTTCACCAGGGTATCTTGACGGAGCCTGTAGGCGACGAGATCGGCTATGGTGGCTATTTTCAAATCATGTTTGGCAGCGAATTTTTCGAGATGCTCCATTCGAGCCATTGTCCCGTCTTCATTCATGATCTCGCAAATAACTCCGGCAGGCCGCAACCCGGCGAGCCGGGAAAGATCCACGGACCCTTCGGTCTGACCGGTCCGGACCAGAACTCCTCCATCTTTTGCCCGAAGCGGAAATATATGCCCGGGACTCACCAGATCAGCGGGTTTTGCGTTCGGATCGACGGCCACCTGCACAGTCCGCGCCCGGTCTGCCGCGGATATACCCGTGGACACCCCGGATCTTGCTTCGATGCTGATGGTGAAACCCGTGCCGTATGGCGACGTATTATTGTTGACCATCATTGGCAGACCCAGCCGGTCGACCAACTCGCCGCTGAGTGTCAGACAGATCAGACCTCGTCCATGCATTGCCATGAAATTGATGGCTTCAGCACTGACCATCTCGGCTGCCATATAAAGATCGCCCTCATTTTCACGGTCCTCGTCGTCCACCAGAATGACCATTTTCCCGGCCTTGATATCCGCAATAACCTCTTCAATAGAACTGACAGCCATAATCTAACTCACACGCATTGAAATTTGAATTGACTCATCCCTGTCCCGAAATTACATAAAACCATTTCTTGCCAGAAATCCGGGATTGATGCCTTCACCCCTGTCAGGGGTATCCGACTGTGTCCTTGGCGACAACAGTTTCTCAACATATTTTCCGATCAGATCGACCTCGATATTGACTTTACCTCCAACTTTCAGGGCGCCAAGGGTCGTTACCTTCAAGGTGTGCGGAATGATCGACACGGAAAAAATCCCAGTCCCGCAACTGTTGACCGTAAGACTCACCCCGTCGATGGTAATCGACCCTTTTTCAATAATATACCGTCCCTGAGCCGCCGGCACGGAAAAGGAAAAAAGTGTATACTTGCCAATTTCCTTCCGGCTGGAAACTGTGGCCATACAGTCGACATGGCCGGAGACCAGATGCCCGCCGAGACGGTCCGAAAGCCTGAGGGCCCGCTCAAGATTGACATGATCGCCGGGACCAAGCGCACCGAGCTTTGTCCGCGAAAGGGTTTCCGGTGAAACATCGGCACTGAATCTGCTTCCGTGAATTCTGTATGCCGTCAAACAAACGCCGCTTACGGCGATCGATTCGCCTTCCTCGGGATCGGTCAGCGCAAAACCGGCTTCGAGGTCAAAGACAATACCGCCGCCTGCAGTACGCCTGCCGGCAATCGTCCCGATTCCTGCTATGATCCCTGTAAACATACTCTCAATGCCCGTTGCCCTCAGGAATTGCCTGCCGCCAGCTCAGTCGCTTTTTTCAGATATCCGGCCGCGATAGTGTCGTGCCGGAAATTTTTATGAATCGCCGCTATCGTCCGGTACGTATCGGCGGCCTTTTCCCGCTGGCCACCGCTGATATATATTTCCGCCATCTCATCGAGAGTCGTTACCGACCCCTGCGGATCACGGTTATCCTGATAATGACCAAGCATGTCCAGGCAGATGGCAATAGCCTTATCATACTGCTTAAGTCCCTTTTGTGCCGCAACAATCTGTTTCGAAACGGCAAGAATGCTCATCCGATCATTGGCCTTTTCGCATATGGCCAGGGCACGCTCATAGTTCTTGAGAGCGCTGGCAAATTCCTGCCGGGCAAGACAGGCGTTGCCGAGTTGATTGCAGGCGTTGGCAACTCCCGCTTCATCCCCTTTTTGCTCATATCCGACCAGGGCATTGTGCAGTGCCACTGCCGCCAGGCTGTATTCCTGCTGGTCGAGAAACCGTTTGCCCTCTTCATATTCTTTTGTTACCGGATCCTTCGGTCCATCGGCCTTTCCGCCGCCGAGCGGGCCGATCGAATCCAGGGATTGCAACGCTGTTTTGCTCATTCTGAGTTCCCTCCGTGTATCGCACGCAGTGCCTCGGATGTCGCCAGAGCGACTGTCGAAGTCACCAGCCGGCCCTCCCGGCAGTACGTAAATTCTTCATGATCATCGCCGAGCGGCATAAGCTGCAGCGCAGCCTCGGTAGCTCTGATCCGCCCCATAAGCCTTACCAGCTGGCCTCGCACCTGAGCCTCGGGATGCTGCAGAAAATGGAAGAGATTATAAAACGGGGTATTGCGGATCAGATCGGGCCGCCTCTCGGCAATTTCCGCAAGCGCCCACAGGGCTTGATTGCGCGTCGACGGTTCCTTGATATGGTTCAGCAGGTGGCGGGTAAATGCACCGAAGATATCGGGACGCAGGGCCACGATATAGCCGATCGTCTCGACCATGCCCCAGGGAGTTGCCGCCGAATCGGAACAGGCTTCGAAAAGCCGGTGCAGCAGCTCGGAGACCGGCCCCGGTTCACGGGTAGACGTTCTGGCCGTAACCCGCCCGATAACCCAGGCCACCTGCCAGCGTTTAGCCTCCGCCGGATCGTAAAGCAATCTCTGCATCAGTCTGAGAGTCTTTTTGTCATCGAAGCAGAGGGCAACAAGGGTGTCGATATCTTCGAGTTCAACCAGTTCCCGCACCAGAGACTTGTCTGCCTTGCGACGGATTCGTTTTGCATCCGGTGCGGGTTCGATGGTGACATGGTCTGAGACCTTATCCTTATTGCGCAGTGAAGGAACACTGTTCTCGAGAATCTCGCCTTTCTTCTCTTTGATTCTCCTGGCAATTTCCCGGGCATCGGTATGCAGCCGGACAAAGTACAAAACACCGCGCACAGCCCGGCCATCGATATTTTTGGTTGCGACAACCTGATGGGCGCTCTCATCGTAATTCTCGATGCGCCCGGTCAGATAATCGTCTTCCGGCATCAGTTCCCAGGCAAAATCGGCGTTGTCGTCACAGGCATAGACCAAAGTTTCGACAATTGCCGCCCCGATATTGTGGCCGGTAGCATCGCAGCAATAGACTGCCCCGCACTGGCAGCGGCCCACTGGAAATTCGCTCATCTTGCGGGTGGGAGCATCTGTTGCACGGCCTACCTTTTGACCGCAGAACGGACACCACGGACGAACTTTTATCTTTTCTTGAACCATGAATTACTCACTTTCCAAAAGCAAATTTCGGGCCTTATCCCAATTTTTCCTGAAGCCTTGCCACGAAATTATGATCCACCGAATATCCCAGTTCCCGGGCCTTCTCCATGTGGATTTTTGCCTCCGAAAAGTCCCCGCAGAAATACAGCGCTACGGCCAGATTGTTATGGCCGAGGGGGGAATCGGGATCCAGTTCCAGACCCTTCCGAGCTGCCAAGACCGCCCGGGCGTCTTCTCCTTTCATCGTCAGGACCGACGTCAGGTTCATCCAGGCGCTGGCCAGTTGCGGATTTTGTTTAATAGCTTTCTCATAGGCGGCAATGGACTTTTCAAATTCACTGCGCTGCTGCCAGATCAACCCCAGATTGGCATGAGCCTGAGCGCTTTCGGGGTTGACGGACAGGGCCTGCTCGTTCAACTCCTGGGCCTTGTCCAAATTCCCCTGGCCGAAATATATCGCCCCGAGATTGATCATGCTCTCACTGCCGAGATTATCGAGTTCAATTGCCTTTTCCAGTGCTTTGATAGCCTCGGCGGTTCGCCCGGCTTTCATGTAGACCAGTCCAAGATGATGAAATGCCATAACGGACTTGGGATGTTCTTTGCATTTTTTTTCCAACTCTTCAATAACTTTAGGCAGATCTTCCTGCAACTCTTCAGACATAACTTCCCTCTATATGGTTGATAGCGTCAATCGGCAGCAATTCCAGTGTGCTGTCTGTCTATGCGACAAGGTCCCGACACTTCCTTTTTATTGTCATTTTTCTTGTTTTTTCCTCGCTGACCAACGAGCACCTGCTCACGAGCGCCTACACTATAGACACCTTGAGCTTACTTGCAACAAGAAAACTAAGTATTGAATCGTTCGGCGCAGAAAAGAACAAGCTCGTTCTGCTGCTCGGCAAGCACCTGCTTGGCAATCAGGACATCCTTGGCAATCTGTTCGGCAAGCTCCTTTGGTCCGGAAAATCTTCTTTCACCGCGGAGAAATTTGAGCAGATTCACCTTGATCGGTTTCCCATAGATATCTTGTGAAAAATCAAATATATGCGTCTCGGCAACCAGCTGTTCTTCACCAAAGGTCGGATTATAGCCGATATTGAGAATTCCTCCGTAACTGTCCCCGTTGCATATTACCTGGGTCACATACACCCCATGCTTAGGAACCAGATCTTCCTCGTTAAACTTCAAGTTGGCGGTGGGAAAGCCTATTACCGGGCCTCCGCGCTGCTTGCCGACCTGGACGGTGCCGCGGATCTGGTAAAAGCGGCCGAGCAGCTCCCTGGCCGCCGACATGTCGCCCTCACGCACCAGCTCCCGGATCTTTGAGGAACTGACCAGTTTGTTGTGCACATAGAAAGCATCGACCACCGTCACCGGAAACCCATATATTTCCCCCTGTCTCTTCAGGAAATCGATGTTCCCGCTCCGTCCCTTGCCGAAGGCATAATCGTACCCTACCACCAGTTCCTTCACCCCCAGACTTTTCACGAGCAGGGAGGCAACAAACTCATCGGCCGGAGTCTTGGCGAACTCTCTGGTAAAGGGGATAATCAACAAAACATCAATCCCGGCCATGGCAATAAGCTCAATTTTCTGTTCGCAGGTCGAGATGAGCTTGATGCCGCCCGGCAGCAAAACCTGAAGCGGATGCGGATCAAAGGTAATGGCGACGCTGGTCCCGTTTACGGATCGAGCCTTCCGCATCACCGTATCAAAGAGCTGGCGATGACCGCAATGGACACCGTCAAAATTGCCGATGGTGACGCAAGCATTGGGGAAATCCTGCGAAATATCTGAAATGTTTCTATAAATCTTCATAATTACGGCATCGTTAGTTTTTTTTATTTTATCCCGCCAAGAAAGTCTTGACAAAAAACCGCGCAGGAAGCATATTCAAGCGCGTTGCCGAAGTGGCGGAATTGGTAGACGCGCTAGGTTCAGGGTCTAGTTGGGGTTTCCCAGTGAAAGTTCGAGTCTTTTCTTCGGCACCATCTTAAAAATCAAGGGGCTACAGATAATTTCTGTAGCCCCTTTTTTTTGTCCGCAGGATCTGCAACTTCACTCCGCCGATCTGCAAGAGGTACCTCCGGGCAACAGCTGTTTAACTGTGACCAAGCAGCGTCATAATTTAGCATGGCTGTTTGTCTTTCACCCATATCGAAGCTCTTTTCCAAAAATTGTGCCGATTCCAAGACGCCGGCCGGTTGAGTTCTTTCACCTTTTCCTCTAAAACCCAGGATTGGCATTATACTCAAAGACCTTAGTATTGCCACTAGGGAATATACAATCGGGTTTTGCCACATGTCCGGAGGCGCCCTCCGGCTACCTGTTTTTACTCCAAAGCAAGACGGAAAAGGGTAACGGCTGCCCACCCGGCATCATTCACCATCCGGCCGCGGCCTGGACGTTGTCAGGATATGGGCCATTATCATCACAAATCCTTATGCATAACTCAAGTCATCATGAAAACTGGAGCGCAATTTCTCCGCCCTTTACATCGCAATCGAGATTGGATCTTCATGAAATCAGGAGCATTTTGGCTGGAGAATTTTCTCCGGCAATTGCCATCTAAAACTTGACGATGGTCCTAATAATTCCTATTATGCCTGAGTTTGGAGGATCTGAGGAGTCAGCTAAGATCCTCATAATGGTGTGAACCAACCTAGCATAATTGAAGGAGTGAAGAATGCTTGAACTGAAAAAAGGAGAGGATATTCTCGCGGTTGTTGGTGGGGTCACCAATATTGCCGAAGCAAGAAAAGTATTTACCGATAAGCTGGATACCGTCAATCTCAAGAAACTGTCACTGATTCAGAATGAAGAGGCGCTGATTAAGGTCGCCAACGCCATTATGATGGGTCAGCCTGACAGCGTTTTTATCAATACCGGCTCAAAAGAAGACGTTCAATGGATCAGGGAGTATTCACTCAGGAGAGGCGAAGAGAGGAAACTCGCCAAGGAAGGCCATACCATCCACTTCGATCTCCCGCAAGACCAGGCCAGATTGGTCAACCAGACCTATTACATCGTCAATCAGGGAGAAAAAATGAGCTCCCTGGCAAAAACCGTTCTTCGCGGCGAGGCTCTCGATTACGTTAAAAAATTCATGCCTGGCATTATGGCCGGCATGACGATGATTGTAGGGTTCTACAGCAGGGGACCTGTTGGCGCCAAGGCGGCCATCCCGGCAATCGAGATGTCCTCATCGGGCTATGTTCTCCACTCCGCCGAACTGCTCTACCGCAACTGTTTTGAACATTTTGATGCGGAAGCCAAACGCGCCGGACTCTTCTTCACCAATGTCCATGCCCAGGGCAACAACACCCCTGAAGATGTCCCCAACGCCCGCATTTTTATGGATAGAAGCTGGATGACAACCTTCGCGACCTTCTGCACGTACGCCGGCAACACCCTGTTGCTGAAGAAAGGCAACCACCGCTTCAGTGTCGACTATGCGACCTATTACAAGGTTGAAGAGCAACTCTCGGAACATATGTTTATCACCGGCATGACCGGCCCGGGCGGGAGGAAGACATTCTTCGCCGGAGCCGCGCCTTCCGGTTGCGGGAAAACCACTACCGCCATGGTGGGAAGCGATTTCATCGGCGATGACCTTGCCCAGATGTGGATTGACAAAAACGGCGTGCTGCGGGCCATTAATCCGGAAAAGGGTATTTTCGGCATCGTCGAGGATGTCAACCGGGAGGGCGACCCGCATCTGATGAAATGTCTGCGGGGAGACGGCACCGAGGTTATATGGTCCAATGTCCTTATTGCCGACGGCATGCCCCATTGGGTTGGCAACGGCGAGGAACATCCGGCCAGCGGCGTGAATTTCCAGGGTGAATGGTTCAAAGGAAAGACCGATGCCGGCGGCAAGCCCGTCCCGATGTCCCACAAGAATTCCCGATGCACGCTGGTTGCCTCGGCGATCGCCAACCACGCCACCGAATTATCGGAATCGCCTGCCGGGGCGCCGGTT
>CAYTVF010000175.1:0-8790 GCA_964441345.1 uncultured Desulfopila sp. | reverse complement strand
TCCGGGCTTGTCGTTTCAGTATGCTCATCTTCAGCTATTGAAGGAATCGCAGCAAACATAGTTATGAAAGAGTATTTGTTGAAAAAGGGTAACCAACCTACTCTTCGTAAATCTGGAGCGAATGAGCAATAACGTCAGCAAAGATCTTCCTCATCGGCTCGTAATTCCGGTCCATTCCATGCTGAACTGCGGTAAAATATTCTCTTTGACGTTCTTTTTCTAACCCGCTGAAATCAAGAAGAGGCAAACCCGCCTGCAGAGCCATTAAAATCGCAAGAAGACGTGCTATCCTGCCATTTCCTTCCCGAAAAGGATGAATGAGGATAAGTTCGGTATGAACTATTGCCAGAGCAGAAATAACATCCTGTCTTGATTTGAAGACGCAAGGTGTATACTTCAATAAGATTTCTTTTTCGAAATCAGCCATCAACTGTGGGAGATATGCTGGTGATGCAAACATAAAATTTCCTTTGCTCATCATGACATGGCGATATGTGCCAGCCCACTCATACACTGATCCAAGCCATCTGCGGTGTATTTGCAAAATATCATCTGCGGAGCATCGCCAGCTTTGGTCAAATTCATCAAGTAACTGATCTGTTATTTCAAAAAGTAGTTCGGTTTCGACACGGTCAATCTCTTTTTTGGTGGTGATACCCAGAAGATTTCGCAGGACCTTTCCTTTTGATCCAGGCATATACTGATCCTCGACGAAACCAGAAGTAGAGTAGCGCCCTTGTTTTTTCATGAGATAATTTTGTGGCCAATATTTAAGATAGGTTTCATCGTAGCTATTAGGGGAATAGATCCCTTAATACACTTTGTCCAATCTGATAAAAGAGGGATGCCATGAAAGTCTCAGATGCGATCAATTTCTGCCTCCAATACCACAAGATTAATTCAAGGCCCAATACGATTAAAAATTATACCTCTTTGCTCGCCAAGTTCGGCAATTCAAATAGCAATAGAGAAATAGAGTCGATAGAAACAGATGAAATCATTTCTTTCCTCGCTGCACAGTCCGAAGGAAGGAAACAAAACACCAAACGGAGCAGATATACAACCCTGTCTGCTTTCTTCAATTTGATGACTAACTCACTTTTACCTGAAATGCGAAATCCTTGCCAGACTCCAGCTGCGAAAAATCTTTTCCGCAAGCCGAAAGTATACCCATATACAATTTTTGATAAAGATGTAATTGATGAAGCAATTTTCAGAACGCTGAATACCCGTTTGAATTACTGTAAGAGGACCCCTGTTTTTTATTACTCAGCACACAACTATCTGTCTCTAAATCGCGAAACTTGAGAGGGGTATCAATAAGCGCGTCTTTCCCTATCATGAGTACAGGATCGTTATCGAGATGTGTATCAACGTGTTTCTCTTTGAGAATATTTCGATATCTTGTCCTGTTACGCTGTGTATGCTCGTCAATTAAACGCTCATACTCATGGGGTTTTCCATGGTCTTCCGATCGCAATAGGAGAAATGCCTTCAACGGACATTGAGAGTACGCTACAACAATTTCATGAGTAATATTACCAGTCATCATGCCCTTGCTTTGCTTCTATTGCCCATTTCCATGCAATACTTTGCAGAACAGATTATTTTCTTTCTTCCTTAATGCGCTTGATAAGTTCGAAGGACAAAATTGATCGTTGCACTTCGGCTTGAAAAGCCGATATCACCCAACCGAGGACAATAACCACAAAGCGGAGAGCATTCCATAATGGAATTACGGAAACAAATCTCTTCTAAAGTAAATATATTTCCAAAAGATCATAACAGATAGAGCGAAAAACAGGCAGAAGATATTCCCTGGTCATCCATTTTTAAACCATAAATAGGGAAGGGCACCCATATTTAACAAGCATGTATCGTCCATCATTTTCGCTAGATGATTTATCATTGGCCTTTGATATCCCTTGGATTATTTTGTCAGCATGGGACAAAGAACAGCAGGTAAAATATGTATGGGATTTATCGCCGACAACATCCTTTTGCCCGAACCGCCCGAATCCCCGAACAGTATAGGGCTGTAGTACAGGGCTGTAGGCATGGTGCATTCTCCTCTGCAGCCGTTTTGCTTCTTGTTGCCCCTGATGTTGTCTGGTAATATCTTATTTGTCCTTCCTCCTTGATAACATTGATATTTTGAACAACTGGCTTGAGCGAGGCCATGATGAAATTCATCCACACCGCCGACATCCACCTCGATAGCCCGCTGAAAGGCCTGGAAGCCCATGATGATGCGCCCGTTGCCGAGATTCGCGGGGCGACGCGGCGGGCGTTTGATAATCTGATCGATCTGGCGATCGAAGAGGAGGTGGCTTTTCTCCTGATTGCCGGCGATCTCTATGACGGCGACTGGAAGGACTATAATACCGGCCTCTTTTTTGCCGCCCGGATGGGGCGATTGGCGAAGGCCGGGATTAAGGTTTTCATAATTTCCGGCAACCATGATGCGGCCAGTCAGATCACGAGGTTTATGCCCCTGCCTGAAAATGTGACGCTTTTTTCATCGCGCAAACCCCAGTCGGTAAAGCTCGATGACCTGGGGGTGATCATCCATGGGCAGAGCTATTCCACCCGGGCTGAGACCGGCAACCTTGCCGCCCGGTATCCAATCCATGAAGCCGGCTATTTCAATATCGGTCTGCTGCACAGCTCGCTTACCGGGCGTGCCGGCCATGAGGATTACGCGCCGTGTACGGTGGACGATCTGCAGTCGAAGGGCTATGACTATTGGGCTCTGGGCCATGTCCACCAGCGTGAGGTTGTCGCCGTCGATCCATGGATTGTCTTTCCGGGCAATATCCAGGGCCGGCATATCAAGGAAAGCGGGGCTAAGGGGGTCACTCTGGTGACCGTCGGCGATGGGCGTGTCGTCGATGTCGCCGAGCGCGCGCTTGATGTCCTGCGCTGGGCCGTCTGCCGGGTCGATCTGTCCGGCTGCGAGACCGTTGAGGGCGTCTATGATGCGGTTCGCCGGGGATTTGACCGGGAGCGGGACCAGGCGGACGGCAAGACCTTGGCGGTGCGGCTGATCCTGACCGGAAAATGTCCGGTGCACAACCGGCTGCTCGATCGAACCGCCCAGTGGATCGACGAGTTCCGGGGCATTGCGGCGGGACTGGGCGACCTGTGGCTGGAGAAGGTTCTCTTTCAGACCGGCCGGGCGGTAAGCCTTGCAGAGATCTTCGGCGAGGACACGCCCATTGCCGGGCTGCTCCAGTCGATCACGCGGCTTGACCTGGATGGCGACACCCTCCTCGGACTGGTGCCGGAGTTGGCTGTTTTGAAAAGCAAATTGCCGCCGGAGCTGCACGGCGGCGGGGAGCCCTTTCTCGACTCATCGCCCGATAAAGTCGCCGCGTTGCGCACGGCGGTGCAGGAACTCCTGATCGCCAAACTCCTTCATCATGGAGAGGCCGGATGAGGCTGAAGCGTCTCGACCTGAAGGCCTTCGGTCCATTCACCGGCCGGACCCTGGAATTCAACTCCGATGAGCCCGGTCTGCACATCGTGTTCGGCCGCAACGAGGCTGGTAAAAGCAGCTCGCTCCGGGCGCTGAAGGCCCTGCTGTACGGGTTTCCGCAGCAGACGCCGGACAATTTCCTCCATAACTATGACCAGCTGCTGGTCGGCGGCTGTCTTGTCAACAGCGGTGGCGAAGAACTGGTCTTTCATCGGCGCAAGAAACGTCTGGGCGATGTCCTCGATGAGGTGGGCAATCCCCTTGAAATGGGAGTGTTGACGCCCTTTCTCCACGGGGTCGAACCGGAAATATTTGCCTCCCTCTACGGGATCGATCATGACTCGCTGGTTCGCGGCGGCGAAGAAATTCTTGCCCAGAAGGGCGAAGTCGGCCAGGCGCTCTTTGCCGCCGGCGCCGGCATCTCGTCGCTCAGGGAGGTTATCCTGCAGCTGGAAAAAGAAGCGGCGGAGTTGTTCAAGTCGACGGGACAGAACCCGGAAATCAATAAGGCCGTCAAAAGATTCAAGGAGTTGCAGAGAGAGGCGAGAGAAAAAAGCCTTTCGGTAAAGGATTGGAAGGATCAGCGAAAGCTCCTGGAAAGCGCGCTGACCGAGCGGGCCGGGTTGGAAAACGAGCGGGAGAGCAAGAATAAAGAAGCGCATCGGCTGGAGCGGCTGGTTCAGGCCATTCCCGAACTGGCCGCACTGCGGTCCCGAAGGGACCGGCTGGCGGCCCTGGGCGAGGTTGTTCCGCTCGATCCGGGTTTTGCCGAACACTTCCTCCGGGTGAGCCAGGAGATCCGGGAGGCCGGGCAACACCGGCAGCGGGATTGCGAGCGCTTACATAAACTTCAGGAAAAGCGCCGGGCCATCTCGCTGAACCGGGCGCTTCTCGATCAGGCGGAGCGGGTGGACGATTTCCACCAACGTCTCGGGGAATATCGCAAGGGCCAGAAAGACAAGCCGGAAAGAAACGGCATGCGGATAACTCTCCGGTCCGAGGCGGGCAGTCTGTTGCAGCAGGTGCGGCCGGATCTGGACCTCAGTCAGGTGGAGTCGCTGCGCCCCTTGCTTGCCAGGAAAAAAACGGTGCAGACCCTTGGCGCCCGGCATGAAGCGCTCCGGCAGAAACACACGCTGGCGCAAAAGCTGGGGAGGGCCGCGGAACAGGAGAGAGTTGCGGCGGAGAAGGGCCTTGCGGCAATTCCAGCCGCGAGAGAGTCGCAAAACCTCCTCCGGGCCGTCAAGCTGGCGCAGAAGGCAGGCGATATCGATGCACTGCTGGCAAAGAGCGGAAGCGATATCGAGCTCAGCAAAAAGCACTGTCTGAAGGAACTCAAACGGATCGGTCTCTGGGCCGGCGATCTGGCCGCGCTGATGGAGCTGTCGCTGCCGCTTCCCGCAACCCTGCAGCGTTTTGAAAAGAGCTCCGGCGATCTTGTCGATTTGCGGCGCGAGCTGGATAAGGACCGCCGGAGTAACGACAAGGAGCTGAAAAACGTGCTGGCCGAGCTGAAAAAGCTCGAATTTGCCGGCCAGGTTCCTTCCGAAGACCAATTGCTCAAAATCCGGGCCAAACGGGAGCAGGGCTGGCGGCTGGTCCGGCGGCACTGGCTCGACCGGGAAGATGTGAGCGAAGAGAGCCGGCAATATTCCCCGCTGCTGCCGCTTGCCGCAGCCTATGAAGAATATGTGGGGCAGGCGGATGGTCTTGCCGACCGGCTGCGCCGTGAAGCCGATCGGGTGGCGGGGGCCGCGGCCTTGCAGGCCCGGGCGGAAATCCTGCGGGAGGCCCTGGCCGCAAATGACCGGGAGACCCTGAGTATCGAACTGCGGGCCAAAGAACTGCATGCCGCCTGGCTTGGCGTCTGGCAACCCGTCCGCATCGACCCGCTCTCGCCCAGGGAGATGAATGGCTGGCTGGCGGAGATCGATACACTCCGTTTCAAGGTCGGGGATCTCGTGAAAAGAGAACAGGAAATCGACCGGATCATGCAGCGGCGGGCGGAGCTGAGACAGGCGGTGGAGTCGGAGCTTTGCAGCCTGGGCGAGCCCAATATCCCTAGCGGAGAGGAGCTCGGGCCGGTTCTGGTCCTGGCCGAGACTGTTCTCGAAAAAATCGGTGCCGGGAGGCTGGAGCTTGAAAAATTACGGGAGAGGCGGGATAAAGCGGTCCGGGACGTCCGGCTGGCGGGGGAGGATCTGCAGGACGCCGGGGAAGCCCTGGCCGAATGGCAGGGGGAGTGGCGGAAGGCCATTGCGGGCCTCGGCGACAGCGACGGCATCTCGCCTGCCGATGCGGCCGATCTGATCGAAATCCTGCAAAGCTGCTTCGACAAACTGAAGGAAGCCGATGTCCTGCAGAAGCGTATCGACGGCATCGACCGGGATGGTGCTGGGTTTGACCGGGAAGTGCGGGCGCTGCTGGCGCAGGTGGCGCCGGAAATGGCGGCTTTGCCCCTGGATCAGGCTGTCCTGCAGCTTCGCACACTGCTTGCTCAGGCCCAGAAAGATGGAGCTCTCGATGCCGAACTTGCGACCGAGATAGAGGCCCTGCAGGACGAGGTTGCCGCCGCCGGGAAAACCCTGCAGGGCGACGCCGAACAGATGGCAGAACTCGTGCGGAAGGCCGGATGCACCGGGCCGGACGAGCTGCCGGCGATAATCGACCGCTTTGCGGCATATAAGAAGCTGCAGGAAAACATCGCCGATACCGAGGCCGGCCTCGCCAGGATCGGCGCCGGGGTGGGGCTTGCCGAACTCACAAGACAGGCGGCGGCGGTAAATGTCGATGAACTGCCCGGCATGCTGGCCGCCCTGAACCGGGAGATCGATACGAGAATCAATCCGGAAATCAACCGGATCTCCCAGGAGATCGGCGAAGTAAACGGGAGGCTTGCCGCCATGGACGGCGGCGCCGGGGCGGCCGATCTGGCCTGGAAAATGGAGCAGGAGCTGGCCCTGATCCGACGGCTGGCCGAGCGGTATGCGGTGGTGAAACTTGCCGCCAGGGTCTTGCAGCAGGAAATCGAACGCTACCGGGAAGAGCATCAGGACCCGGTCCTGAAAATCGGCTCCCGCTATTTTTGTGAGCTGACCATGGGGTCCTTCACCGGTCTGCGTACCGATGTGGATGAAAAAGGAGAACCGGTGCTGGTGGGGATTCGCCAGGGCGACCTGCGTCTTACGGTCGATAAAATGAGCTCGGGAACCCGCGACCAGCTTTTTTTGGCCCTGCGTCTGGCCACCCTCGAATGGCGTCTGGAACGCAGCGAACCGATGCCCTTTATCGTCGATGACATCCTCATCAACTTTGACGACGACCGGTCAAGAGCGACCCTTGGGGTCCTCGCCGGGCTGGCCAAAAAGAATCAGGTAATTCTCTTCACCCATCATCGCCGGATTGTCGACGAGGCGATGCGGATCGACGGGCGGGGGACCATCTGCATCCACGAGTTATGATGCTGAAGAAAAATGTACCGGAACCTTCAGGGGGAGCCTTGTGAAAACGGAGATCGAAGAGCGTATTGAAAAGAGCTATGCCAAGCAGACGGCAATGAAAAATATCGGTGCCGCTCTCACCGAGATAGGGCCGGGCACCGTCACCATCGAACTGCCGTTTCGATCGGACCTGACCCAGCAGCATGGTTTTATTCATGCCGGTATCGTGACGATGATCGTGGATACCGCCTGCGGGTATGCCGCCTTCAGTCTGATGCCGCCGACGGCGGCGGTATTGACTGTCGAGTATAAGGTCAATTTCATTTCTCCCGCGCTTGGCGACAAATTGATTGCCCGGGGAAGGGTACTGAAGCCGGGGCGCACCTTGATGGTCTGCCTCGGTGAGGTGCATGCGGTAACCGATGGCACGGAAAAACTCGTGGCATCGATGCTGGCGACAATGATAGCGCGGGAAGATTCAGGGTTAGAGGGCTAGAAATTCATTTCTTGCTTTTCCCCCCGTGAGGGGGGCACTGAATAGGGTCCCCCCCTCACGGGGGGCTGAAAAAAGTCTCATAAAAGTCACATTTATCGGGGTTGGTCGATTATCGTAATCCATGGATTGATTGCACAGCCCGCCCCGCATTTTGTCAGCTTACCACCGGTTGAGAACCTGCCGGCTTCGCTGGAGAAACAGGCTGAAGCGCGCGATGGCGGGCAGGAGAGAGATAAGACCACGCAATCTGTCCATGACGGGCTGATGGGGCTGTACCGGTGCACCGGTAAGTGCGGTGCAGAATTCGAATTGTCTCGCTGCCAGCCGAAATTCTTCTATATTCCCGATCGGCAGGTTGCCAAGAGACGCCAACAGAGATGGCATGGAACAGGCCGGAAGTTCATGACGTTTCCAGCCGCCCGGCAGTCTCATGAAAAAGTGAATGCCGCTACGCTGGACCCTGTTCCCCATGACGACTTGCTGGGCAACAGCCTCCTTCTCAATCGGTGGCCGTGAGAAATCTATGATGGCTGCTGTTTCCGTAATTCGCCGATGCAGGTGGCAATCCATAAAGTCCTTACCCCGGGGAAGAAGATTGATGACGAAATCCACCCCCTCCAGCTGACGATCCGCTGTATTCTCATCCGTCAACCGGACCCCCCCATTTCTGGTGTATCTGACATCGACCATGGCCATTCGGTAACCATCGCTGCCAAGATTCTGCACCAGCTGTTCACCGAGTTCTCCTCCGCCGATAACGGCCACCGACACCTCCCACGGTTTTCTCCTGGCCGTGGTTGCCAAATGATTGACCGCCTTCTGAATGCTGAAAATGTTGCCATAGGTGCTGCTGTAAAAGGGCGGCGCCATGGGAATCCCGTGGCGTTTTTCGAAGATCGGACCGAGCTGTCCGGCCAGCCCGATCGCCCGGGCTCCCGAGATCTTCCGGACCCAAAGCATCCGTCTGATAATAGCCTCGACCATGGGACGATTTTTACCGCGCATCAATTCCAGGGCCGGATTCGGAATCACCAGATAAATTCCCATCGGTCGCCATCCATCCATGATCAAACCGGCCGGTGTGGGGCGGCCCGAAAAAAAATCTCTCAACCATTTAATATCAGGAGAAAAATCAAGACATTCCGATCTGTCTGTCGGGTAGATGAGAAACAGGGTTTTAATCATTCCGCTACGGCCGACAAGCCAGATCAGCAGCCAGATCGGCCATCGCAGGAGTAAAGCATATATCAGAAAAATCAGTTGACGCAGGTGCTTGTCCATTGTTTGCTCCTTTTTGTGATGGTCTGAGGGTGTTTCGTTGGCTGCCGGTGTGGGTAAGAATACCCATGGTATCTTTACCTATCGGCACCTCCTCG
>CAYTVF010000174.1:1962-8876 GCA_964441345.1 uncultured Desulfopila sp. | reverse complement strand
CAATCCCCTCCCGTCAAGGGAGGGGAGGCTAAAACCAAGCAGAAAAAGTGGATACTATTGAAACAAAATGAATAGTTACTCTGTTCAGCTTTCGCGAGATCCGCAGCGGACATTGTAATTGCAAGCCGACCGACAGTCAGCTCCGGGCGAGATGATGATGCCGTCGGATAATCGGCGATTCAACTGTATACGGCTTTCAATATCTCTCCAAATTTCTTTCTTTCCAGTCGTCGATTCTCGACAACGCCTCTAATTCACTGATTAAGCCTGACTCGATTTGGAGATTCAGCAGCGTTACCGCGACGGAGCGATCCTTGGTCTTGTCGATGATCGCGTCAAGCCGCTTTACCCTCTCAGGAGGGATGGAGATGCCTCGATTTCCCATGCAGGTTTGGTAAAATTCGGCCGCCGCAAACACGAAAGCCGCCTTGTTGCTGAGAAGCCCCGCCATGCACAATTCGATGGCCTCCGGGATATCATAGTACTCCGCAACTCTCTGGATGAGCCCCAGGGCCAGGCTCTTCCGTTTATTGTTGAATGTATCTCTGGCGATTCGCAACCGAAATACTTCCAGCGCAAAATCCACCAACGTCAAGGCAAGCGTATGCTGTTCCTTTTTCCGCTTACTTGCTCCCCGCAGCAGTGATCGATGCAAGACCGGACGTTTTTCGCCGGAATCATCCGGAGCGCAATACGACGCGCAGTCGAAGAGGGCATTTAATTGTCCCGGTAACAATTCTACACGCCGAACCGTATTTCTCAAACCCAAATTCCTGCCCGTATCCGGTTTGGCGACAATTTGCGCATCGGGCCGGCATGACATATAGTATCCGCTGACGGACAAGGCGTGCCGGGAATCATTTTCGGCCGAATTGCCGGGGATTCCCCGGGAGCAAACATAACACGGGAGGCAGGACCATGGGCGCGAGCAATGAACAGGCAATCGACAGCAGGGCGACCTTTGCGGACGGTTCCGAACACCTTCTCAGCGAGTTGTGGCACGACAGGCCGTTGATCCTTGTGTTCCTGCGGCACCTGGGGTGAGCGTTCTGCCGCCAGCAGGTGGCGCAGTTGCGCCTGAAACTCCCTCAAATCGAACAGGCCGGCGTGCGGTTGGTTCTGGTGGGTATGGGTACGCCGGAAGAGTCGGCGGCCTTTGCGGAGAAATCGGGGTTCCCTTTCCCGGTGATATCCGATCCAAGCCGGCGGTTATACAAGGCCTTTGGCCTGAAGATGGCATCCGCCCTGGACCTCCTTTCGCCGTCCGTCGCCTTCAAGGCCCTGACCGCCATGGCCCAAGGGCATGGCGTCGGCAGGCCCGTCGGCGATATCCGGCAACTGCCGGGGGTATTCATCATCGACACCGGGGGGCGCATCGTTTTCAGCCATATTGCCAGGGATCCCGCCGATCACCCGGACGCCGATACGATTCTCGCGGCGCTCAGCGCCATGAGATAAGAAAAGTCGCCATGGGGCGGCGGGCATGGTGAGTGCATGGTGAGTATCAAGCGGCAGGAGAGTTGCAGGAAAACCAGGAAAAACGGCCTGCACCTCTACATCATCGCAGGTGTCCTGGCGGCAGCCTGCCTGACCGGGCGCTTCAACGACGAGAGGATAATGGCCATGGAAATTCAGCCGCGCACCAGCAAAACGTCGAGCACTGCCGACCTCATCACCATTTTTCTCACCGGCGACGTCATGGTCGGCCGGGGGATCGATCAGATTCTCCCCCATCCCAGTGATCCGGTAATCCATGAGTCTTATCTGAAAAGCGCCCGTGGCTATGTGGATATTGCCGAGAGGGTTTCCGGGCCGATCTCCCGGCCGGTGGACTGGGCCTATATCTGGGGCGACGCCCTCGGCGAACTGGCGCGGCTCGCGCCGGATGTCCGGATGATCAATCTGGAAACGAGCATCACCAAAAGCGATGACTTCTGGCCGCGGAAAGGCATCAACTACCGGATGCACCCGGACAATATCGCCGTGCTCACCGCGGCAGCCATCGATTATTGTTCGCTTGCCAATAATCACACCATCGACTGGGGCTACCAGGGCCTCACGGAGACCCTGGAGGTCCTGGCGCAGGCGGGAATACGAAGCGCCGGCGCCGGCCGGAACCTGCACGAGGCGGAGCGGCCGGCGGTGCTGCCGGTTGCCGGCAAGGGCCGGGTGTTGGCGTTCTCATACGGCATGACCAGCAGCGGCATCCCGCCGGCCTGGGCTGCAGCGAAAAACAAGCCGGGGGTGAATCTGCTGGCCGAACTGTCCGACCGGGCGGTGCGGGACATTGGAAATAAGGTCCTGGCGGTGAAACGGCCGGGAGATATTGTCCTTCTGTCCATCCACTGGGGCGGCAACTGGGGGTATGAGATCCCGCCCGAGCAGCGGACCTTCGCCCATCGCCTGATCGAGCGGGCGGGGGTGGATATCGTCCACGGTCATTCTTCCCACCATGTCATGGGGCTGGAGGTCTACCGGGATAGGCCGATTTTTTACGGCTGCGGCGACTTTCTCAACGATTATGAGGGGATCAGTGGCAATGAGGAATTTCGGGGGGATCTTGGTCTGATGTACTTCGTGACGATTTCGCCGGCCACCGGCAAGCTTGCTCGGTTGCAGCTCATCCCCACCCGGATCAACCACTTCAAGGTCAACAGGGCATCCGGCGAAGATGCGCGATGGCTGCAGGACGTCCTGGCTCGGGAGAGCAGGGAGTTGGGCGTTCGCATCGATCGCCACGCCGACCATTCCTTCACCGTACGATGGGAGCAAGCGGCCGACGGGCCGTCCGATTGATATCTTTCCTTGTGGGGGGGGCAGTCCTTAGGTATGTTCTTCGCCTCTTCTGTGGGGTCAAATCTTTAATCTTGACAATCTGATATGTCACGGTTAAAGATTTGACCCCTACCCCCTGGCTGACAAGCTATTTGTTGCCGGGTGTTGCCCCGGTAAACTCAATAATGTCTGCTGTTACTGTGATTCTTGGCACGGAAAAAAGGATCAGGTACAGTGTCGAACGATCTTCTGTCTGATTTGCCAGGGCAATTGATCGACCCTCTAACGGCTCGCTGGTGGAATAATAAAGATCTGCTTTCGCATCAGCGTAGTTAGGGCTGACGATAGGAATGATACCGAGCAGATAAAAACCGCTGCTTTGCCCCTTGGCACCCGCTTTTAACACCTTGTAATTGTTGCCTTGAAGCGAGACGGCCGTGCCTGTGCTCTGCGACATGCTTCCTGTTGAAGAGCATGACGCAAGGAACAAGGCTAACAAACAACCCGCTAAAAAACGAAACGTGAGCATGGTCAAAGTCCCCCTTATGTACGTTCTGTGGGGTCAAATCTTTAACCTTGACGATCGGATGTGTCAAGGTTAAAGATTTGACCCCATATTGATGTCATCTTCTGGTGATGACTGCCTTGCCAGTAGATTTTGCCGCAGGCTTGGCATTGTTTGAACCGGGTAAAATATTTTTTGGTGAGCGGCAGGAGGCGGTCGATGACCGCATCCTTTTCAACCTCGGCCAGCAGGCCGTTGCAGGTGATGCAGCGGGAAAAAGGCTGGAGCTGGTCTTGCAGGGGGTAGATGTTGATGATTTCCCGCAGTTGTTGATCGGGATCTTGGCTGCGGACCAGATGACCGAATACAAGCTTGCGCTGTTTGAGCAGATCTCTGTTTCGCGTGAGGAGAATGCGGCCTTCGCGAACGGCTCTCAGGACGGTATCGGCATTGCCGGGGCCGATCGCCTCTGCGTCAATCCCGGCCATCCGCAGCAGGCCGGCCAGTCTGCCGACGTTGATATCCACCAGAAATATGCAGGCGGTAAGCGGCTTAGGGCGGAGAACGGTGGCCACGGTCGGCGGGAGGGTGGGGGAGAGCGGATGGATTTCGAAGTGCTCGCCGTCCGCCGGGATTCTCTCGAAGGTCTGCTCCTGTCCATCACCCACAATCCTGCCGACTTCGGTGTGGGGCACGCCGAGACCTTCAAGGATATCCTTGATCGAGGCCCGGCGGGATAAGGGGTAGACGACTGTGTTGCCGCTGTCCGGAGTCCGGCGCAGGAGATCCGAAGTGTCACCGTGAAAGGTGAGGAAGAGACGTGGTTCGGGGGAAGATGCGCCGAGCGGGGTCATGTCGATATCCGTCTGGCCATGAGCGCCCATATGCCGGCGGCTAAGAGAAGAGATCCGCCGGCAAGCTTAATAACCAGAGCAACCGCGGAGGCCGCGACAAAGGCAAGGCAGATCTGCAACGACATGGGGAACTCCTTCCTGGAACTGTTTGACGGCTGGGTGAAATCGTGCCGGTCCTGGTGGAAATGGAAATGCGGAGCACGATTATGGTTTGCTCTGTCGACAGAATAGCAGAGATTCATCCTGCGCGAAATATCTTGTTGCGCGATCGGCCCCTTTTGCGGAAATCGTTAGGTTCAGACGGCGGAAGGATTGTTTTTTCTCTGCTGTCTGGTCAAAAATGCATCCAGTTCGTTGGCAAACGATTGCCGGTCGCTCTGGTTGAGGACCGGCGGACCGCCGGTCTCTATCCCCTCGGCCCGCAGGGAGTCGAGAAAATCCCGCATGCTCAACCGGGCCCGGATATTCTCTGCCGAATAGAACTCGCCGCGGGGGTTGAGGGCGTAGGCACCTTTCTCGATCGCCTTGGCCGCCAGAGGAATATCGGCGGTGATCACCAGATCGCCGGCCGCAACTCTTTTCACGATCTCGTTGTCGGCGACATCGAGACCGGCGGCGACCCGTAAAAAGGTAATATGCGGCGACAGGGGAATGCGCATCTGCCGGTTTGCCACGAGGGTCATCGGCATCCCGGTCCGGCCGGCCGCCCTGTAGAGGATATCCTTGATCACCGCCGGGCAGGCGTCGGCGTCCACCCATATTTTCATTTGCATACCAATTCGTCGGGCAAAGAAGCCGGTTTGCCGGCATCGCCGGCAAAAATCTCCCGAATACGGCAGAGGAGCCGAATACTGTTTACCGGTTTCTGGAAGAAATCGCTGAACCCCTGGTCGAGGAAAGACTGGGTGCTGAGATTGCGGCTGAATCCGGAACTGATGATGATCGGCAGGTCTTTTCTGATTGCCAGCATGGCCACGCCAAGTTTGTCGCCGTTCATGTGCGGCATGGTCAGGTCGGTGATGACCAGGTCGAAGTCGGCGGGATCGTTTTGAAAATGTTCAAGGGCCAGGCGGCAATCGGCGAAGGTTGTGACGGAGTAGCCGTAATAGACCAGCATTTCTTCAAAATATTTAAGAATGTTTCTGTCGTCGTCGACCACCATGATTTTTTCACTGCCGCATAAATCCCGCCATGAGGCGGTGCCGGCGACCGTTTCCGGGGCCTCGGTCCGGGTCTGTGCTTCGGGCAGGAAGATGTTGAACGAACTGCCCTCGCCCGGATGACTGTAGACATAGATATGGCCTTGATATTTATCGACAATGGCGTGGACGACAGCGAGGCCGAGACCGGTGCCGGTACCAACATCCTTGGTGGTGAAATACGGTTCGAAAATCTTTTTCTTAATTTCTTCGCTCATCCCCGTTCCGGTGTCGCTTATTTCCAGGTGAAGATACGTGCCGGGGGCCACCTTGATATCCGGGAAGAAGTCATGTTCGGTGATGAGCCGGTCGGTAAGACTGACGGACAGGATGCCGCCCGTCCCCTCCATGGCCTGATAACCATTGGTGCAGAGATTCATCATGATCTGGTGGATTTCCGTGGCGTCGGCAACCACCGTCTTGTTCGATTCGATATTCTGGCGAATTTCAATGGAGGAAGGAATGGAGGCCCGCAGCAGTTTGAGGACCTCCTTGACGATCGGTTTGACCTGGAGCGCTACTTTTTCCGTTTCCGTCTTTCGGCTGAAGGACAGGATTTGCGTAACCAGATCCTTGGCCCGCAGGGAAGCTTTGCTGACTTCCTGAAGATACCTCTGCACTTTCTCGTCGCCCTGGGTGGCAAGGGCCGCCAACTGGGTAAAGCCCATCAGGGCAGAAAGGATGTTGTTGAAATCGTGGGCAATACCCCCGGCCAGCGTGCCGATCGCCTCCATTTTCTGCGCCTGGCGAAGTTGCCCTTCGATCCGCTTCTGTTCACTGAGATCGCTGCCGATACCGATCAGCAGTGGGGCCTGGTCGAGGAGCAGCCGGGAGATGGTAAACAGGTAAGGCACGCTTTTGCCGGCATTGTTCAGGAGGAGCACTTCCAGTGAAACCGGTATCCCGCTCTGCAGGACTCTGGCGATGGTTTTTTCCACCTTTTCCAAATCTTGCGGGGCGATGCGCGATAAGATATCGAAGTCGTTCAGCATATCGGCCGCGAGCTGGATTTTTTCCAGAAACAATTTGTTGCAG
Source organism: uncultured Desulfopila sp. (assembly GCA_964441345.1). Taxonomy (GTDB): domain Bacteria; phylum Desulfobacterota; class Desulfobulbia; order Desulfobulbales; family Desulfocapsaceae; genus Desulforhopalus_A. Next base: position 2,508 of record CAYTVF010000174.1, on the reverse strand, counting down.
CGTATCGGTTGCAGCTGATCGTTGACGACAAACAGCAGACCCGGAAGGCTGTTGATAATGGTATCGGAGAAGAGTTTCTCCTCGATGAGTTTTTTTGCCGTCTGCTGCTGGATCTCGATTTCCGACCGAAGCCTCTCCCGCATGTTGTTCAGGCCATTGACGATATGCATCAGTTCATCCGGCCGGGCGGTGCTCTTTTGGGTTCTCGCCAGGGTCAGGGGCTGATCCAGCCTGCCGACCTGGAGGGTTTCGGTGTAGTGGACAATCTTATTGATGTGCCGGTTGAACAGGCGGATAAAGAGGAAAAGGATGGCAAAGCAGGTGATAAACAAGGTCAGCAACTGGGTTGCCAGCGCTTTCGAGGTGGTATAGAGCAGCTTGTTCTTGGTATTGGCGGTCGTCGCGGCAAAGGTGATTGAGCCGAGATCGACGGTTTTGTTGCCGTCGATTCGCCGCAAGGGGTACCGGCGGAAGATAAGATCGTCCTCCACCTTCGGTTTTATGCCGAATGTTTGTTTTAAATTATGGTCACCGGTCATCTCGATA
>CAYTVF010000174.1:0-1862 GCA_964441345.1 uncultured Desulfopila sp. | reverse complement strand
TTCGGCAGAGTATTGAATGTTCCTAATTTTCCTGTTAGATAATGCATGTTTTTACGGGGTGAGCAGCATACTAAAAGCCTCAAACCGTCCGGAGATCCCCCAGCCAGGGTGTCCCCAATCGGACAAGCAGAATCATCAAGAATTCAGGAGCGAAAAATGTTCAAAGAAGAAATCAAGGTTATCGATTGTACGGTCCGGGACGGTGGATTGATGAATCAGTGGCAGTTCAGCGAAAAATTCGTCCGAGGTGTCTATACCGCCCTGGCCGATGCCGGAGTGGACTACATGGAAATAGGGTATCTCAGCTCCCAGGGCGCCTTCGACCCCCAAAAGTTCGGTCCCTGGCGATTCTGCCAGGAGAAGGATCTCAAAAAGGTAATCGGCGATGGCGAAAAAAGGATAAAGCTCTCGGCCATGGCCGATATCGGCAGAATTGAGGAGCGTGATATTCCGGTTGCGACCGAGAGCTCCCTCGACATGATCCGGATTGCTTGCTATGTCCACCAGGTCGACGCCGCCATCGCTCTGGCCCATCATTGCCATGAGAAGGGGTATGAAACGACCATCAATCTCATGGCGGTTTCCACGGTGGGTTTGCGCGAGCTCAACGAATGTCTCGAAGACCTCAATAAAAGCAAGGTGCCGATTATTTATCTGGTCGATTCCTTCGGTGCTTTCTACTCCGAGGATATCGATACCCTGGCCAAGAAATATATGGAACGGCTGCCGGGCAAAATCATCGGCGCCCATTTCCATAATAACCAGCAGCTGGCTTTCGCCAACACCATTTCGGCGATAATCAACGGAGTCAACTACCTCGATGCCACGCTCTACGGGATCGGCCGCGGTGCCGGCAACTGTCCGTTGGAACTGCTCCTTTCTTTTTTGAAAAACCCGAAATTCCGGGTTCGGCCGATCATTCAATGCATTGAAGAGGAGATTTTCCCGTGGAGTAAAAAGATCGACTGGGGCTACTCGATTCCCTACATGGTCACCGGCACCATGAATCAGCATCCCAGGACCGCTATGGCCCTGATGGAATCCGAGAATAAGGATAAAATCCTGGAATATTACGATACGATTTGCAATACGGTCGGCTCGGTTTGAGAGGATCGCTCACCCACCGATTGGTTGTAGCTTCGGTTGTAGCTTCCCCTCCCGCCAGGGGAGGGGGAACTTTATCAATAGAGCTGAATAGATACCAATTCCGTAGATCTGGATCGGCAATTACTCGTCGTAACCTTTGCCGTTGCAGGTTGGACAGGTCTGGTCGGGAGTACACTGGGTATCGTCGATAAGACCGTTCTCGCTGCCTCGCCATTCCGAACTTACTTCGCAGATTCCGTCAATGATTTTTTTTCCCTGGCAGGTTGGACAGGGGGTTCGTTTGTCTTCAGTCATATAGTTCTCCTTTTGTATGATTGGAGGTTGGAACAGCCGGTGACACATTATTGCGACTCATCTTCGGCGAGATAATCCTTCAGTTTTATCAGGAGCGAGTCGGGGAGTTCGCGGTTATACATGAACGCCTCCGCTTCCTCTCCGGTAATCTGCTCTTTTATCTCAGGCGGCAATGAGCGCAAAACCGCAACTCGGCGAGGATCCGGTTTTTCTTTGTGTGACACAGCCATCGGTGCAACTCCTCAAGAATTTGTTGGGGTCAGGGCCTGAAATCTCCGGACACCGGTCGCGGAGATACATTATGTACTAAGAATGGATGTAAATGGGATGTCTGTCAATGGCGGGGGGTTCTTTTTTTGAGAATGATTCGTAATAACCGTTGGGTTATTTGAAAAAACGGTAGTAACTATTCAGCTCTATTGACAAAGTTCCCCCTCCCCTGGCGGGAGGGGGGTAGGGGG
>CAYTVF010000173.1:0-8922 GCA_964441345.1 uncultured Desulfopila sp. | reverse complement strand
TTTAAAATATTTTCATTTTTTTTTTACTGCAATTTGCTAACCGGACATTACTGAATTTCATCGGGAATATTCTCCTGTGCCCTGTAGAACGAGAAAAGCCAGAGTAGCATATCGGGAAAATTTGCCAACAAAAACCAGCAGGGCAAAACGGCCGAAGCCGACCCGGAAGATCCCGGCCAAAAGGCAGAGGGGATCTCCGACCACCGGCAGCCAGCTGAGGAGCAGCGACCATGCGCCGTATTTCTCATACATCGCCCTGGCCCGGGCCAGCTGCCCGTCGTCGATGCGCAGGATGGTGCGGATAAAAAAGTCCGAGCCCCATATGCCGAGAAGGCAGGTGGTGCAGGCTCCCAGGAAGTTGCCGAGAGTGGCGGTCAAAACAACATGATGAGGCGAAAAGTCCTGGATGATCATCACGACCAGCAGCCATTCCGAGCCGACCGGCAGGAGGGTCGACGCCAGGAAACTGAGAAGAAAAAGGGCGGGGAGGCCGGGCGAACCGGCAAGTGTATGCAGAAGTTCCATGGGGCATGAGAATATTACATAAAATCCGATTTGTCCATCGGCAAGGCGTGCGGTCGTAGGGCATGGTACGTATCCCTCTATCCCATTTGACTGGGAAAAATCGAACCTTTCTGCTATAAGGACTGTTGGTGCAATACTCCCTTTTTGCCGGGACGGAGATGAAAAAAACTGTTGAAATCTGCTATGGTGTGTGAGGTTCGGAGAACAATGTTTTCGCGGAAATTTCTGCATTTACTCTTGGTGACTGTATTTGTTGTTCCCTGGTGTCTGCCCGGGTCCGGACGGGCCGATGGCGATCCCGGTTTCAGGCAATGGATTCATGATTTTTATCCAGATGCGGAAAAAGAGGGAATCCACCCTGCAACCCTGGAGGCGGCGTTTGCCGGAGTTGTCGTGCCGGAACAGCAGGTACTTGAAAAGGCTCGGTTTCAACCCGAGTTCACCACGGAAATATGGGATTATCTGGACAGCCGGGTCAACCCGTTCGCCATCGACAAGGGCCGGAAAATGGCCAGGTTTTATGCCCGGACTCTGCAGGCGGTGGAAAGCAGATTCGGGGTTGAACAAGCGGTGCTCCTGGCCATCTGGTCGATGGAATCGAACTATGGGGCTATTCTGGAGAAACCGGAAAAATTGTTTTATGTCCCGTTGGCCCTGGCCACACTTGCCTACGGCGACAGCAAAAGAAGCAAATTTGCCCGGACCCAGCTGGTCGGGGCGCTCAAGATCCTTCAGGCCGGCGATGTCGACCGCAACCAGTTGACCGGGTCCTGGGCCGGAGCGATGGGCCATACCCAGTTTATTCCCACCAGTTACCTTGCCTATGGCATCGATATGGACGGCAATGGCCGTCGCGATATCTGGAATTCCGTGCCCGATGCGTTGGCCACCGCCGCAAATCTCCTGCAGAAAAACGGCTGGCGGCCCGGTTTGGCCCGGGGCTATGAAGTGGTGCTGCCGCCCGGGGGGGCGCAGTTCAAGGACCAGACCAGGAGCCTGGCCGAATGGGCAACGCTTGGTTGCGGCCGGCCAACCGGTAGCGACCCTTATCCCCGGTCGGACGATAAGGCACTGCTCAAGCTTCCAGCCGGTCCCCGTGGGCCGGCTTTTCTGCTGACAAAGAATTTCTTTGTCCTGAAAAAATATAACAATTCCGATGCCTATGCCCTGGCGGTCAGCCTGCTGGCCGACCGGCTTACCGGCAAGGGGGGCGTGGTGCAATCCTGGCCGCGACCAGCCGGTTCGCTGTCGGTCGAGGAAAAGATCGAGTTGCAGGAAAGATTGCAGCAGCGCGGCCACTATTCCGGGGAAATAGACGGTCATCTCGGTCAGGGGACGAAAACGGCGATCAGCAGCTACCAGCTCGAGGCCGGATTGGTGGACGACGGTCTGCCGTCGCAGAGCCTGCTCCAGGCGCTTCGCCGCTAACCGATGAGGCCCGGCCGCGCGCACTGAAAAACATTGCCCGGCCATAGAGAACTGGGTATTATGAAAAGTTAAAAATATGTGAAAAACCTCAAAGGGCGTGAGGTTTTGTTACATTCCGGGAATGCCCGGAATGCGAATCCTTAATGCGAATCAATTATACGAATCCTCAGGCAGCCATCACCTCAGCCTCACCTCAGTTTCATCTCACCTCACCCGGAACGGGACGAGAGCATCTAATCTATGACAAGAGCCAACATCCTTATAGCCATCGCTATTGCAGTCATTTCCATCAGTTTCTGGGCCATGCTGAACCGGCAGGAAGTCGAACCGCCGTGGCCGAAACGGATTCAGGGGTTTTCCTTCTCGCCGATGCAGGCCTGGAACGATCAGAGCGATCATAATCTGCCAACCGTTGCGGAAATCGATGCCGATCTGAAGCTGGTGTCGGAGAAGACCCATGCCATTCGGCTCTACACGACGGAAGGTGTCCTGGCCGAAATCCCGGCCATGGCCCAGAAACATGGCCTGAACGTAACCCTTGGCGCCTGGCTCGACAAAGATCTGGAGGAAAACGACCGCCAGATTGAAACGGTCATTCGCCTCGCGAAGGAAAACTATCGCAACGTCATCCGGATTATTGTCGGCAACGAATCGATCCTGCGGGGGGAGATGACGGTCAAGCAGCTTGCCGAATATCTCGATCGGGTCCGGGAAGCCGTAGATGTGCCGGTAAGTACCGCCGAACCCTGGCACGTCTGGGTTAAAGACCCGGAGCTCGCGTCCCATGTCGATTTCATTGCCACCCATATGTTGCCCTACTGGGAAGGAATCCACCTGGACCTGGCGGTCGATTATATCGTCGAACATATTACCATGCTTGAAAATACCTTTCCGGGCAAGGCGATAGTCATCGGCGAGGTCGGCTGGCCGAGCAATGGCCGGACCCGCAAGGCAGCAGTAGCCTCGCCCTTCAACGAGGCGACGTTTTTACGCCGCTTTATCAAGCGGGCGGAGGAGCTGAATTACACCTACTACATCATGGAGGCGTTCGATCAACCCTGGAAAAGGACCAGCGAAGGTGCGGTGGGCGCCTACTGGGGGGTCTACGACGCCTCGCGCCAGGCCAAATTCCCTTTTACCTCGCCCATTGTCGAGCTGCCGGAATGGCGAATTCTTGCCGGAATTTCCCTGGTCATCGCCATCATTACCTTTGCGCTCCTGCTCATCGACAGCCGGACGCTCCGCAAGCGCGGGCGCGGTTTTCTCGCCTCGATCGCCTTCATTGCCGCCACCGGGGCCGTCTGGATCGTCTACAGTTATTCGCAACAGTACCTGACCATATCGGTGCTGGTCGTCGGCTTTCTGATGCTGGTCGGGATCATCGGGGTGGTGATCGTCCTGCTCGCCGAGGCGCACGAATGGGCCGAGGCCATCTGGACCAACGAGGGGAGGCGCGCCTTTACCGATGTCCAGGTGCAGGATGAAATGCTGCCCATGGTGTCGGTCCATGTTCCGGCCTACAACGAGCCGCCGGATATGATGATCGATACGCTCAACGCCCTCGCCAGGCTGGATTATCCGCGCTACGAGGTCATTGTCATCGACAATAACACCAAGGATCCAGCGGTCTGGCAGCCGGTCGAGGCCCACTGCAAAACCCTCGGACCCCGGTTTCGCTTCTTTCATGAGAATCCGCTGGCCGGCTTCAAGGCCGGTGCCCTCAATTATGCGCTGGCCAAAACCTCACCGGATGCCGTGGTGATAGCCGTAATCGACAGCGATTACATGGTCACTGCCAACTGGCTGCGCGACCTTGCCCCCCAGTTCATCAAACCATCGGTCGCGATCGTTCAGGCGCCGCAGGACTATCGGGATGACGGCGAAAACCTGTTCAAGGCCATGTGTTATGCCGAATATCGGGGATTTTTCTATATCGGCATGGTCACCCGTAACGAGCGTAACGCCATCATTCAGCACGGCACCATGACGATGGTGCGCAAAACAGTGCTGGAAGAGGTCGGCAATTGGGCGGAATGGTGTATTACCGAGGATGCCGAACTGGGCTTGAGGATTTTCGAAAAGGGCTACGAAGCCCTCTATATCGCCAAATCATACGGCCAGGGGGTCATGCCTGATACCTTCATCGACTTCAAGAAACAGCGCTATCGCTGGGCCTACGGGGCGATTCAGATCATGCGCCACCATGGCAAAGCGCTGCGTCGAAGAGACCAGAGCCGGCTGACCTATGGCCAGCGCTACCATTTTATCGCCGGCTGGCTGCCGTGGCTGGCCGACAGTATCAATCTCATCTTTACCCTGGCCGCGCTGGGCTGGTCGCTCGGAATGCTGCATTTTCCCACGAAAATAGACCCGCCGATGATTATCCTCTCGGTCGTGCCTCTGGCATTTTTTGTCTTTAAAATGGCGAAGATGTTTTATCTCTATCGCAGCCGGGTGAAGGCCTCGATCCCCCAGACCCTGGCCTCCGCGGTTGCCGGACTTTCTTTATCCCATACCATCGCCAAGGCCATGCTTTTTGGCATGGTGACCAAGAGTCTGCCTTTTTTCAGGACCCCGAAAAAGGTGCAGGGGCGGGCGTTCTGGTATGCCCTGCAGTCGGCCAGGGAAGAAGGGCTGATGGCTCTCGCCCTTGCGCTGGCGGTATATACGCTCACTCGGCTGCAGGGCGTGGAAACCCCCGATGTTCTGGTATGGCTTGTCGTCCTGCTGGTCCAGTCGATTGCCTATTTTGCCGCGGTTGCGATGTCCGTTGTCAGCGCCTTTGCCAAACTGCCCGCCAAGTTGATCGATACCATAACCGCGACGCCCGCTGCGGCAAGACCCCCTGTGGCAGCGGAAGAGGTTGCGGCCGGCGAGCCGCCGAAGAGTGATTCGCCGGGCTGAGGCGACCCCGGCAGCGGCGAACTTCATCGCCCTTCGCTGATTTCGGCAAATTTGGCCCCGGTGAGGTTCGCCAGGTCGGCCGGCTTGAGCTCAATTTCCAGCCCCCGCCGTCCGGCACTGACGAAGACGGTGGCGAAGGCTGTGGCCGAACCATCGATGAAGGTCGGCAGCCTCTTTTTCTGGCCAAGAGGGCTGACTCCGCCGAGGACATACCCCGTCGCTCTCTCCACCGCCCCTTTGTCGGCCATGGCCGCTTTCTTTGCCCCTGCCGCTCTGGCCAGCTGTTTCATGCTGAGCACCGCCGATACCGGGATGATGCCGACGGCCAGGTTGCCCTGGTCGAGTTCGACCACCAGGGTCTTAAATACCCTGGCCTCATCCAGACCGAGTTTTTCCGCGGCTTCCTTGCCGAAAGATGCGGCGGTGGGCTCATGCACGTATTGATGGACGGTGTAGGCGATTTTTGCTTTCTTTGCCGCGTTGATAGCCGGTGTCATGGTAGTCGGTCGATCCTTATCTGGTTATATATCTGGCTGAGCACGGCAAGCGAGTACTCTCAGGGCGCAATACCCGCGATCTCGTCACCCGGCCTGGTATTCTTGAAAACAGGCAAAAATGGCATCTATGGTTTCCCGGCTCTTGTCATCGTCCTGTGTCTCCTTGACACTGCGCATGATACCCATGCTCTTCCCCGAGTGGGATTTGCCGCCGATTACCCGCAAGGCCGTCTTCGGTGCCTGCCTGATCTCCGCAACCGTCAATTCGTCGGCCTGGAAAACACCTTTTTTGCCCGGTATCGGCTGTGGTGCCTCCTGCACCAGTTTGATGTAAGTGCCGCAGAGATTCGCGGCCGCGACCCGCACAACGCCATCCGAACCTGCCTCGCCGGTATAGGAGTTCAGGTTGTCGTAGAGGGATCGATCGATGCTCTGCCCGGTGAGGACGAAGGGAAAGACACCTTGCGGACCTATCTGATCGCCGGTGCCGAGGATCCAGGCGATGTTGAGATTCCAGGCTTCTTCGCTGCCGAGTTCCAGCCAGTCGAGCACGCCCTGACCGGGCTCAACTCCTCCCAGCCATGATTTGAGACGGCCAAGCCTCCCCTTGCCCAGTTGGGCCAGGGCGGAGCCGTAGTTGGCGGGCGCGAGCATGATCAGGTGGCTCATCGGGCAGATTCCGGCCCGGGGATTCGTTTCGTAATAGCGGTGCCGCCAATCGCGGATGACCGGCCCGCCGGTGGAATGGGTGATGCAGACAAAGCGGGTGCCATCGGCAAGGACAGTCGGCAACTCATAGTTTCCCCATCCCCTTGCGGGAGGGGGTTAGGGGGAGGGGGAAGCCGCAAAGAGCAGCTTCGTTCCAAACTCACCCACCCCTGCAGCAAACTCACCCACCCCTCAATCCCCTCCCGTAGGGGGAGGGGAGGCTAAAACCAATCTGACAAAGTGCATACTATTGAAATTAACTGAATAGTTACGAAATAACTACTGCGTCGGCAGTGGAAAGTCAAGACATGACTGTGCTCTCCTCCGCTTGTCCGGAGGGTGGCTGTTCCAGCGGAGGAGGCGGAAAAAGGTATTGCCGTCTCCAGACCTGTGAACTAGGATGAAGCCGGTTGTTGCCGGCGTTTTTTGTTTTTTTGTTTTTTTGTTTTATATGGGGAAACGGCTCAGCCCCGAACGAGTGAGGAACAGGTGTCGAAGAAATTTTTTTCATTTACCAACAGCGAAGATCTGCCGGGCGGGCAAAGTATTGCGCCGCCGGCCTGGAACGAACCGAAGATCAAGGTCAAGTTCATGCACCGGGGGCTCCGCCGCGGCCATTCCTTTGCCGGCTTTCTCCGGCAGTTTCCCGGATCCTGTCCCCAGTGGGGCGATTGCCTGTTCGACTTCGATGTGGACTGTCGCGACTACGACTGGCTGGTGGTGTATCAGGACCTGCCCCGGGGGGAGACCTTTTTCACCGAAGAAAAACTGGCCTGCCCCAGGGAACGGACCATGTTCGTCACCGGCGAGCCGTCGACCATCACCGTCTTCGGCACCGACTATCTGCGCCAGTTCGGCTCTATTCTCACCTTCCAGGAACCCTGGGCGATGAAACATCCCCATGTCATCTTCCACCATCCCGGGCTGATCTGGCATTACGGCCTGCCCTTCGGCAAAGGCGAGTTCATCACCTGGGATACCATGGCGGTAACCCCGCCGCCGGAAAAGACCAGGCTCATTTCCACCGTCTGTTCGCAGCGGACCGGCAATGTCACCCTCCATTCGACCCGGGTCGATTTCACCTGGCGGCTGAAGGATGACCTGCCGGAGCTGGATATCTACGGCCATGGGGTCAATCCCATGAACGACAAGGCGGAGGCACTCGATCCTTACCGGTTTCACATTGCGGTGGAGAATCATGTCTACGATCACCACCTCACCGAAAAGCTGCCGGACGCCTTTCTCGGCTACACCCTGCCGTTCTACCACGGCGCCCCCAACGCCGCCGACTACTTCCCCAAAGAGAGCTTCATCCCCATCGATATCAACGACTACGAGCGATCGAGAGATATCATCAAAAGCCACCTGGCCAATAACGAATACGATGACCGACTGCCGTATATCATCGAGGCGCGGCGGCGGGTGCTGGAGGAGCAGAATCTCTTTGCCATAATCAGCAGCAAGATCGGCGAAAGGGACCGCGAGATCGGCAGGTTGACCATGGGCAAGGTGATCCGCAACCGCTCGACCATGAGGATCAAGAATCCCCTCGCCGGCATCCGCAGTCTGACCCAGAAGGCGGTGACCAAGACCTATCACCGGATTACGTTCAAAACCCGCAATAAAAAGCGCAATCTCTGAGTGTTTGCCCTGCTGCCGCTTGCACAAGCCGGGGGAAGCGGCTAATCTGGCGGAAACCCAAGTCGATTTTGGCGGCAAGGTGCCGGTGAAAGCCTATGAAGAAGACCTGATATGGACCTTCCCGAGATATTTTCAGTTCGCGCGGTGCATGTGGCACGTCGGTTGCTGCTGCGGCGATTCCCCGCCGAAACGGCGATGGCCATTACCCCCATGCTCTTTGCCCAGGGGGATCACGGCTGTGTGGCTCTGTTTCGTTACGGGGTGGCGGTTTTTGTCAATATCGCGCCGCTCGAGCAGCAGCATCTGATCGATAAGACCCTGCAGCCTTACCTCGAAGAGCCGATCGAGGGAGGAGAGGAGGAAAGCATCGAAGTGATGATTGCCGCCGACCAGGAGGAACGGGTGCAGGGGGAACGGATCACCCTGCGGGAAGGGTCGATTCCCCGGCTGCAGCTGCTGGTCGAAGTGATGGCCCGTTCGGTTCTGCTGGCCGACTATGAGGCTCGGATCAACCGCAGCTTCGATATGGTCGAGCCGCTTGCCGAAAAACTGAGCAAAAGCCAGGGGCCGAGGGGCGGCGGTCAGCTGCTGCAGACCATCGGCACCGCTCTCGCCACCGAGCATGACATGGTCGGCCGTGCCGCCGTGACCGAGAAGCCCGATCTGCTGTGGGAACATTCCGAACTGGAGGGGCTCTATCTGATGCTCGAAAACGATTTCGAGCTGGGTGAGCGGGACACCGCCCTGGTCCGCAAGATCAACCTGGTCTCGCGCACCGCCCAGACCTCGCTCGAACTGCTCCACTCCCGGCGCAGCCTGCGGGTGGAATGGTATATCGTCATCCTCATTGTGGTCGAGATTTTTCTCACTCTTTTCGATCTCTTTGTCCGCAACCATTACTAAGAAGGCTTCGTTGTTCATCTGAGCCGGATCCCCCGGCAGGCAAAATTGCGGCGCAAGCTTGCGACATCTGAGGCTTGCCAAGACACTAGGTGCAAAACCTAGCCCCTCTCGGAAAAACTCCCGGTACACAATCAGTCTCCAGCCGATTGCGGAGCGGTCGGCAAATCAACTATCTTTACCGTCACAGGAGCAGGGTGTCTTTTTTATTCCCACCCGCTGCCTGACAGGAGCAACTGACATACCTTCCACGTACAAGGAGAATGCCGTGAAATACGCAAAAGCATATAGCAGCAGGTTGATGACTCCAGGTGAAGCA
>CAYTVF010000172.1:0-9127 GCA_964441345.1 uncultured Desulfopila sp. | reverse complement strand
CCAATCTGCTCAACGTGTCCGAAGCGGCAATCAACCTGCACCGCTACCGTATCAGGCAGAAACTGAATCTCACCAAAGGACAGAACCTCCAGTCGTTTCTCTCATCTTACGTTTGAAATGGGTGCATTCCATTGCTTTACTTTTTTTCCTCAACGGGCTGATGTTTTTTGCCATGGAAAAGGGGAAAAACCGCCGGCAGGCGGCGTGAACACCGGGCGTAATCATCGCCTTCCCGCCGTCGTTTACCGGAAATACATTGACAGAACGAGCGTTTCCCGGTAATCCGTATACACTTTATTGCACAACATTCCAGCGGCAGATTTCTGCCGCTTTTTTTATCATTGTCCGCTTGTCCGCGCGACAAATTGCCGATTACCGATTGCCAATTACCAACTGCCATTACCTAATGAGCGTACACCATGAGTGAAGAGAATCAAACCCTCGCCCAACGTAAGGAAAAAGCCGAATCCCTCGCCGAACTCGGGGTAAGTCTGTATATCAACAGCTTCAAGCCGGCCCACGCGGTAAAAGAGCTCCTCCCCAAGGGGACTGGGCTCGCGGCTCAGGATGTGGACCCGGAGGGCACCGTCTATAAGGTAGCCGGACGAATAATGGCCATGCGTAAATTCGGCAAGGCCGCCTTCTGCACCGTTGCCGACACCAGCGGCCAGATCCAGATCCATGTGAAGCTCGATCTGCTCGGCGCGGAACTCTTCGAGACCTTTAAGAAATGGGATATCGGCGACATCGTCGGGGTGGAAGGTACCCTGTTCAAAACCAAGGTCGGCGAACTTTCGATCCAGGCCGGGACAATCGTGATGATCTCCAAATCCCTGCGGCCCCTGCCGGACAAATGGCACGGCCTGACCGACGTCGAGACCCGCTATCGTCAGCGTTACGTCGATCTTATCGTCACCCCGGAGACCCGGGAAACCTTCAGGAAGAGAGTCGAGATCATCCGTCTCGTCCGGGAGTTTCTGGGCGCCCTGAACTTCATGGAAGTCGAGACGCCGATGATGCAGCCCATTCCCGGCGGCGCCACGGCCAAACCGTTCAGGACGCACCACAACGCCCTGAATATGGACCTCTATCTGCGCATCGCCCCGGAGCTGTATCTCAAGCGGCTGCTGGTCGGCGGCTTTGAACGGGTGTTTGAAATCAACCGGAATTTCCGCAACGAAGGGTTGTCGACCCGCCACAATCCGGAATTCACCATGCTGGAATTCTATCAGGCCTATGCCACCTATGACGACCTCATCGCCCTCACCGAGAAGATGATCTCGTCGATCTGCGCCCAGGTGAACGGCACCATGAAAATCACCTACCAGGGCACCGAGGTCGATCTCACCCCGCCGTGGAAAGTGCTGACCATGGATGAGGCCCTGCTGGAGGTGGCCGGAATAGCCGCCGAAATTCTGGCCGACGACGATAAAGTCATGGCCCTGGCCCTGGAGAAAGGAATTAAACTCGAAGAGACGGCGGGTCCGGGCAAGGCGAAAACCGAACTTTTTGAACTCCTCGTCGAGGAAAAACTGATCAACCCGACCTTCATCACCTCCTACCCCACCGAGGTCTCGCCGCTGGCCAGGAGAAATGAACAAGATCCGACGGTTACAGACAGGTTCGAACTCTTCATCACCGGCCGGGAACTGGCCAACGGCTTCAGTGAACTGAACGACCCGGGTGATCAGCTCGCCCGTTTCGAAAAACAGATCGCCGAGCGCGGCGACGACGAAGAGATCCACCCGGAGCTGGACGCCGATTACATCCGCGCCCTCGAATACGGCATGCCCTCGGCGGCCGGGGAAGGCATCGGCATCGACCGGCTGGTGATGCTGCTCACCGACGCCCCCTCCATCCGCGACGTTATCCTCTTCCCGCACTTGAAACCCGAGGTGAAAATGCAGCACGACAAGGATGCCCAGCCTGACAACGACAAACCGGCAACAGGAAAATCCTGAACATGTTTGAATGGTTCATAGGCCTGCGATATCTCCGGGCAAAACACCGGCATGGCTTCATTTCCCTGATCTCGCTGATCTCGGTTGCCGGCATCACCGTCGGCGTCATCGCCCTGATCGTCGTGCTGGCGGTCTATTCCGGCTTCACCGACGGCCTGCGCGATCAGATCCTGGGGGTCAACTCCCATATCATCGTCCAGCGGATGGGCGGCACCATCGGTAATTATGACCTGGCCCGGGAACGCATCCTCACGGTTAAGCATGTTACCGGCGCCACCCCGTATATCTATGCCCAGACCCTCCTCAGCAGCTCGGGCGGGGGCAATGGCGTGGTACTGCGCGGCATGGATCCGGCAACCGCGGAAAACGTCGTCGGTCTCGCGAAACAGATGACCAAGGGCTCGATCCACGATCTCCTAAAGCCGGACAGCAACCGGATACCCAACATCATCCTGGGCAAGAACCTGGCTGCCGACCTCAGGGTGGATGTCGATGACCGCATCCGGCTGATCTCCCCCGGCGGGCCGCTCACGCCGATGGGCATCATTCCCAAGGTCAAGACCTGCCGGGTGTCGGGGATTTTTGAAACGGGCATGTTCGAGTACGATTCCACTTTAGCCTATATGGCTCTCGGCGAGGTTCAAAGCTTTCTCGGCATCGGCGATGTGGTGCATGGGATCGAGGTGACGGTCGCCAGAAATGAGCTGAACCGGGCCGACCAGGTTGGCGCACAGATTGCCGAAACGCTTGGGCCGGGCTTTCTCGCCAAGGACTGGATGACGATGAACCGCAACCTTTTCGCCGCCTTCAAGCTGGAAAAAATCGGCATGTTTATCGCCATGGCCCTGATTATTCTCGTTGCCGCCCTCAACATCATCAGTGCCCTGGTCATGGTGGTCATGGAAAAAAGCAAGGATATCGCAATCCTCAAGTCGATGGGCGCAACCGCGGGCTCGATCATGAAAATATTTTTCCTCCAGGGACTGGTCATCGCCATCGCCGGAACGGCGCTGGGCGTCGCCGGCGGCCTCGGCCTGTGCGAACTGCTCTCGCGCTATCAATTCATCGAGCTGCCGTCCAATGTCTACCCGATGACCACCCTGCCGATCAAGGTCCTGCCGGCGGACGTCCTGATCATCGCCGTCAGCTCCATCGTCATTACCCTCCTGGCAACCCTCTACCCCTCATGGAAGGCATCGACCGTCCATCCGGCCGAGGTGCTGTCATAATGGCTCTTTTTTCCGCACGCGACATCGCCAAGACCTACGGCAGCGGGGCCACCGCCCTGACCGTTCTGAAGGGAGTCTCCCTTGCCGCCGAGGCCGGGGAAATGACGGCCATCATCGGCGCCTCGGGGTCCGGCAAGACGACTCTGCTGCAGATCCTGGGAACCCTCGACGCCCCGTCCGGCGGCGAAATCTTTTTCCGGGACAAGCCGCTCCTGTCGAGAAGCGCCAGCGAACTCGCCAAGTTCAGAAACGAGTCGATCGGTTTTATCTTCCAGTTTCATCATCTGCTCCCCGATTTTACTGCTCTTGAGAATGTGATGATCCCCGGACTCATCGCCGGAAAAACCAGGAAAGAAATGACCGGGCCCGCCAGCGAACTGCTCGATCAGGTTGAACTTGGCCACCGCGGCCATCACAAGGTCGGCGAATTGTCCGGCGGGGAGCAGCAGAGGGCGGCGCTGGCCAGGGCCCTGATCATGAAGCCGGAACTGCTGCTGGCCGACGAACCGACCGGCAACCTCGACTCCCGGGCCGGCAATCTGATTTTCGAGCTTTTGCACAGCCTCTGCCGGGAACGCAACCTCTGTACCATCATGGTGACCCACAACATCAATCTCGCGGAGAAAATGGAACATTGTCTGACCCTGAAAGACGGCATTCTGGAAGACAACAGGTGACATACGGCTAGGACTTTCTCACTGTCTGCTACCGAGTGAAACCTCTTTGCCGTAACCGATACTCACTATGGCCAAGAACCTGCTCCATCCGCTGTTTCACCCCACCCCGCTGAAGGTCGGGCTCGCCTCGATTCTGGCCTGTTGCCTGCTCTGGTATTCATTCGGCTATGAAAAACCGGTATTCTTTTCCGCCATCGATGCCAAAATTGTCGATGCCATGTTCCTGGTGCGGGGACCGCAGGAAACCACCGGCTCGGTAGTCATCGTCGATATCGACGAACGAAGCTTGAAGGAATATGGGCAATGGCCATGGCCGCGCAACATCGTCGCCGACCTTACCCGGAAAATCTATGCGTCCGGCCCGCTGGTCGTGGGTTTCGATATTCTCTTTGCCGAAAAAGACCGGACTTCCCCCACCGTGCTCTTCGCCCGCTACCGGGACCTTCTCGGGACCTGCGAAGGAGTCGACACAATTCTGCGGAATCTCGAAAACACCGGCGAACTCGACCATGACCGGCTGTTTGGCGACACGCTCGCAACCGGGACAAGCGTGCTCGGCTATATGTTTTTACTTCGCGAAGACTTCCTGAAAACCACCGGGGCGATCCCCTTTCCCTCCCTGAATATCAGTATCGACAGCGAGGAAGCCGATTTTTCCGACCTGAAACTCTTTCCCGCATACCGCTCGGTAATCAATATCCCCGAGGTGGCCACGGCTTCCTCGGAGGGATTTTTCAATGTCTTTCCCGATCAGAGCGGCGCAGTGCGAAAGGTGCCCCTGTTCATGATGATGGACAACATTCCCTATCCGTCCCTCGCCTTTGAGATGGTCCGCCTGGTCAGAGGAGAAAAGGAGGCAAAGCTGCATCTCAGCACCATCGGGGCCAAAGACCACCGGACCCTCATCGGGGTGTCGATGGGGGAATCTTTTATCCGGACCGACGACCTGGGGCAGTTGACCATCAATTTCCGCGGGCCTTACAACACCTTCCCCTACCTTTCCGCCGCGGATGTGCTGCAGGGTGCCGGTACCGACCGGCTGCGCGGCAAATATGTGCTGATCGGTTCTTCCGCTTTGGGAATCAGGGATCTGGTCGTCACTCCCTTCTCGGCGATAGCGCCGGGCGTCGAAGTGCATGCCAACATAATCGACAATCTGATCAAAAACGACGCCATGGCGTGGGAGAATTACACGGAAATCGGTTTGACCTATGCCGTCATCGTCATTGCCGGTCTGCTGCTGGTGGTATCGCTCGCCTACCTCGGACCGTTCCTCGGCTTTTCGGCAGGCCTTACGATCATGTTCGCCATCATCGTCGCCGGCAACTATCATTTCCTTTTTCTGCACCGGCAACTCCTCGGGATTTCGTATATCCTGGCGTCCCTCCTGGCTATTTTCATGACGGTCTCCATGTTCAACTATTTTTTCGAGGGCAAAAGACGCCTCTTTATCAGGAGGGCCTTTTCCCAATACGTTTCTCCTTCGGTCGTCAATGAGCTGCTGAAAAATCCCGACAGGCTGCATCTCTCGGTCGAGAATCGGGAAGTAACCATTCTCTTCTGCGATATCAGAAACTTCACCACACTTTCCGAAGTCACTCCGGTGACCGAACTCGGCTCGCTTCTCAACGCCTATTTCTCCATGATGACCGACATAATTATCAAACATAACGGCATGGTGGATAAATATATCGGCGATGCCGTCATGGCCATCTGGGGAACCCCGCTTAAAGACAAAGACCACGCCGCCAATGCGGTTTGGGCGGCGCTGGAGATGATCGCGGCAATCGGCACCCACCGCGCGCAATTGCAGCTGGCCGGACAGACCATTGAAGTCGGCATCGGCATCAACACCGGTATGGTCAGTGCCGGCAATTTCGGCAGCAGCAAACGATTCGATTACACGGTCCTGGGCGATAACGTCAACCTTGCCTCACGGATAGAGGGACTCACCAAGTTCTATCGCATGAAGATCCTGATCAGCGAATTCACCCGCCGGCAACTCCCCCCCGATTACCGCGGCAGATTTGTCGATACGGTCATGGTCAAAGGCCGGAACAAACCGGTCGATCTGTTCGAGCCGCTTGGCGAGACCCGCGACGCGGGCGCCGCGGGCGAAAAAGCAGCGGAAATTGAGCGATACGATCATGCCGTTCACCGTTATAAATCGAGGGAATTCGGCGAAGCGTTCGACCTCTTTGCCGGTCTCTACGCGGAAAACCCGGAGAAGATTTACCAGATCTATATGGAAAGATGCAGGAAATTTGCAGCGGATCCGCCGCCGCCCGATTGGCAGGGGGTGCACGATCATAACTGACGACCGTCCCGGTCGATGACTATTCGATGTCGGTGCTGCCCATCGTCGCCCTGTTGCCGGACCCGACGGAGATGTTGGCTGAATTTTTGATATCCGCCTGATTGACCACCGTCCCCTTCACCGCCGATTTATCAATCCGGATCGACCCCATCTGGGCGGTGTTATCCTTGCCGATTGCCAGGTTGACGGAGTTGCTGATCGTTGCCTGGTTGACAATTACCGCGTTCGGCCCAATGGTCGAGCCGCCCGACGAAAGATCCCCCTCCACCGCCGAGCCGCTCTCGATGGAAAAGATCTCCGCGGCATTGAAATGTCGCGGCGGTTCAGGTGCGGTTTCGGCATTGGCGACCGTCGTCCCCATCCCCGGCTGCAGGAGAGCCACCGAACCTCTGTTGTTCGAGACATCTATTCCTTTTCCGCCGAGAAGAAAAACCGCAAGCCCCTTCCCCGAAACACTCCCCGCATAGGAAGAACCCCGTATGCCGATCGAGGCGGCCGGAGTCTTGGCGATGAAGGATTCCGGATTGGTTTTGGTGATTTTGCCGCCAATAATCCGGAAGAGCCCTTCGTGGACGGTTACCTTGAATTTGCCCTGGTTCCGGCTTTTCGACCACTGGTAATCGGTCAGTTTTATCCGGCTGTTCTCGCCGAGCGTGACGATGGTATTATCCTGAAAAACGATTTTTGCCCGGCCTTTCTCTTCCGTCACAATGATATCATCGAGCCCGACCGGATCCTGCACTTTGAGGCTTCTGATCACACCCTGCGAATTTATCGCATTGACCTCCCCCCTGGTAGCCGAGATAACACCTGCCGGCGCCGGCGGCTCGCCAAGGGCATAACCGCAATATGCCAGGAATATTCCTAAAAACAGTAAACTTCTTACAACCATATCGTCACCCAACGGAGCCGAGATCTTTGCCGGTAAACCGTCCTGCATACCTTATTCTATGGGCAAAGAAATCGGGTAGCAAGAAAATTGTGCCGGCTGGCAAAATCCTTAACTAATTTCAATTTTTGCTATACACTCTTCACACAGTTTCGAATATCATTCCCGGCAACTCGCCTAGCGATAATTTGAATGAGAGCATGACTCCTCCTCATCCGCCAACGCGGTCACCGCTGCCCCGGCACGCCTTCCGCCGCTCTCGATCTATCGCGGTGACCGTCACCGGCGGTTTATTCCTGGCAGGGACCCTCTTTGCCGCCACAGCGATCATCTCACTTCTCGGCTTCATGAGCTTTCAACGGGTTCTTGTCGATATGTCGGAGAACGCCTTTCCTCAAGTCACCCGGGATGCCCAGATTGCCATCCTGCACAACCAGCTGCTCCATCAGGCCGGTTATCTCCATATCGCCGGCTCCCGGGCCGAACGACGGATAGCCTTTGCCGATATCCACCGGCAATTCAGCCGGATCAGGGAAATTTCCAATCAGCTGCCGGCGGCTGCCGCGGCCGAGTCCCGTTCCAGAATCGATATCCTGGAGCAGGCCCTGCAGGCGATGAACACTCTGGTCGACGAACGGATTGAAACCCGGCAAAAAAAGGCGCTTGCCCAGGCCGGTCTCCTCCCCCTCAGCCAATCTCTTTTTGCCGCCGGTCAAACCATGCAAGGGCTTGCCGCGGGCGGCTGCCGCCGCTGCCGCCGTGATCGACGATGGATTGGCCATCGTTGCGGAAAGTGGGCAGGCGGCAACGCTTGACTGCCTGCCTGAAGTGATTAAAAAAGAGCGCGATATTGCAGATATCCTGAATAAAATGACCATCGCGGCGGACTCGCTCCCCCCACCGCTTCAGGCAGTGGCGAAGCCGCTCGCCGGCCGCGTCGGTGAAGAAATTCTCGGCCAGGCTGGTCTCTTGACCCTGATTCGCGCCGACCTTGCCGTAAGCAACGGTTGCGCCAGCCGCAATACCTTTGTGAAAAGCCTGATCGAAGAAAAGGGCGAATCAAGCATCGCCGATTTCTTCGATCCGACCTCTTCGATCGGCCGGCAAACCCACCAACTCTCGCAAGAAGCCGATCGGCAAATCAAGATTCTTTCGGCCCTCTTTATCGTTTCGCTGATTTTGGCGATCACCTTCTTTTTCTACTTCCGACATACTCTCATCGCCCGCCTGACCCGGCTCAACAGGACGGTACTTGCCATGGTCGAGGGAGAAAACCGGGAGATCGAGGAGAGCGGATGCGATGAAATCAGCGCAATAGCCGGATCGATCAACTTTCTTTCCTCGGAGCTCCATAAAGCCAAGGCAACCGCGGAAAAATCGGCGATCACCAAATCGGAATTCCTGGCGGAAGACAATGAGATCAACCAGCAAATTACCATCGGCTTTCTCGACTCGGCAGGTTTGTCGACAACCGTGGTGCAAAACGGTGCCGAGGCGGTTGAAATACTCGAACAGGAGCAGGCGGCAGCGTTTTTCGAAAAAGCCCGCGTACCTGAAGGTCTGCCGGAGGAATCCGCCGCCAACGCTCACGGTATCGACATGAAGGCCGGCCTGTCCCGGACCATGGGCAACCCCAGCCTCTATTTCAAGCTCCTGGCGACCTTTGTCGAGAAATACCGGTCCTACCCCGCCCTCATGCGGGAAGAATTCAAAAAGCTCTCCTTCGATGGAGTCCGGCAGATGGTCCATACCCTCAAAGGCGTCAGCAGCAACCTGGCCATGAGAACCCTTTCGGCCAAATGCGTGCAACTCGAGTCCTCAATAAAACGAAAAAAAATGAGCGAGTGCAACACGCTTCTGCTTGATATTCAGCACGAAACCGAAAATATCTGCGACTTTCTCCGGCAATATCTTGACAGATATAAAAATACGGTATCGAATATACCGACGATCAAAAAACAGGAATATTCCGATTCCGAAAACAAAAACACTCTGCTCGCCGATCTGGCCGATTCGTTAACACATAACAGCTCGAAGGCCATCAGACAGATCAG
>CAYTVF010000171.1:0-9229 GCA_964441345.1 uncultured Desulfopila sp. | reverse complement strand
AAAGAGCAACTTCGTTCCAAACTCCCCCCCCCCTCAACCCCCTCCCGCGGGGGGAGGGGAGGCTCAAACCAAGCAGACGAAGTGGATACTGTTGAAATAAACTTCTTCTACGTCACAGTGATTCTTCCGTTCGCCATCAAATCCGTGTTGCATTTCATTGGAATCTTATGCACAGTGGGACCGAGTCTCGACTGTAGCAGATAAATATCGCAATAAACAATGGAACAACACCATGGATTCGCAGATACTCCTGGTCGTGCTGCCGGTTTTTCTGGTCATCGGACTGGGCTTCAGCCTCAAGAGGACCGCCCTTGTCAACAGCAATTTTCTCTTTGATCTCAATCGCCTGGTCTACTATATCGCCCTCCCGGCGCTGCTTTTTTATAAGATTGCCACCGCCGATTTTTTTGCCAGTTTCAATGCCAGGCTTCTTGCCGGCATGGTGCTCAGCATTACCGCGGTATTTTTTCTGTCGTATGGGTTCGCCAGCCTGCGGGGGTATAAACCGGCGGTCCAGGGAGCCTTCTGCCAGGGCGCCTTCCGGGGCAATCTGGCCTATATCGGACTGGCCATCATCTACAATGCCTACGGCGAAGAAGGGTTCACCATGGCGGGGATTCTTCTCGGCTTTCTGGTGCCGCTCATGAATGTCCTGTCGGTTATTGCCCTGATTCTGCCCCAGCGCCGGGAAAGCCTCGCCATGGGCACGTCGTTCTGGGTGCAGCAGGTTGTCACCAATCCGCTTATCGTCGCCTCGTTTGTCGGCATACTCTGGAGTTTTCTGGCACTGCCGCTGCCGCAGATCGTCGATCGGGCCCTGAAGATCGTCACCGGGATGTCTCTGCCCCTGGCCCTCATTGCCATCGGCGCATCTTTTTCCTTCAGGAAGCTGCGCGGCGATATCATGCTGGCGGTGCTGTCCGCCGGTATGAAGGTTGTGCTGTTGCCGGTGCTTACCGCCCTGGTGCTGGTATTCTTCGGTATTCGTGGCCAGGAACTGGCGATAGGGGTGCTGCTGGCCGCCACTCCCACGGCGACCGCTGCCTATATCATGGCGCAGCAGCTGAAAAGCGATGCCGAGCTGTCGGGGGCGATTATCATGCTGTCCACCCTCTGCTCGGTGGTAACCTACAGTCTGGCCCTCTATCTGCTGCAGGCCATGTCTTTATGATGCGGATATCATAGGAGAATTCTTCTTATTTTTCACCGCCGGCGCGACGCAGCCGGCGCGGCAGCTGCGCATGGAAGTTGCGTAGGGAAAGTCTTTGAGATCGACGTTTTCCTTGAGATAGTCGCGGATCCAGTACAGTTCCTCCAGCTGCCCGCGATAGAAAGGGGAATGTTCGTCTTCGCCGGCAACCGCTTTTTCCGCTTCGGTTATTTTTTCGGTGAGATAGTAATGGATCTTAACTGAAAATTCATTTGGCATCGCATTTCCCATGTTTTCTTTTGGTAGCTTTGTCGAGGATCATATCGACGCTGCCTGTTTTGTCAAGAATTCTCCTTTCGGGGATGAATGATGAGAGTTGCAAATACTCCGACCTTTCTTGCAAACGGTAAACCGGCCGGTGGTCAAAATCAATACCGGCTGGAAAAGTCAAAGGATCAGTAGTATAATAGTGTGCTAGGATGAAGGCCTTTGCCCGCAACCGCTGCAGAACTCCCGGAGCTGTCCTTGTCTCGCCGGGAGAGGCTTTTTCGATTCCCCGAAATAACAGTTATTTTTTGTTTTTTTGAGTTGTCTCTGTAATAAGTAAATCCCCCGGGTGCCCTCAATGACGAACATGGCGATGAAGGATGGCTCGTCCGAAGCTAGTTCCGTTTCACCAGTGGTGCAGTCGCTTGTCAACTTTATCGAGGTGTTCTATCGGATCTTTAAAATCGGCAACTATTATCCAATAGGCCATGTTGTCCTGGATCAGGCAGCATTTAATTTTCTCCAGCAGCTTCGGGAAACGTTTCACGCCTTGCACACTGTTACCATCGAGGTAGATTCGCATCGTCTTCTGGTGGAAAAAACTGCTCTCCCTGAAGACACGCCATCTGCTCAGGAATTGGGGGGAATGCTGGCGAATTTAGGCATAAAATCAATAGAAATGCAGCGGGACATGCCCCACAAGCACGTACTTCAGTTTGTCAGAGCTCTTCTCGCCTGGCGTGGGCATCTGGAGAGCGCTTCGTCTTTTATTAGTTATGATATCAGTGGCTTGCCATCAACAGTAAGGATAACGCAACTGGAGTATCTGGTCGATGAGAACTCGATCGTTCCGGAGGGCAAAGAGGGGGGCAACAACATCCCTCTTGAAGAGCTTTGCGCAGCTCTCGGCAGTCGAGGGTTAGATGATCGTCAGCTTCTCCAATGCCGTGAATTTCTAGCGAAATTATCCGTTCCAGAGGACGGGGAAAAGCCGACTGTCCCCGGCTTGCCCCATGCCACCTGGCAGGATGTCCAGAATCTCCTTTACCGAGTTGTCACCCGCGATCATCGCCAAGACGAACACATATCCGCCATGGTTGCCCAGAATGACGTCAGTGCGCTCGCTTCGATTTTCGGGAGGCTGGAGCGGAGTGTCACGGACAGTAAAGGAAAAACGGCCATCAACCTGTTGCTCCGGCATCTGACCGGCAGCGGAACCTCTCGGCCGGGACCAGTCCGCGAGGTCGCCAAGGTCGAGGTGCCGCACCGGCAGGGCGTGGCAAAACCCACGGTTACTGCAGGGCAAATCACGCAATTTGTCGATGATAACAAAATGCCCATCGCAGCGCTGGAGAAAATTACCTCAGCCGATCAGAGCGAAATCATTTCCGTCATTCTCCAGATGCTCGGTTCGACGGAAAACAGGAAGTCGATTGATTCCTGCGAGCGGATGCTGGCGGCCTTCGTCAATGGTTTGATGACCGCAGAAGAGCGGATGGTACTGATCGGGGGGATGAGAAATTTTGCCGAGGGAGAGGATGAGGATCGATTTCGTGGAGTTCTCAAGCTGGTCCTGACATCTTGCCGTGAAACGCAGTCCTTGCTTTCTTTTACGTTTCTAAAAGAGATGTGGAGCAAAATGCCATACAACTTGCATGGAGCGGTCTGGCCGTTTGTCGTCAATGAATTACTGATCGTCGGAATGGGTGAAAGCAAAGAGCGTTTCTATGAGGTGACGGAGATCGCTTCCCATATGCAGCTTGGGGCGATGAGGTGTCTTCGCTCTCAACTTGAGGAACTTGACGCTTTTCGCGAGCAAAAAGTGGCGCCGGTCGTCTTTTGTCCAGCCTGGATCCGTTCCTATCGGCTTTTTGCCTTTCTTCTGGAGACCTCTCTTGCCGGCATCATTGCCGAAAAGGTTGTCGCAGAGTTGCAGAACGCTCCTCCGGAACAGTTTATCGCGGTTATCGCTCCGATCCTGCAGATTTCCGTTCCCGATCATCTGCAGTTTCTCCACTCATACCTGGCAGAGGTTCGCCACGATTCACCGCCGCTTGCGCTCAAGATGGCAGCGGGTCAGATCATTCTTCAATTTCTTGAAAATATTACCGAGGAACAGAAAAAATTGCCATGGCTTGCAAAAACCATCGATGCCATGGCCGGTCTGCAGGTCAGGGGAACGAAGGAAATCCTCGATCGAATTGCCAATGAAAGGAGGATGGGGCTGCTGCCTGCCTGGCCGAAGCAATGCCGGCAGGCAGCGACGACCGCTCTTGACAAAATCAAAAGCCGGCAGCTCAGTCGTCTGCTGTGAGAGGTATATCCTCCAATGATCCATAACATTGAAAAGATCATAACACTGTTGGGCAAGGGAATGGCCAACAGAAAGCTCTATTATGCCGATCATCCCCAGGTGCATGCATACGGTGCGGAAATTATCAACCTGACCAACAACTATTTTACCGCCACCGGTGCGGAGGAACTGTTCATCGGTATTATCGACGGCTTCTTCGTCTTCGAGGGAACCCGGCTATTCGGTTCCACGGGCGCCGGCAAACAACTCATTCAGTTTGCCGAGAGCCTCCACTGCGGGGGATTTGGCCTGCAGCGGGGGCTTGCCCTGCAGGATCTCAAAAAATTCTTCGATATTACCGCCCTTCGCTCCCTGCCGGTAAAAAAGACCGGCGACGCCCGCGCGCTGTTTGCCGACCACGGGATCCGCAAAATCCGGATCGGTGATCCCTACAGCAAACGGCCCGACGGAGTCTCCAGCAGTCGATCCAGGGTGTGGGCGGGGCAATCGCTTGGCGGCGGTGACGTGCAATCGCCTTCCTTGTTGTATCGGAAACTGTTTGATGCGGTGTCGAGGGCCTACACTGATGCGGCCGCACAACACAACCTGAACATTGACGAAACCCGGTCGGTAAGTGAGTTCATGCTTCGCTATATCCAGTCGAGTTTTGCCGATGCCATGCAGCATGTTCATTATCTCGACTACGACAAATATACGGTCGGTCATTCGGTGCGGGTCTCGACCCTTGCGGTATATATCGGGACGAAAATGAACTGGCCGGAGAAGGATCTCCTGGCAATGGGGGCTGCCGGTCTGCTCCACGACATAGGGAAAAGTAAAATTCCCGATACGATTCTGTTAAAGAAGGGCCGGTTGAACGAAGAGGAATTCGCCGTCATCCGCAATCATCCGCAGGCCGGAGTCGAAATTCTTCTTGAGCAGCAAGGTGTCTCGGCGCTCGATCTGGCTGCCTGCTGGGGGCATCATATCCGTCATGACGGCGGCGGCTATCCTCGACAACCCTCCTGGGCGGTAAGGCATCCGGTCACGGCACTCCTGCAGATCTGTGATGTTTTCGAGGCATTGACGGCCGTGCGACCCTATAAGGACGCTCTCGATCCACAGCGGGCCTATGCCATTATGCTGGACGACAAAGGGGGATTTCATCCAGGCCTGCTGGCCGCCTTTATTGCCGCAGTCGGATTGTATCCGCCGGGAACCTGCGTGCAGCTTTCCGACAAAAGAGTGGGAATGGTGACCGCGGTGGGAGGGCGGATCGACCGGCCGGTGATCAACATCGTTACTTCGGAGCATGGCGAGCCGTTAGGGGCTGACGACCAATACCGGATCGACCTGATGGGTCGCAACATGGAGGGGGTCGGTGTGGAGAAGCTGCTCCTCACGCCTCACCCCTCATCCAGTCCTGCCGCAATTACCGCAGATGGGCAAGCGTAATGTTCAGCATCCGGCGCACCGGCTCCGCGGCCCCCCACAGCAGCTGGTCGCCGACGGTAAAGGCGGCCAGGTACTTCGGACCGATATTGAGTTTATGGATCCTGCCGACCGGCACCGTCAAGGTTCCGGAGACCTGGACCGGAGTGAGTTCCCGCGAGCTGATCTGACGGTCGTTGGCAATGACTTTCACCCACTCATTATGGCCACCGATGATTTTCTCGATCTCCTCGATCCCGACATCCTTCTTCAGTTTGATCGTCAGTCCCTGGGAGTGGCAGCGCATGGCGCCGATGCGTACGCAGAGGCCGTCGATCGGGATGATCTCGTTGCCGGTTTTACCGAGAATCTTGTTGGTTTCGGCGATTCCCTTCCACTCCTCCTTGGATTGACCGCCGGCGACCGGTACATCGATCCATGGGATCAGACTGGCCGCCAGAGGAACACCCCAATTATCCATGGAAAGCGAACCGTCGTTCAGCTTGGCCGTGACTTTTCGGTCGATGTCGAGGATGGCCGACGAGGGGTCGGCCAGAAGATCGCCGACTTCACCGGCCAGCTCACCCATCTGGCTGATCAGCTCGCGCATGTTTTTTGCCCCGGCGCCGCTGGCTGCCTGGTAGGTCATCGAGCTGACCCATTCCACCAGATCGTGGGCGAAAAGGCCGCCGAGGCCCATGAGCATCAGCGAGACGGTGCAGTTGCCGCCGATATAATTCTTGATGCCCCGTTCAAGCCCCCGGTCGATGACCGCCCGGTTCACGGGGTCGAGGATGATGATCGCATCGTCCTTCATCCTGAGGGTCGATGCCGCGTCGATCCAGTAGCCGTTCCAGCGGCGGCGCAGGGATTCGTAGACACTGGTGGTATAACTCCCGCCCTGGCACGACACGACGATATTCATCTCGGCCAGCCGGTCGATATTCATGGCATCTTCGAGAGGTTTTTTTTCCCACCCGCCGACTTCAGGACCGGGCTGCCCCGCCTGGGAGGTCGTGAAGAACACCGGTTCAAAGCCATGGAAATCGTTTTCGGCAACCATTCTCTCCATGAGAACGGATCCGACCATTCCCCGCCAACCGATAAATCCTACTTTAAGCATGAGAGACTCCATAAAAGTATTGTGGTTATGTGCATATTTGAGGCAGGACCCTCGTTCTTCTCGAAATAAATCGGAAACCTCCATTATTACCTGCATTGTTGGAGAAATGCTCGTGAAAAAAGCGAGGGATCCGGGGGACAGGGGAGTACTTTTCCGAGTCCCTTATCGATCGGGGCGAGAAAAGAAAGAGAAGCCGAGGATAAAGGAGCCAACCAGAATATAGACATCCGCCAGGTTGAAAATGCCGGTCTGCAGACTGCCGACCGCAATGATCATAAAATCGGTGACGCCGCCGTCGTTGTGGATTCTGTCCAGGAGGTTGCTCAAGCCGCCGCCGGTCGCCAGGGCCAGGGGAAAGTCGTAGCGGGAGTTTTTTCGGCTGAGGAACAAGAGGTAGGCCAGGCAGCAGATCAGGAGAAATGCGACACACACATACAGGAAAAAGAACTGCAGCTTCGGTGGCAGGCCGCGGACAATGCCGAGGAAACCTTCATGGTTTTCGATCAGGGATAACTGTACCAGGCCGCCGAGGAGTGGGATATTACCGGCATGGGCGAGGACCCTGCTTGCCGCGATTTTGGTAAGCTGATCGGTGCCGATGGCGAAAAACAGGAGGCAGAGCGGCAACCATAGGCTTGCCATGGGCCGGTGCAGGATGCCCTTCAGAAAGTTTGGCATGGAGATGGCTCCGGTCCGGGAGAAATGGCTTGAGCCGGCGTTGGCGCCGGAGATAGCGAAAGCATGCTCATGTGTCCAGTGCCTTTCTCACAATTTTGGCAATGGATTTTCGCACCAGAGGCTTCATGGCGAAGGTCTTCACGCCGATGGCCAGGGCCTTGGTTTCATTGATAAGCTCGCTGAAGCCGGTGCAGAGGATGACCGGCATATCGGCACGAATCCCGAGAATATGCCGGGTTAAGCCGGCTCCGTTCATCCCGGGCATCGTCATGTCGGTGACAACCAGGTCATAGGCCGCAGGATTGGCGGCAAAGGTCGCCAAGGCATGGAGGGGATCGGTCTCGACGGTGACGGTGTAGCCGAGGCTCGAAAGAAGACGCCCCTGCATCCGGGCGATCAGCACCTCATCGTCTACCAGCAGAATTCTTTCCGTGCCCATCGGCAGTTCCTGGCTGTATTGTATTGTCTGGTTTGCAGGGATATCGACAAGCTGCGGGAAATAGATGAGGAAGCTGGTGCCCTTGCCGGGTTCGCTGTAGACGGTGATCAGGCCGTTATGGCCCTTGACTATGCCATGGACGACCGCCAGCCCCATCCCGGTGCCTTGATCCTTCGGTTTGGTGGTGAAATAGGGATCGAAAATCTTATCGAGCATGGCCCGTTCCATCCCGCAGCCGTTGTCGCAGATCTTGAGGACGAGATAGGGCCCCGGTGCGAGTTGCAGGTTTTTCGATTTTTCATCGATCGGTTCTATCTCGATGCGATCGATCTCAACCGCCAGGACTCCGCCTTTTTCCCCAATCGCGTGTTTGGCATTGGTCCCGAGGTTCATGACGATCTGGTGGATCTGGGTGGCGTTGCCCAGGATCAGCTCATCCTCCACCTCAATTTTTGTCCGTATTTCCACCGATTGAGGGAGAGAGGAGCGGAGCAGGCCGAGGGCCTCGGTTACGACCTGGCCAAGCCGCAGGGGGCTTTGTTCGTAATCCTGCTGGCGGCTGAAGGTGAGAATCTGACGAACCAGCTCCTTGGCTCTTTCGGAGGCGAAGAGCACACGGTCAAGGTCTTTTGCGGCAGGGCATTTTCCCTGGTCGCACCCTGAGACCATGTGCAACTGGGCAAGTTCGGTGTAGCCGATGATCGCTGAAAGGATATTGTTGAAATCGTGGGCGATCCCCCCTGCCAGGGTGCCGATTGCCTCCATTTTCTGGGACTGCTGGAGTTGCCGGGCGAGTTTTTTGGCCGAGGCCTGGGCCTCTCTTCTCTCGGCTATCTCCTGCTGCAATTCTCTGTTGGATCGTTCGAGCTCGGCTATTCGTTGCTGGAGTTCGGGATAGTAGCTCTTGCGGATGGATCTTTCCCCCAGTCCGATGATGCTTTGCCGGAGCTGTTCGCGGGAATCCCGGGAAGCCTCAGGGTCAGAGGGCTTCTTCATAGATGACCTCGATATCCCGCTGGTTCGGTACTCTTGGGTTTGTCACCATGCAGGGATCCTTGAGGGCCTTGCGGGCAAGAAGAGGAATATCCGCCAGGGTGGCGCCGCGCTCGCCGAGGGTCCGGTGAATGCCGAGCTGCTTTCTCAGGCGGCGGGTCTTGGCAAGGACCGCCTGTTTGATTTCCGCCGGCCGCAGTCCCTTGATGTCAAGGCCCATCGCCTCGCCGATCCTGCCATAGCGCAGGGACGCCTCGGGAAAGTTATAGCCGATTACATGGTCGAGAAGAAGGGCATTGCACTCGCCGTGGGGCAGATCGAGCAGGCCGCCCAGGCTGTGGGCCATGGCATGAACGGCGCCCAGGCTGGCATTGGAGAAGGCCAGTCCGGCCTGAAGACTGGCGAGCGTCAGATTGTTGCGCAACACGATATCGTCCGGGGCAGCGAGAACCTTGGGCAGGTTGGCGCAGCACAGCCTTACGGCTTCCAGGGCATGCAGATCGAGGATCGGTGAATTGGCGGTGGAGACATAGGCCTCGATGGCATGAACCATGGCATCCATGCCGGTGCAGGCAGTCAGGTATGGGCCCATGGTGATCGTCGTGAGCTGATCGATCAAGGCCACATCGGGGACCACCGTCTTGCTGACGATGGCGATTTTTTTCTTGTCGGCGGTATTGGTGATGATGGCAAATTGCGAAACGTCGGCGGAGGAGCCGGCGGTTGTCGGAATGCAGATCAGGGGCGGTCCGGGAACGGCGACCTTGTCGATGCCTTCGAAGCTGAGAATGTTCGCGCGGTTGGTGCTGACGATGCCGATGCCCTTGGCGCAGTCCATCGGGCTGCCGCCGCCGA
>CAYTVF010000170.1:0-9229 GCA_964441345.1 uncultured Desulfopila sp. | reverse complement strand
GAAGGCGGCGGCGCCCATGACCGGCGGCATGATCTGGCCGTTGACCCCGGCAGCAACCTCGATGGCCGCCGCCTTGGTGGCCGGATAGCCGACCTTTTTCATCATCGGGATGGTAAAGGTGCCGCAGGTGACGACATTGGCGACGCTCGAGCCGGAAATCATACCGGTCATGCAGCTGCCGAGAACCGCGGCCTTGGCGGGACCGCCCCGATAGCCGCCGAGCAGGCTCAGGGCTAACTGAATGAAATATTTGCCGCCGCCGGCCTTGTCGAGCATCGCGCCGAACAGGACGAAGAGAAAGACGATGGTTGCCGAGACGTTGAGCGGCACGCCGTAGATGCCTTCGGTCGACATGGTCATCTGACCGATGAATCTGTTCAGCGACACACCCTTGAAGGCGATGAAGTCGGGCATATAGGGCCCGAAAAACGAATACAAAATAAAAAACACGGCGATGGTCGGCATGGCCGGCCCAATCACGCGCCGAGCCCCTTCCAGCAGCAAAACCAGCAGCAGTACGCCAAAAATAAGATCGCGGAGTATCGGCATCCCCACCCGTTCCACCATGCCGCTATGATCGATGACGATATAGAGCGCGGCGACACCGGCCACAATGGCCAGACAATAATCGAGGACGGGGATACGCGCCTTGGTCGAGAGAAAATCGAGACCGAGGCGGGTTTTTTTCAACATCGGATAATTGAGGAAAATGATCGATAGGGCGAAGCCGAGATGAATCGCCCGGACCAGGGTCGAATCGAGGATCCAGAAACTGGCGATGGAAAGCTGGAAAAGCGACCAGGCCACGGCCAGGGTCGGGATGACCAGACGGGAAAAACCTGCGGGCTGCCGGCCGAGCCCCTCTTCCTCTTCAACGATTTTTTTTGCTAAGGCAATACCTTCATCTTTATTTTCGACACTGCCGTCGGGCAGAGTTTCTTTAATTATTTTGTGCATGATCACCTCCGGGTCATTGCGCATAGAGCTCTGTACAGCGGACAAATCATACCGGCAACCAGTGGGACTGTTGACGGTATGGCAGGCAGTTACGTTACTTCATCAGGCCGGCTTCTTTATAATATTTCACTGCCCCGGGATGGAGGGGCGCGGAAAGACCCTGCAGCATGCTTTCTTTGGTCAGGACGGCATAGGCGGGATGAAGCTTCTTGAAATTTTCGAAATTCTCGAAGACTTCCCTGGTGACGGCGTAGACAGTGTCGTCGGAAACCTTGGCGGAGGTCACCAGGGTGGCCTGAACGCCGAAGGTGTCGATATTTTCCTTGTTGTCGGCGGTCGGATAGTATTCGCTCGGGATGTACGACCTGGCGTAGTAGGAGGATTTATTCAGCAGGTTGTCGACGGCCGTGATCTTGATGAACCGCACCTTGCGTCCCCCGGCCGTTGCTTCCTTGATGGCGCCGTTCGGATGACCGACGGTGTAGAAGAAGGCATCGATCTTTTCATCCTGCAACAGGGCCGGGGCCTCGGAGGCCTTGACGCTCTCCGCCTTCAGGTCCTTTTCATAGTTGATCCCCGCGGTCTCCAGGGCATCGATGGCATTCTGACGATTGCCGGAACCCGGATCGCCGAGGTTAACCCGCTTGCCCTTCAGATCGGCGATGGTCTTGATATCGGCATCGACTGCAGCCACCAGGGTAACCAGCTCGGGATAGATGCTGAACACCGCACGAAGATCTTTCTGCGCGCCTTTTTCCTGCCACTCGGCCAGACCGTTATAGGCCTGGAACTGCCGGTCGGATTGGGCTATGCCGAACTCGAGGTCGCCGGCAACAACGGCATTGATATTGAATACCGATCCTCCGGTTGCCTCAACCGTTGCCCGGATTCCGTATTGCTCCTTTTTGGCGTTGACCATATTGGCAATAGCGCCGCCAGTAGGGTAATAGACGCCGGTTATGCCGCCGGTGCCGATGGTAAGAAAGGAAGTTTTTGCCTGACATGTTTCCGCCGAGGAACCGAGGAGCAGAAAAAGACCTGCAAAGACAGCTGCCGCTTGCGCAAGAGTACGTTTCATTTCGATCTCCAATTGTAATTGTTTATAATATCAACCTCTAAGACAATATTGTATACGACATCCTCCTTCTCTTTTGATTTTAACCGCGGACGATCATGCATCGATCACTGTTTGGAGACCTTGGTGAGCAATCTTTATGCCATGCGGTTTTGCCCTTGCCACGAATGCGGGGTCAGACGTATTATTCGCAATAAAACAACTGCTTATCCTTTCATCTCAATCAAGCAGCCGGTCCCTGGAACGGATCGTGAAATTGAGCATATCATCAAATATTTATTGCGGCGGTTGTCGTATGACGGGGAAATATTCTTGATTACAGCGTGTTAACGATGCTATTGAGCATATGGTCAATATTTATGGTCATTTTCACCGTGAGCATTGGGGCCTGTGCGACGATTCACGATACGCTGGACGCAACCCTCGGCATCGCCGACGCATGCCTCTACCGGGCGAAAGGACAGGGCCGGAATATGGTGGTGATCGAGGGATGACCTCGCGTTACGCTGCAGAGCCGATGGAGATTGGCGGCTCTTTACGGCAGGGATTGTCCAATACCCGGCGAACCAGGCAGGCCATCTCTCTTTTGGCCAGAGGTTTCAAGGCGAAGGTGCTGATCCCCATGGATCTGGCCTTTTCCTCGGTCATGATGGTGCTGTGTCCGGTGCAGAGAATGATCGGCAGATTCGGGCGGATCCGCAGTAATTCGCAGGCCAGTTCGGCGCCGGTCAGCGATGGCATGGTCTGGTCGGTAATAACCAGATCGAACCGAGCGGGGTCTTCCCGAAAAACGTGCAGCGCCTGCCTGCTTGCCGTTACGGCGAAGACGCTGTAGCCCAGATTTTCGAGGAGGACCGTGCTCATTTCGGCGATCATTTTTTCGTCGTCGACAAAGAGTATCCGTTCATTGCCCGTCGGAATCGCCCCTTCGTCGTCGGGCACGGCAATTTCCGGTTTCGCTATAATCGGCACAAGCACATGGAATACCGTCCCTTCTCCCGGCTGGCTGTAGCAGGTGATAAACCCGCCGTAGCTCTTGACGATACCGTGCACGATGGACAGCCCCATGCCGGTGCCTTTGCCCATCGCCTTGGTGGTGAAATAGGGGTCGAAGATTTTTTCCCTGATGTCGGGGGCGATACCCGTGCCCGAATCGGCCACCGACAGCCGGATGAATGGGCCCGGCAGGAGCTGCGGCTCCTTCTGCAGATCTTCGGCGGAGAGAAAGACGCTCTTCAGGGTAATATCGAGAAATCCTCCCTTTTCCTCCATCGCATGATACGCATTGGTGCAGAGGTTCATGACAATCTGGTGCAGCTGGGAGGGATCGGCGAGAATGGTCGAGGGCGATTGCTCGATGTTCTGCCGGATTTCAATGGTGGCCGGTAAGGATGGGCGCAGCATTTTCACTGCTTCCTTGACGAGCAGCGCAGGCTGCAAGGGGATGCAGGTGGCTTCCGTTTGCCGGCTGAAGGCCAGGATCTGTTTCACCAGTTCTCTTGCCCGGAGACCGGCATGGAGGATCTCGCCGAGAAATGCGTGGGCGTTGGACCCTGGCGGGCAGCTGTCGCGGGTCAGCTCCGCATAGCCCACAATGGCCGTAAGAATATTGTTGAAATCATGGGCAATCCCGCCGGCAAGCGTCCCTACGGCCTCCATCTTCTGGGCCTGGGCGAGTCGTGCTTCCAGACCCTTCTTCTCTTTTTCCGCCTGCTTGCGGGCCGTTATGTCGGTATCGACGCCGCGGAAACCGAGGAGTCTGCCGGAGTCGTCGCGAATCGGGACGGCGGATGTGAGCAGGCAGATCTTGGTCCCGTCTTTGCGAATCCGGATCTGTTCCTTGTTCCGGTAGGCTTTTTGGGCGGCGGCGGACTCATTGAAAATTCGGCGGGTCTCATCCGCCTCCTCCTGGGGCATAAAATCAAAACAACAGCGGCCGAGGAGTTCTTCGGGCTGGTAGTCGAGCAGTCCGGCGGAATGCTCCGAGCAGTATGCATAGACGCCTTCGCCATCGACCTCCCAGATCCAGTCGCTGATATTTAAGGCAATATCCCTGAACCGGGTTTCGCTTGCTTTCAGTTCCCTGGTTTTTCTTCTTACGGCCGAATTGAGCAGCAGGATAAAGCCAAGGGCGATGAGAATCGCGGCGACGATGACCGAGAGGACCGGCGTAAGCCAGCCGGGAATGGAGCTTGTTCCCCCGGCTGGTGCCATCCATCGGTTCAGGATCTTAAAATAAACCGAATTTTTATCCTTTTTCCAGGCGGTAAGCTGGCTATCGATGTGAGCGAGAAGCTCCCGGTGGAGTCCTTTTTTACAGGTGAAATAGATGGAGAAAGGCGAGAACAGGATCGAGGTGCCGATGAGGTTGTATTCGCCGGCGTGGCGGAGGCCGAAGTGCTGCGGGGCGACCCCGGCGTCGGCCTCGCCGTTTTGCACGGCCCGGAATACTTCGCCGTGATCCGGGTATTCGATTATCCGGCAGCTTCCGCCAAGCTGCTCGATGGTGTCGATGAAATTCTCGCCGCTGATATCCTTGCGCATTATCCCGATTTTTTTGCCGAAAAGATCGGAAATATTCTTTGAATGATCTTCTTGCCTGGAGAAGACCTGGCCCCAGAGCTGGAGCACCGGCTCGCGGCCATAATCCATGACCTTGGCCCGTTCATCGGAGAAGGCGACCGACATCATCACATCGATTTCTTCCTCCTCAAGCCTCTTCAACCCTTCCGCCCAGTTGCCCGGCACGAACTCCAGGCGGGTGGTTTGGTCGCGGAACAATTCCCGCAGAAGATCCGGGTTGAGCCCTTTGGCCGAACCGTCCTTGTCGATGTAATTGATTGGGTTGAATGGGAAAATTCCGATTCTGACCGTCCCGCCCAGGCCGTTTTCCAGAGCATGGACGGGTGCGGCAACAAGGGTCAGCAACAAGAAAACAAGCCAGAATCGTCTAGCAGGATTGATCACAAAATCCCCAGTTAAGCAAAAGGACAGGCCTCTCCGGCAAGGCCGGGAGAACCCGGATCCGGCCGGAAAGCACTGGGCCGGGCATCTCGGTAATGAGCATATAAAACCATACAGATTTTTCGGAAGGGTGGCAAGTTTGACTGTATTGATTGGCGGCGAATGATTAGAATATATTCCCTGTGCCGAATGAACGTAAGGGTACCGGGCGTGATCGATGAGCCGATGATGAGATGATGGGGGGAGGAATCGTGTGATGAAACACTCAGAAATTAATGGGCAGGACAGGAAATGGATGACCGGATCGTTCAAGAACTTGCGGAGATCGTCGGGGCGGAGAATGTGTCCACCGCTTCCGCCGATAAAATAACCCACTCCTACGATGCCACTCAGCAGCGGTATCTGCCGGATGTGGTAGTCTATGCCGACACCACCGAAGAGGTGAGTCTGATCGTCAAGCTGGCCAATCGCCGGAAGATCCCGGTATTGCCGCGCGGCGCGGGCAGCGGCTTTACCGGCGGATCCCCGCCGGTCAGGGGCGGGATTGTCCTGGTGCTGACGCGCATGGACAGGATTGTCGAGATCGACGGCGAAAATCTTATCGCCGAGGTCGAACCGGGCGTGGTCACCGCCGAATTGCAGCGCCAGGTGGAAAAACTGGGGCTGTTCTATCCGCCCGATCCAGCATCCAAGGATTTCAGTACCCTGGGCGGCAATGTGGCGGAATGCGCCGGCGGACCGCGCTGCGTCAAATACGGCGTAACCAAGGATTATGTGCTGGGGCTCACGGTGGTCACCCCCACCGGCGATATTATCAGGACCGGCGGCAGGACGCTCAAAAACGTGGTCGGCTATGATCTTACCAAACTCATGGTCGGCTCGGAGGGCACGCTTGGCATCGTCACCCGGATTATCCTGAAACTGCTGCCCAAACCGGCGGGGAAAAAGACCATGCTGGTGCAGTTTGAGACCATCGAAGGGGCGGCGCGATCGGTGTCGGCAATCATCGGGGCAAAGATCATTCCGACCACCCTCGAATTCATGGATGCGGCCACCATCGACTGCATCCGCGGGGTGAGCACCATTCCCCTGTCCGCGGGTTGCCGGGCCATCCTGATCATCGAGGTGGACGGCGATCTCGCCATGCTCGACCCCCAGGTCGAGCGGATCATGGCCATCATTCAGTCCTTTGGCATTCTCTCAACCAGAATTGCCGCGACCCATGAGGAGTCGGAGGAAATCTGGCAGGTACGGCGCATCGTCAGCCCCAGCCTGCGCAGGGTCAATCCCGACAAATTCAACGAGGATATTGTCGTGCCGAGGTCAAAGGTTCCCGATATGATCCGGGCGCTGGAAAGGATCTCCTCGGAGTTTCAGGTGCCGATCATCAACTTCGGCCATGCCGGCGACGGCAACATCCATGTCAACATCATGGTCGACCTGCGGGAACACGGGATGGCGGAAAAGGTCGAGCAGGTGCTGGACCAGGTGTTCCGTGCGGCGGTCGAGCTGCGCGGCTCGATTTCCGGCGAACATGGCATCGGCACCGCCAAGGCGAAATATATGGAAATGGAACTGGATGTCGCCACTATTTCCTGCATGCAGCGGATCAAGCAGGCCTTCGATCCGAATAACATCCTCAATCCCGGCAAGATCTTTCTGGAAAGCTATCCATGACCGCCCGGTAAATAGTAAAAACTCTCGTGAAAACTCACGTGAAAACTCACGCTTAAATGGACAAGAACAAGAATCTCAAGGACTACGAGAAAGTCATCCGCGAATGCGTCAAGTGCGGTATCTGCCAGGCCCATTGCCCGACCTACCTGGTCAGCCGGCGGGAAGGCGCGGTTGCCCGGGGCAAGATAGCCCTGGCCGCCGCTCTCCTCGATGGCGAGGCCGGCCTGGAACAACGGCTGCAGGAGGACATCGCCATGTGTCTGATGTGCGGATCATGCGTGGGTAAATGCCCGGGCAAGGTGCCGACAAATGAAATAGTCGGCGCCATTCGCCGGCAGATTACCGACAACCAGGGACTTTCCCCCCTCGGCAAAGGGGTGGCGGCCCTCCTCGGCTCGCCGGCCCTGATGAAGACCCTCGGCAAGGGCGGGGCGATGCTCTCCCCGCTGGTCCTGCACAAGGTGCCGGACAGCAGCGGTCTGCGGCTGCGGTTCCCGACCGCGGCGATGAAGGACAGGACCGTCCCGAAGATCGCCTTCCGCAATCTCTTCGACCGGCTGAAGGAGTTTTATCCGGGGAGTCCAGACAAACCGGTTGTCGGATTTTTTGCCGGCTGCTCCATCACCTATATCTATCCGGAGATAGGCGAGCATATGGTGGCGATTCTTCGCCATCTGGGCTATCCCGTCGCCATTCCGAGAGGTCAGCGGTGCTGCGGTATTCCGGCCCTTTCCTCGGGCAACGGCAGGTTGGTCGAAGAGCTGGCCGAAGCCAATGTCGCCGCCTTCAGGCAGCGGGCGGTGGAGCATCTCGTCACCGCCTGCGGCTCCTGCAACGGCGGAATCGGCGAGTATTACCGCGGGATGAAGGCGGATTTCGGCGATTTTACCGGCAAAGTCGTCGACTTCAGCGTCTTTCTAAAGAAGGCCGGGCTTTTTGAAAAGCTGGCTGGGATGGAGAAGTGGCCGGATCGGGTGAGGGTTACCTACCACGATCCCTGCCATCTGAAAACCCGGGGCATCACCAGGGAACCGCGCGAATTGTTGAAGGCCCTGCCCAATGTCGATTTTGTCGAAATGGAGCATGCCTCCTCCTGCTGCGGGCTGGGCGGCACCTTCTCGGTCCATCACTATGAATGCAGCAAGGCGATCGGTGCGAGAAAGGTGCCGGGACTGAAGGAGAGCGGCGCAAGTCAGATCGCCACCGCCTGCCCCGGCTGCATCATGCAGTTGCAGGATATCGTCAACCATGCCGGATTGAAGGTCAAGGCGGTTCATATCCTGGAGCTGCTGGCGCAGGCTGCGGCCGGCAAGGGATTCGAATGTCTTTCATCCGAACCTGCCGGTATTGCATAATCTGTGCTATAATAAGATGAGGGACATATGAGGGCGGGATGGATCCGGCTGTGGGAGAGGCTCGCAGGCGAGGATCTCTCCGTCCGGAATGGTTACATCTGATAAGGAGGAGGAAATATGAGGACGATCGAAAAAATTGTAGTTCCTGTCGATTTTTCAGAAAATACCGACAAACTGGTGGCGTATGCATGTTATGTGGCCGAGAAGCTGGGGGCGGTCATCCATTTCGTCCATGTGGTCGCACCCTATCCCGGCGATGCCACGATAGGCGCTCCTTTTGCCGCGGAGTACCGGGATAAGGTCTATGTCGCCTCCAAGGAGCGAATGTCCAACCTGGTGCAGGACAATCAGGAGCATTGCCGGGGCTGTACCGGACAGGTGGTTGCCGGCGAGCCGGTCGAAAGAATTGTCGAGCTTGCCAAAGAAGCCGACTCCGACCTGATTGTCATCAGCACCCATGGTGCCAAGGGGTTGGAAAAGATCCTGCTCGGCAGTGTGGCGGAGCGCGTCCTGAAACGGGCTCATTGCCCCGTGCTGATCATGAACCCATGGAAAAAGCAATAGCGCAGAGTTTGCTATACTAGGGGTCATATACTAGGGGTCAGGTCTTGAAATATCATATTTTAGTCATCTGGGGGTGCTGCCGTATGGCCACCAGGTTGAAAACATTATATTTCAAGACCTGACCCCACATATTGTGTGACCCCACATATTGTGACCCCACATATTGATCATCAAATTACCGACAGAGTTGCAGGACACCTTTTCATTACCGTGCTGGCGACCATTTGGTACATACCATACGGTTCAGGTTGAAGCAGGCGAAAATCCACTGCAGTTGGTCGAGCATCCGGAAACTTCTGTCAACCCAGAGCAGGGTGACAGTATCGATGCAGTGTAAAAACGGGAGTACCGTCCATATTAGAAAAAGCACACGACCCGAACCAAAGCAACAGGAGATATATTCGCTGCTGGCGATAAAGAGTCACCCCGGTCAAACAATAAAGACGACAATATGAAACAAAAGAAGTAGTGCCATAAAGGCACCATTCGAAGATGTAACTTGTTGTTATTGCAGTATTTTGTCAATTGAGGTCACAAAGTTGGGTTAAGGTTAAAGATATCTTTGGCTAAAAGCGTATTCCATGGGCGGAATTCTCGCAGAGAACCGCGGAGGTCTGTTGCTGGTTGTGGTCAAACT
>CAYTVF010000169.1:0-9236 GCA_964441345.1 uncultured Desulfopila sp. | reverse complement strand
GTCATTCAGGAAGAAGACTCTCTGAAAGTTCTCGGCTCTTTTCCCCGGGTTGACATGCGGGTAAAAAAAATCAAGGCCTTCGGATTCATCGGCAGCGGCGCTATGTCGAGGTGGTTCGCCGAACGGTTGCAGAACGAAGGATACAAAACCTTCATTACCGGCCGCTCCACCCCGCTCACTCCGGAAGAAATGTTAAAAAAGGTTGATGTGGTGGCTGTCTGTGTACCCATTTCAGTCACTTCCGAGACGATCAGGAAGTATGGACCGCTGCTGCAGGATGGCCAGGCGCTGATTATCCTGGCCGGCGAGTCGGAAAATACGATAAAGGCCTCGCTTGAATCAACCAGCCCGGGGGTTGAGGTGATGTTTGTCCATAATCTCTGGGGGCCGCAGGCGCTCACCATGAAAGAAAAAAACGCCGCCATTGTCAGAACGCATAGGAGTGGCTGCTTTTGCAGTGAATTCGAGGCGTTTCTCTATAAACACGGGGCCGACATCAATCATGACAGTGCCACCAAGCACGATCTGCTCATGGGGGTCGGGCAAAAACTGCCGACCACGATTTCCGTGGCTTTGGCAACAACGTTGCGGGAACATCGGATAGATTGCGACGATATCAACAGCCATTCGACTCTCACCTCCCTCTACGGGATATTGGCCATGGCCCGCATCCACAACCAAAATCCCCGCACCTATGCGGAAATTATGGCGACGACCGGCGACGGCAGAAAAATTGTACGCACTTTTGCCAAAAACCTCGCCAGGCTCATTGATCTTGCCGAACAGGGCAATATTGCAGAACTTACGGCAATAATGGATGAAAATACTCAATCGATGCCGCCGTCATTTCTCCAATCCCGGATGAAACAGGCGA
The DNA here is from genome assembly GCA_964441345.1 of uncultured Desulfopila sp. GTDB lineage: Bacteria > Desulfobacterota > Desulfobulbia > Desulfobulbales > Desulfocapsaceae > Desulforhopalus_A. The sequence goes on along the minus strand of CAYTVF010000169.1, from coordinate 8,362 downwards.
AGGCCGTGGATGAGTTGATGAGTCATCCAAACATGAAGGCTTTTTAAAACGATTGTAATTTTGCCGACCCGAATTATAGTGGACACTGCTTTTGTCCAAAGCTTTTCATACCGCCTGTTCCGGTTTACTTAGGGAGTATACGGGACAGGTTGGTTTCTCATTTTTCAAGGAGCTGTGTAATGGGTTATGATTTGGGTTTTATGGATGAGGAAAAAATATGTCCTCATTGCAAGGAGAAGCTGTCTTGCTGCGAAGCACCGCCTATTCATGTGGGTGACGGATTGGGCTGGGGCTCCGATGTCTTATTTATTTGTCTCAATGATAACTGTTCCCTGTTCCTGAACGGCTGGGATCAGATCGAAAAGCAATACGGACATCATGCGTCCTATCGATATATGGAACTTCCGGGCAGCAAGGAAGGCAACTTTATGATGGTTGGCAACAGCGATGCCTTCAAGGCGTGTGTTATCGATAAAAAGGTCCTGTTGGCGCAAAATGAGCGGTATATTCGCGAAAAGGAAGCCGTCGAGGGGTTGAAAACGTGCCTCGAAGAAAAAAATCTAGCCCCGGTCATGACCCTCCTGCTGGATGAAGCAGCTGCGATAGGCACCCGGAAATCGGCCGTGACCTATCTGATTCAGTTGAATGATACCCAGTGCATAGATGCGATTAGAAACCATAAGTTCAGAGACACTGCATTGGAACAGGAAATCAATGCGGCGATAAACGGTATTCTCAAGGCAAATTTTAAAAAAGAGTGTCCGCACTGTCTGGAAATCATCAAGGCGCAAGCGAAAAAATGTTCGCACTGCAAGGAGAACCTGTAATTATTTTGCCCTTGCAAAACGATTCACGAACGAGTATATAGGACAGGCTTTTCAGCACAATTCTTAACGTGGTGGGCGTAGCTCAATTGGTTAGAGCACCTGGTTGTGGCCCAGGAGGCCGGGGGTTCAAGTCCCCTCGCTCACCCCACGATATACTTAACGGGCTGCAGGTTGTTTACCTGCAGCCCGTTTTTCGTTTTCCGTTTTCCGTTTTTCGTCGGCACATCTTCTCCGTCCGCAGGTTTTCGCTTCGGGCTCGTTCCCCTCAGCTCTAGCTTTTTGCCGAAAGATCCTTTAGAGTAAAAACCCTTTAAAACAACTTGACGTTATTTCTCTTTAACCAAATCCGGATGGTCATGCAAAATTTCTCCAAGATCGATAAACCCGAAATCCTCTCGCTTCTGTTTCAGCCACCTCACGAGCATGCCGGCAATTGTCCGGCCAATGCCGAGGATGTAGTGTTGACCCTTGCACCGGCGGTGGATTTGACCTGCAGGTTCTACCCCTCTGCGTTCGATGCCCCCACCCTCATCTACTTCCATGGCAGGAATGAATCCTGCGAAAGCTTCAATGATGAGGCTGGAAATTTTCTCAGACACGGGATCAATGTATTCCTGTCGTCATATCGGGGCTATGGCGGGAGTACCGGCACACCCTCGGTTTCATCGCTGTTTGCCGACGGCAGAGCATTACTGCCCTTGGCAACCGAATGGCTCAAAGATCAAGGATATTCGGGACCTTTTTTTATTATGGGCCGGTCGCTCGGAGCTGTCTGTGCCATTGACATCGTTCATGCCAACAGCGAGACGGTGAAAGGGTTACTCATTGAAAGCGGCTTTTGTGAAACTGCGCCGCTGTTGCAGGCCATCGGGGTGCCGGTTTCCTCGACCGAACTGGCCGAACATGAAGGATTTGACAACTTACGCAAGATTGCTGCGATAAAGCTGCCGACCATGATTTTTCACGGTGCAAAGGATGGTCTGGTTCCGGTCGTCCAGGCAGAGAAACTGCAGGCCGCTTCCGGGGCAAGGAATAAACAATTTTTCATTATTCCCGGTGCGGAACACGATACGGTCGGCAAGATCGCCGGAGATCTTTATTTCCAGAAGATCAAGGAGTTTATCAATACTGTGTGCGGAGTGAATACCTGGCGCCAGCGCCGCAAAGAATTAAAGGGCGGCAGGACTGGAGGGAGTGCATGAAGAGAGCTGATTATCTTTCCTGGGACGAGTATTTTATGGCGGTGGCACTTTTGTCGGCTCAGAGAAGCAAAGACCCGAACACCCAGGTCGGGGCATGCGTTGCCAATGAGCAAAATAAAATTGTCGGCGTCGGATATAATGGCTTTCCCTGGGGTTGTTCGGACGATGAACTTCCCTGGGAGCGACAGGGTAAATATCTTGATACCAAATATCCCTACGTTTGCCATGCGGAACTCAATGCCGTCCTGAATTCCATATCCACCGACCTGAGAAAGTGCAGGATTTATGTGGGATTATTTCCCTGCAACGAATGTACCAAGGTCATCATCCAGGCGGGTATAACGGAAATCATTTACCTGTCCGACAAGTACAGCAATACCGATCAGATCAGAGCGGCAAAAATCATGCTGGATAAATGCCCGAATATTTCGTACAGGCAACTGACGACCAGGCTTAAAAATCTGACAGTGAGCTTTATCCCTCCCGAGTTGTAATTGTTCGTCGGCGCATGACTCCGCGCCTCCCCTCCCTCGACGGGAGGGGACCGAGGGGTGGGTGAACAACATTTAATAACTGTGCTGCCTCATTTGATCCTTTTAAGAGGTGCGATCTTAGTGATTTTTTCACTGGTAATCCGAGTCTCACCCTCTTCGCCCAAATTCACCGCCTTAACAAATCGCTCTTCTCCGCCCATGGTGAAGATTTCCTTGCCGCTCATCTGGGCGGTTCTCAGGGTCCAGGTCAATTTTTGCAAGGGCACGGCAAGCAGGGTGAAATGGACATGCCACCATTCATCCCGGCGAGTGGAGTCCCTCTCGATTTTGTTAACATGGGCGTAAAAAAGCATCTTCGGCTCTTTTGCGACGATCAGCACGATATCGCCAGCACAGGTGGTATCCTTAAAGGGGATTAACTGTTTCAATTCATCAACAATCTTCTGCATGTTCGTTCCTTCAACGTTCGGGGATTAGAGAAAAGGGTATCCTGCACAACTACATTTCATGCCGGCAGAATTGTACCGCCTCGGCAATATGGGCAGACTGGATAGCAGGCACCATAGCCATGTCGGCAATGGTTCTGGCAATCTTCAGGACGCGGTGATATGCCCTGGCGGAAAGGCCCAATCGTTCGACACTTTTTTTCAGCAGTTGAGATGAAGGGGCGTCCAGGCGACAATAGTCCTCCAGCATTTTTGTGCTCATTTGGCTGTTGCAGTATACTCCGGGGTATTCGGCAAATCTTGTCTCCTGGAGAGCCCGGGTCCGATCGACGCGAGCTTTGATTTCCCCGGAACTCTCACCTCGCTGGGTGTCGCTCATTTCCGTATAATCGAGGGCAGCAACCTCAAGATGCAGGTCGATTCGGTCGATCAGCGGGCCGGAGATCTTGCCGGTATATCGTTTAATATCTGTTTCCGTACAGTTGCATCTGTTGCGGCTGTCGCCGAAAAACCCGCAGGGGCAGGGATTCATGGCGGCAATGAGGGTGAAACGGGCCGGAAAAGTGAGCGTCATATTGGCCCGGGCAATGGTTACTTCGCCGTCTTCCAGGGGCTGGCGCAGAACCTCCAGTACATGTTTTTTAAATTCGGGCAGTTCATCGAGAAACAGGACCCCGTTATGGGCAAGGGAAACCTCGCCCGGCTGCGGGATGCTGCCGCCCCCGATAAGGCCGGCATCGGAAATCGTATGATGGGGCGAGCGAAATGGCCGGGTAGAACAAACCATGCTGCTCTCGCCGTTGCTGCCGGCGACACTGTAGATTTTGGTGGTTTCGATAATCTCGTCCAAGGTCATGGGCGGCAGAATGGTTGGAAACCGTCGTGCCAGCATGGTTTTTCCCGAACCGGGTGGGCCTTTTAGCAGGATGTTGTGCCCACCCGAAGCAGCGATCTCCAGGGCTCGTTTTACATGGTGCTGTCCTTTGATATCGGCAAAATCGACAGCATAGGTTGTGGTGTTTGCCACTTCTGTAAAAGGCGATCTGACAAAAGCAGCGGCTGTCCCCAGCCCGGCCAGGAATTCTACGGCCTGAGGAAGAGAAGAAACGGGGATGATATCGATTCCATCCGGAGCTATCTGGGCTTCGGCAATATTTTCCGCCGGAATAAGTATTCCTTGCAAGCCATTGTCCTTGGCCGCAAGAATCATCGGCAGAATTCCGTTTACCCGGTGGACCCCGCCATCAAGAGAGAGTTCGCCGACGATGCAGTATCGCCCTTCGCGGCACCTGTTCAAGGTTTCGGTCGCTTCCAGAATGCCTATGGCAATGGGCAGGTCGAAACCGGCACCTTCCTTTTTCAGATCGGCCGGAGCCAGATTTACGGTTATGCGTTTGCTCGGGAATTTATACCCGCAGTTTTTGATGGCCGCCTTAACCCTGTCCTTGCTTTCCCGGATGGAACTGTCCGGCAGGCCTACCGTCGAAAAAGTCGGCAGGCCGGTTGCAACGTCAACCTCAACCTGAATGAGCCAGCCGTGAATGCCGAGGACGGAACAACTGGTAATTTTTGCAAGCATGGGTGGTCGCGTTGGAGGACAGTTGAATTATAATTGCGGGACAACGTTTTTCTTATAAAAATTCTGTATTTCGTCGGAAAACGCACCATTTTTTTCACGATAGACATGCAATGGCGGGAGAATCCTGGTTCCGGTGCCGCCATTTTTGATGCAATGGATGAGAACCAACCGGGCATCGTCGTTGTCCTGCGGATAACCGTAGACAAACCGAAGTTTTTTTACTTCGAGTCTGTATTTGCCGGCAAGAACTATAAAGCGGCTCACCTGGTCTGCCGGATAGATGCAGTATACCGCACCTTTGTTCTTCACCGCCGCGGCCGCCGCCAGGAGGAAATCATCCAGACCGGCGAGAAGCTGGTGGCGAGCCAGTTTGGCCTCCATATTGTCGTTCTGCCGACCGGATCCACATTGATAAAAGGGCGGATTACAGACGACGGTATCAAATGACTCGGCCGGGATCAGCCGAAGGATGTTTTTTATATCGCCGGCCACAACTCGTCCCCTGTTCTCGAAGCCATTGGCTTTGAGGTTCTGCACGGCAAGGTCGGCGAGGCTCTGCTGAATTTCCATGCCCGATATCCCGCGGATCAAGCTGCCAGAGCGATAGAGCAGGATGAGCATGATAATGCCGCAGCCGGTGCCTATATCGAGAATACGGTCATCTTTACGCACTTCAACAAAGTGGGCGATGAGCACCGAGTCGACCGAAAAACGGTATCCGGCCGCATGCTGGAAACAGATCAAATCGCCATCGAAGAGACTGTCTCTGGTGGTCATCGTCTGGTTATCTGAGATGCTGTGTTCGTCCACGAAACATAACTCGGGAGCTAAGAGAATTCCGGCAGGAGAATGCATTGAGAGTTTGCCGTCGGTTGAAAATAACAGATGATTAATAGCAGGGAAAGTATTAAATTTGCCGCCAAGTTGCTATCCGTTGCCATGCCCGATACGGAAAATCATCAGATCTTTCAAAGGAGACAATGATGTTTGATATATTTATAAAGACCCATTTTGCCGGAGCCCATCATCTCAGAGATTATCCCGGGGATTGTGAAAATCCGCACGGGCATAACTGGAAGGTGGAAGTGACGGTTCGGGCCACTGAACTCGACCGATATGGCATGGGGATTGATTTCAAGGTATTGAAAAAGATAGTTGGCGAGGTTATTGCCAAACTCGATCATCACGACCTCAACACCCTCCCCTACTTCCAGGATAGAAATCCCTCGTCCGAACATATTTCCCGCTTTATTTATGACGATATCCAGCCCAAGCTGATCAACGATCGGTATGCGCTGCACAGTGTTACCGTCTATGAAACGGATAGTCAGGGTCTTACCTATTATGGCAATCAACCATAAGGAGCATAATTGCCAGATGAACGATTTAGCGCAGGTAAGACTCTGTATTATCGGCCTCGGATATGTCGGCTTGCCGCTGGCCGTCGAATTCGGAAAACTCTATCCGACACTCGGTTTTGATCTGAATAAAGCCCGGGTCGATGAACTTCGACGGGGCACCGATGCCACTCTGGAGGTCTCGGACGAGGAACTGCGCGGTGCAAGTCTGCTCCAATTCACCGCCGATCCTGGAGATATCAGCAACTGTAATGTATTTATCGTTGCCGTACCAACGCCGATCGATGCGGCCAAGCGTCCCAACTTCGGGCCGCTGGAGGGTGCTTCACGCACCGTGGCGAAGGTGCTGAAGCCAGGCGATGTCGTAGTTTTTGAATCGACCGTGTATCCGGGCGCAACGGAAGAAGTCTGTGTGCCTATCCTCGAGAAAGGCTCCGGGATGACATATAATCAGGGATTTTTTTGCGGCTATAGTCCCGAGCGGATCAATCCCGGCGATAAACAGCACAGACTGCCGTCGATTGTCAAGATCACCTCCGGTTCCACCCCCGAGATCGCCCGGTTTGTCGACTCGCTCTATAAAACCATCATCACCGCCGGCACCTTTGCCGCAAGCAGCATAAAAGTTGCCGAAGCGGCCAAGGTGATAGAAAATACCCAGCGGGATGTAAATATCGCTTTAATCAACGAACTTGCCCTCATCTTCGAACGACTTGAGATCAACACCGGCGAGGTTCTCGCCGCGGCCGGGACCAAATGGAATTTTCTCCCGTTCAGGCCCGGTCTGGTCGGCGGCCACTGCATCGGTGTCGACCCCTATTATCTCACGCACAAAGCCCAGGAAGTCGGCTATCATCCCAATATGATTCTTGCCGGCCGGCGGCTGAATGACAATATGGGCCACTATATCGCCGCGGCCGTTATCAAGAAAATGATCAAAAAAGGTATAGATACCGCGAACTCGCGGATTCTGGTGATGGGGCTCACCTTTAAGGAGAACTGTCCCGACCTGCGCAATACCCGGGTAATCGATATCGTTTCCGAGTTCCAGGAATACGGAATTCCCGTCGATGTCTATGATCCTTGGGTATCCTCGACGGAGGCAATGAAAGAATACGGTATCCCATTGGTTCAATCGCTTGAAAAGGACACGTATAGTGCTCTGGTCATAGCTGTTGCCCATCGTCAGTTTACCGAGCTTTCCGTCACTGAACTCCGAAGCTTCTGTAAGGAAAAGGCAGTGATTTTCGATGTTAAAGGGCTCTTTCCGCGCGATCAGGTGGACGGTTGTCTCTAACAGAACTGAACCCTGAGGAGATGCCATGCGTAAAATCGTGCCGGTTGAACAAGCGGTGGGGATGATTCTTCCCCACGATATCACAGAGATTGTCAAAGACGAAAAAAAAGGGGCTGCTTTCAGGAAGGGGCATATTATCCGGCCGGAGGATATCGAACATCTCAAGCGTCTGGGCAAAGAGCATATCTATGTTCTTTCCCTGGAGCCTTCCGAGATCCATGAAAACGAGGCCGCGGCAAAACTTGCGGCGGTGCTCGCCGGTCGGGGGATCGAATATGCGGACAACCCCGAGGAAGGCAAGATCGCCCTCAAGGCAGGATGCGACGGGCTGCTGCGGATAAACAAGGAGGCACTCTTCCGCATCAATATGCTTGGCGAGGTGATGTGCTCAACCCTCCATGACAACACCCCCGTTAAAAAAGGCGAAACCGTTGCCGCAACGCGCCTCATCCCGCTTGTCGCCACGCGGCAGCTCATCGCCCTGGTGGAAGAGATAGCCCTGTCCGGTCCCAAGGTGGTCGAAGTATTACCGCTGCAGCGGGTGAAAATCGGCTTGGTCATTACCGGCAACGAGGTTTTTCACGGCAGGATAAAAGACCGATTTGAGGAAGTATTACGAGCCAAGGCCGAGTCGCTCGGCTCGGAGATACTGGTGGTTAGATTCGCTCCCGACGAAAAGGAGGTAATTGCCGGGGAGATCGGCTATTGTCTGGCGCAGGGTGCCGACCTCATCGTCACCAGCGGCGGGATGTCCGTCGATCCGGATGATGTCACCAGGGAAGCAATAGTGCTGGCCGGGGCAACCGATGTAGTATATGGCACCCCGGTGCTGCCGGGCGCGATGTTTCTTTGCGGCATGATCGGCAAGCGGCCGGTACTGGGTCTGCCTGCCTGTGGGATGTACCACAAAATCACGGTCTTCGATCTGGTCCTGCCGCGGATTTTAACCGGGCAGAAGATCGGCAGGAGGGAGCTGGCGGAATTGGGCCATGGCGGATTGTGCCGGAATTGTCCGACGTGCCAATATCCCGTCTGTAATTTCGGGAAATAATCAACAGCCCTTTGTTGAAAAAAACCGTAACTATCCAGTTTATTTAAATAATATGCACTTTGTCCGATTGGTTTTAACCTCCCCTCCCTTGACGGGAGGGGATTGAGG
>CAYTVF010000168.1:0-9348 GCA_964441345.1 uncultured Desulfopila sp. | reverse complement strand
AGATTATCCGGGCGGCCGAGTCCGCCGCCATCCATGACGATATTCTCTCCCTCAGGAATGGCTACGAAACCGTCATCGGCGAGCGCGGCGTGAAGCTGTCCGGCGGCCAGCGCCAGCGGCTGGCCCTGGCCCGGGCCCTGCTCTGCGACCGGCCGGTGCTGATCATCGACGACGGCCTCTCGGCGGTCGATGTGGCGACCGAACATGAGGTCTTCGCCGGCCTGAAACACCATTTTCTCGGCAAGACCGTGCTCATCGTCTCCAACCGCATCAAACTGCTGTCGATGACCGATCATATCATCATTCTCGCCGACGGGGTCATGGAGAGCGAGGGCAATCACGACCGGCTGCTGGCCACAAACTCCCTGTATCAGGCCATGTATGTCAAACAGATGAAACAGGATAACGAGTCGGAGGCCGCCCTGCCATGATGGACTACGGCTACAGCGAGGAGGGCCGTCAGGCATCGCTTGGCGACCTTCATCTCTGGCGCAGGATTCTGCGCTTTACCGCGCCGTACCGGGTTGGCCTGACCGGGGCCGTGCTCATCGCCCTGCTGATGACCTGGGCAACCCTGACCCTGCCCTATCTGGTCCAGACCGCAATCGACCATTCCATTACCGCCACTCACCTCGCCGCCGGGGAGAGGCTAAACGGACTGGCCAGGAACGCGTTGTACTACGGCATCATCATCGGGGTGGTGTTTATCGCCTCCTTCTGTCAGATCCTGGTGCTCGAATGGGTCGGACAATCGGTCATGCACAGTGTCCGGCAACAGCTTTTCCACCATCTGATGCATCTCGATCTGCCGTTTTTCAATACGCACAGGACCGGCCAGCTGGTCACCCGGCTGACCAACGATATCCAGAACATGAACGAGATGTTCACCTCGGTCATCGTCACCCTGTTCAACGATCTGCTGCGGCTGCTCTGCATCCTCGTCCTGCTGTTCTGGATGAATCCGCGGCTGGCGACGGTGATGTCCGTTTTTGTCCCGATCGCCCTCATCATCACCATCCTCTTTGCCCGGCTGGCGAGGGCGCGCTTCCGGGCAATCCGCAGCCAGCTGGCCAAACTGAACAGCTTTCTGGCGGAGGCCCTCTCCGGCATCGCCATTCTCCAGCTCTTCGGCCGACAGCAATCGAGCCGCCGCACCTTCGAGGATCTGAGCGCCGGCTATCTCGACCGGACCCTCAGCCAGATCCGGCTTTTCGGCACCTTCATGCCACTCACCGAATTCCTCAGTTCGGCGGCCATTGCGCTGATCCTCTGGTACGGCGGCGGGGAGGTTATCCAGAAAAGACTGACGCTCGGCGAACTGGTCGCCTTCATTTCCTATATGCGGCTCTTCTTCCAGCCGCTGCGCGAACTGGCCCAGAAATACTCGATCGTCCAGTCGGCCATGGCCTCGGCCGAAAGGATCTTCCAGCTCCTCGATACCAAAAGCGCCATTCCTCTGCCGCTCGCGCCGGTACATCTCACGAATATCAGGGGAAAACTCGAATTCCGCAACCTTACTTTCGGTTATGAGCCGGAAAATCCCGTGCTCCACGACGTCACGCTCACTCTGCGCCCCGGCCAGACCGTAGCCCTGGTCGGGACCACCGGCTCCGGCAAGACCACCCTTGTCAACCTGCTGCTCAGATTCTACGCCCCCCAGGCGGGCCGGATCACCATCGACGACACCGATATCGCCGACCTGGACCTCACGGAGCTGCGCACCCTGGTGGGGGTGATCCTCCAGGATGTCCTCATCCTCCAGGATACCCTTTTTGCCAATATCATCATGGATACCGGCTGCAGCCGGCAGCAGGTGGAAGAGATTCTCAGCCGCACCGGGATGAACCGGTTCGTGCGGAAACTGCCGCAGGGCCTCGACACCCCCATCGGCGAAGGCGGCACCGAGCTGTCGACCGGCGAAAAGCAACTCCTCTCCTTTGCCCGGGTGCTGTGCCGCAATCCGGCCATCCTTATCCTCGACGAGGCGACCGCGGCCATCGACACCGAATCGGAGAACATCCTCGAACAGGCCATCGCCGACAGTTTCCGGGGACGAACCTCGCTGGTCATTGCCCATCGTCTTTCGACCGTCAGGCGCGCCGACCACATCATCGTCATGGCCCACGGCAAAATCGTCGAGCAGGGCAGCCATGAGGAGCTGCTGGACCGGAACGGCCATTACGCCCTGCTGGTGGCGATGGACCTGCACAACGGCAACCGGGCGGCAAACACCGTCGGCTCCTGACCCGGCACAATTCTCATTTGCATTTCAACCCCAATTTCCGCTAGGATTATAGTAGCACTTCTTTCGTTATTCGTCGGAATGCGGACATAAGCGCTTTGCCTTGCTCCAGGCCGATACGTTTCATCATCAGCCTGGAAACCTTTGCATTTCTACAACATAGAGGGGAGTCGGACATGCATGGACTAACATTCCAACAGCTGGCAGCGCTCCATCCCTTTCATTTTGTCCTCGATGCGCAGATGATGGTGGTCCAGGAAGGGCTCTCTTTAAAAAAAATTGTCCGCGGCGCAACCGGCAGTCCGTTCGCCACGCTCTTTACCGGATCCAGCCCGCCTGTTTCCGCTGATCCCAGGTCGATCCTGCAGCACGAAGGGCAGATATTTACCCTTACCACCCAGAGCGGCGTCCAGTTAGGGGGCAGATTCCTTGCCGACAACGAACGGAAACTGCTTTTTTTCTTCGGCGGTCCCGCCAGCTCCGGGCACAGCGCGGAACTGGGGCTCACCCGGGACGACTTTCCCATCTCCTGCCCGCCCTCCGCCGCGCCGCCTGAAAGTTCCGCCCAGCTGCAACTGGCAATAGAAACGGCGGAAAAGGCCAATGCCGAACTGCAGAAGGTTCAGGATCGGTTGTCCATAGCCCTCGATTCCGCCCAGATCGGTATCTGGGAATTCAACGCCACAACCCGCGAAGAAACCTGGGACGACCGGATGTACGAACTGTTCGGTATCGACAAAGAATCGGCGGCCGATCCCCACACCGAATTTGCCAGAGGCGTTCTGCCGGAAGATCTGCTGAAGCTGCGGGAAGAAATCCGCCTGACCATGGCCGGGGAGATAGACTACGACACCGTCTACCGGGTCCGCTGGCCGGATGGTTCCCTCCACTATATCAGAGGCTCGGGCCTGGTGATTCGCGATGCCGGCGGTACGCCGCTCAAGGTTATCGGGGCAAATTACGATATTACCGAGCTGAAAAATTATGAGAGCAATCTCCATATCGCCAAAGAAGCGGCCGAGGCAGCCAACACCGCGAAAAGCGATTTCCTCGCCCGGATGAGCCATGAGATCCGGACCCCGATGAACGCGATCATCGGCATGACCCATTTAGCCCTGCAGACCGATCTGACCGCCAAGCAGCGCGACTATATCAAGAAGGCTCACGGATCGGCCATCTCGCTGCTCGATATCATCAACGACATCCTCGATTTCTCGAAAATCGAAGCGGGCAAGATGGAGCTGGAAAACATCGATTTTTCCCTCGACGAGGTCCTTGAACAGCTCTCCAATGTCTTTGCCATGAAAGCCGCCGAAAAGAACATCGAACTGCTCATCCACGTCGACCCGGATGTCCCGACTTTTCTTCGGGGCGACCCGCTGCGCCTCCGGCAAATCCTGATCAATCTTACCGGCAATGCCTTGAAGTTCACCCAGGCGGGAGAGGTTGTCATCTCCATCAACCAGCTGGAATCGGACGGGCAGAAGATTCGTCTGCAGTTCGCGGTAGCCGACACGGGTATCGGCATGTCCGAAACTCAGCTGGCCAAACTCTTCAACTCGTTCAGTCAGGCCGATGGTTCGACCACCAGAAAGTACGGGGGCACGGGGTTGGGCCTCGTCATCTGCAAACGGCTGGTGAACATGATGCAGGGCGAGATCTGCGTCGAATCCCAGCTTGACAGCGGCAGCACCTTCCATTTCTCCGCGCTATTTTCGACCTCGTCGCGATCCCTCAAGGAGGAGTTTCCGATTCCCGACTGGATGCAGGGCCTGAGAACCCTCATCGTCGACGACAGTGTCGTCTCCCGCCGTATTCTGCGGTATGCCCTTGAGTCCTTTTCGATGTCCATCGCTACCGCCAACTCGGGCGAGGAGGCAATCGCAGCCGTTGCCGATGCCCCTGCCGACAACCCGTATCGACTGATCCTCATGGACATGGAGATGGTCGGGATGGACGGCATAGAGGCCTCACGGCAAATACTCGCCGATGCCCCTGCCGACCGCTGCCCGAAGATTATCATGGTCACCGCCTACGGTCAGGAAAAGGTGGCAAAAGAAGCGGTATATGCGGGAATCCAGGGATTTCTTGTCAAACCGGTATCCAAGGCGGCGCTGTTCGATGCCATCATGGAATGTTTCGGATTCGTATCGCCACGACAGGCCTGCACCCCCCACGATCAATCCGCCCTGGAGCTGACCCGGCCGATCTGGGGCAGCAAAGTGCTGCTGATTGAAGATAATGCGATCAATCAGCAGGTGGCCACGGAATACCTCGAGCAGGCCTGCATCCAGGTCACCGTGGCCGACAATGGCGCGAAAGGAGTCGCCCTGGCTGAATCCGGCGACTTCGACCTGGTCCTGATGGACATCCAGATGCCGGAAATGGACGGTTACACCGCAACCCGACTCATCCGGGAACATGGCAAAGTCACCCTCCCGATTATCGCCATGACCGCCAACGCCATGGCCGGCGACCGGGAAAAGAGCATCGACGCCGGCCTGGACGACCACCTGACCAAACCGATCGATCCCGAACTGCTCTATAAGACCCTGACCTTATGGATTCCACCGGGGGAGAGGACGGTCCCCGACCACCTCAAGAACAGGACCTTGGAACAGGATCGGGGACCGGCCGACACGATTCCGGAAATATCCGGAATCGACACCCGTACCGGGCTGACGAGGGTCAACAACAACCCGGTGTTATATCTGCAATTATTGAAGAAACTGGTGGAGGATCACCGCCATGATGCGCAGAGGATAACAGCCGCCCTCGAAGCGGGAGACACCGCCACGGCCCAGCGCATCGCCCACACCATGAAAGGTATTGCCGGCAGTATCGGCGCCCACACCCTCCAGCACCGGTCGGCGATGCTCGAGCAGGCATTTCAGCTGGAACAGAAAGATCAGATCACTCATCTGCTTGTTGGTTTTGCCGAGCTGTTGACCATGATCTGCACCCATGTCCAATCGGCAATCGGCACGACAGCCGATACTCCGGCCGGCCCCGAGCTGCCGGTCGGCAACGACGCGGATCTGCTGGCCCGTCTCCGGGAACTGGATCCCCATATCCGCAAACGAAAGCCAAAACCGGCCGCGGAAATCCTGGCGGAAATACGACTCTTTCGTTGGCCGCGCCATGAACTCCAGCTCACCGAACTCGACCGCACGATAAAAAAATACCAGTTCAAGGAGGCCCGGGCGATCCTTGATTTTCTCCTCTCCGCTCTCGGTGGAGAAAAAACAGGAGGTTGATTATGACCGATTATTCGCAATGCTCAATTCTCATCGTCGACGATACCGAAGAAAATGTCGACATACTCCTCGATACGTTAAGCGATCTGTACGATATCAGCGTCGCCATAGACGGCGAATCGGCCCTGGAGCTCCTGCAGGAGTATACCCCCGATCTCATCCTGCTCGATATCATGATGCCCGGCATAGACGGTTATGAAATGTGTCAGCGGCTCAAAATCGAGACAAGAACGGCAAAAATCCCGGTCATCTTCCTCACCGCCCTCAGTGAAGCCCAGAACGAAGAAAAGGGGCTGAAGCTGGGGGCCGTCGATTACATTACCAAACCGTTCAACCCCTTCCTCGTCAAGGCCAGGGTCAAGAACCATCTCGAGTTGAAAATGCACCGCGACAATCTGGAAATGATGGTGCAGCAGCGGACCGCCGAGCTCGAACTCACCCAGGAAGTAACCATTGAGAGCATGGGCACCCTGGCTGAATACCGGGACCCGGAGACCGGAGGACATATCCAGCGGACCAAACACTATGTCAAGTTGCTTGCAGAAAAAATCCGCAATCATCCGCGTTTTTCTGCCTTTCTGACCGACGAGACCATTGCTTCCCTCTATAAGTCCGCCCCATTGCATGATATCGGCAAGGTTGGAGTTCCCGACCATATCCTGCTGAAACCGGGCAAACTTACCGAAGCGGAATTCGAGGAGATGAAAAAGCATACGATCTACGGCCGCGATGCGATTTCCAAGGCCGAACAGAAACTCGGCAACCGGTCATTTCTCCATTTTGCCTTGGAAATTGCCGAAAGCCATCAGGAAAAATGGGACGGCACCGGCTATCCCAACGGCTGGGCGAGGGAGGAAATTCCGATTTCGGGCAGGTTGATGGCGGTCGCCGATGTCTACGATGCGCTGATCAGCAAGAGGGTGTATAAGGCCCCCTTCACCCACAGCCAGGCGGTCGCCATCATTAAGGAAGGCAGAGGCTGCCATTTCGATCCGGATATCGTCGATGCGTTTCTGGAAATAACCGAGGATTTCCGGCGGATCGCCCTGCAGCATGCCGACTTCGATGAAGAACGGGAGGCATTGCTGCAATAAGCCGAGTTCCGCCGGAACGTTGCCGGGATCAGGACATCCCGAGGTAGGCTTTCTGGACCTCTTTGTTGCCCCGGAGCCTGGCTGCCGAATCGGTTACGGTAATCTCTCCGGTCTGCAGGACGTACCCGCGGTGGGCGATGGACAGAGCCATCAGGGCGTTCTGTTCGACCAGCAGGATGGTCGTGCCCCTGGTGGCGTTCAGCTCCTTGATGATATCGAAGATCAGCTCGACCAGGATCGGTGCCAGCCCCATCGACGGTTCATCGAGCATCAGCAGTTTCGGATCGAGCATCAGGCCGCGGGCGATTGCCAGCATCTGCTGCTCTCCGCCGGACAGCGTGCCGCCGTACTGATCGATCCGTTCCTTCAGGCGGGGAAAAAGGGTAAAGCCGTATTCCATCCGCTCTTCTATGAGACCCGCATCGCCAACCGTGAAGGCCCCCATCTCCAGATTTTCCTTGACCGTAAGCGTCGGGAAAATACCTCGCCCCTCGGGTACGTGCACCATGCCCGAGTGGACGATTTCATGGGGTGCCTGTTTCGAAATGTCCTTGCCCTGAAAGACAACCTTGCCCTTCTTCGGATGGATCATCCCGGAGATGGTCCGCAAGGCCGTGCTCTTGCCGGCCCCGTTGGAACCGATCAGGGTGACGATCTCGCCTTCGTTAACGGTCAGCGAGACCCCTTTAAGAGCATGAATCTGCCCGTAATAACTATGGATATTTTCAACTGTCAGCAGGTTCATTGCATTTTCTCCTCGTGCTGTCCGGCGACCGCGCCGCGTCCCAGATACGCCTCGATGACCCGGGTATTCCGCCGTATTGCTTCGGGAGGACCCTGGGCAATTTTCTCGCCGTAATCCATAACGCAGATATCTTCGGAAATACGCATAACCACGCGCATATCATGTTCGATCAAGAGGATGGTGATGCCCAGTTCGGACCTGATGTCGCGGAACAGCTGGGTAACATCCTCGGTCTCCTGCGGATTCATGCCGGCGGCCGGCTCGTCGAGGAGCAGCAGCATCGGATCGGCGGCCAGAGCCCTGCCGATCTCAAGACGGCGCTGGGCCCCGTAGGGAAGATTTTTCGCCAGTTCGTTCTCCACTCTTTTCAAGCCGACGTATTCCATCAGCCTGGCCGCTTTTTTCTCGGCTTCCTTCTCCTCTTTCCTGAAAGCGGGCAGCCGTAAAAGTATCTGCAGCGCCGACTGTTTCAGGTGGACATGCATCCCGACCAGGATATTTTCAATTACCGTCATGTCCGGAAAAAGCCGGATGTTCTGGAAGGTCCGGGCAATTCCGCAGGCGGCGATCTGATCGGGTCTGAGACCGACCAGGGATTTGCCGTTGAAATTGATCGTCCCGCTGTCGGGCTGGTAAATACCGGTCAAGGTATTGAAAAAGGTCGTTTTGCCGGCCCCGTTCGGGCCGATGATCGAGACTATCCGACCTTTTTCGAGAGAGAAGGTGACGTCGCTTATCGCCTTGAGTCCGCCAAAAGTCTTGGTAATATTTGCAATTTCAAGTAAAGCCATGGTTTCCCCGTCTCCTTATTTTTTTTCTTCCGGATTAAGTTCCCGTTTCCGCCGACTGGCTGGAATCAAACCGGCCGGTCGAAAGATCATCATCAGAATAAGGATAAGGCCAAACAACAGTCGCTGATACTTTGCCGGATCAAGTTGGCTGGAAAGATCCTTCCAGGCAAAATTGATTATCGGAATAACCGCATCGCTCTGACGCAATTCATCGAGAAACAGGGAGAACCCCTGCAGGACCTGGAGGTTGAGAATGGTCACCGTGGCAGCTCCGAGAATAACGCCGGGGATGGATCCGGCCCCGCCGAGAATGACCATGGAAAGCACCCCGATGGACTGCATGAAGGAAAACGATTCCGGACTGATGAAGGTCCTGCTCGCGGCCAGCAGCACACCCATGGCCCCGGCAAAGGAAGCGCCGACGGCAAAGGCGGTCAGCTTCATCCGCACCAGGGGGATGCCCTGGGCGATGGCCGCGGTCTCGTCTTCCCGTACCGCCGTCCACGCCCTGCCGATTTTCGAATCGTTCAACCGCTTGGTCACGAAGATGATGACGATGATCACGATGAGGGCGTAGATATAGAACATCAGGTTGTACAGATTCGCCGGACTGACATCGTGGCCGACCACCCAGCCAAAAATAGAATTAAACCAATCCACCGCAAAATCCGGCATGGTTGGCCGCTGAATCGGGGTGATGCCCTGGGGGCCGTTGGTGAAATTGAGGGGTTTATCGAGATTATTGGCCAGAACCCGGATTACCTCACCAAAACCGAGGGTGACGATCGCTAAGTAATCCCCCCGCAGCCGCAATACCGGCAGGCCGAGAACGATCCCGGTCACCCCGGCGACGATGATGCCGACCAGGATAAACATGTAAAAGGCGTCACCCGGCAGCAGAAAGGGCAGATCCGACGGCTGGGTACCCGGCGCAAAATGGAGTACATAGAACTGCTGCGAACCGAAGAAGGCCCACAGGTACGCACCCACTGCATAAAACGCCACATAGCCCAGATCGAGCAGGCCGGCGAACCCGACCACGATATTCAGGCCGAGGGCCAGGGCGGCGAAGACGCTGATCTGGAAAATAACCTCCAGATAGAAGATGTTCCGCACCCCGACGATCGGAATGATTATCAGGGCGAGCGCCGCACCGGCAACCAGTTTAAACCGGGCGCTGGTCCGAAAGAAGTACAGCGATAAAAAAGAGGTAATGAGA
>CAYTVF010000167.1:0-9381 GCA_964441345.1 uncultured Desulfopila sp. | reverse complement strand
GACTTCCCCTCCCCTTGCGGGAGGGGGTTAGGGGGAGGGGGAAGCCGCGAAGTACAGCTGAATGGTTACCAAGTATTTTAAGAAGTGCCGGAAATTTGCGTGTTTGGCTATCGTTTTGAAATTGCTATGGATAAACGGTAAAGGCCAAACTTCCTAGCATTTTATGGTGTCGGGACGACATTTAATGTTCGAGAGTTTTTTTGAGTTCGGTTAAGATAAAAAGCTGCTCCGGGAAATGAACCTGTCAGATAAAACAACCATGTGGATCATATGATGAACGAAAAGGAACTGCAAAAGCAACTACAGGTAAAGGTGAAGAAAAAGCTCGAGCCACTGTTCGCCAAATATAAAATGGACTTTGGCGGAATCGATGCTACCTTGAAGTGGAAGCCGATAGTACTGATTATCGGCAATTATTCGTCAGGCAAGTCGACCCTCATCAATGAGTTCGTCGGTCAGGAAATTCAGCGGACGGGCCAGGCTCCAACCGATGATTCGTTTACTATCATCACCTGCGATCCGGGGATAGATTTCGCTGAAACCCCGGGTTCAACCCTGGTCAACGACGAGAATCTGCCTTTTGCCCACTTTAAAAATTTCGGCGAAAAACTTATCTCCCACATCTGCATGAAGCAGATTTCCAGCCCGAAGCTTTCGAACATGGCGATCATCGACAGTCCGGGGATGATCGATGCCACCAGCGAGAACGACCGCGGGTACGACTACATGAAGGTCCTCGGCGAATTCGCCAAGATCGCCGATCTCATCGTGCTCATGTTCGACCCGCATAAGGCCGGGACCATTAAAGAGACCTACAACGCAATCCGCAATACCCTGCCGGAGAAATCGGGGGAGCATCGCATCATTTTCGTCATGAGCCGAATCGACGAATGCGACAACCTCAGCGATTTCACACGCTCCTATGGAACGCTCTGCTGGAATATGTCGCAAATGACCGGACGCAAGGATATTCCGCATATCTACCTCACCTACTCGCCGACCGTCGTCGCCCCGAACCGGGTGGCTGAAGGCTGGCCCCAGGAAAGGGAGGAGCTCATTGAGAAGATCATGAAGGCCCCCGGCTTCCGCATAAACCACATCCTTGAGGATATCGATCGTCAGGTCAACGAGGTGCAGATCGTCGCCCAGGCCGTCGGAGAATTTCACCGGCGGGCCAACAGGGTATTCTGGAAATTTGCCAATATCAGCGTCGGTGCAGCGCTGGTCCTCTTCCTTTTCGGCGATATCCTCCTGAACGGCCTGATTGAGTTTCCGGCTACGACCCTCATTGCTTCAATCAAGAATGGTTCGCTGGAACTCACCACCCTGATCGTTCCCGCCGTGCTTGCCCTGACGGCATTGCTGCTCGGTTCCATCGGCTTCAGTAAGATCGCCTTCCGCCAGCAGCTGCGAAAGGCTCTGGCCAACGGCTCCAGCCTGGTCACCCTCGATAACGATTACCGCAAAAATCTCTGGCGGAAAATGGAAAACAAGGTGCGGGAAAATCTGCAGGGACTGTCGGTGAACGATCTGTGGGGGAGCTACACCAGGAGTCTGGTGAAAATCGATAACTTCCTCAATTATGATTTGAAAAAATATTACGAAAAAATCGTCAGTTAGCCGAAGAAAGGGTTTCGGTTGCAAAGGCCGGGGAGTGGCTGCGGCCACTCCCCTATTTTACCAGGAAATCGGCTGGCGATCCCGGAAAAATCCGCCGGTCGGACCGTCATCGGGCAGGGTTGCCAGCCACACCGGGGTCTCCGCCGCCTGTTCGGGCAGGATGGGCGCCAGCGGACCGCCAAGATCCGTTCGTACCCAGCCGGGGCAGACCGAGTTGACCAGGATGTTGCTTTTCCGCAATTCCTTGGCCAGCAGCGCGGTGATCCCGTTCAGCATGGTTTTCGACAGACGATAGGCCGGCGACTGCAGTTCGTTGTAATTCGATTCCGGATTGACGATATCGGTCAGGGCACCGAGGGTGCTGGAGATGTTGACGATACGGCCGTAGCCGTGTTTTTTCATCAGCGGCACGCAGCCCTGGCTCAACAGAAACGGGCCGAAGGCGTTGGTTCTCAGGGTATTCTGCAGCAGCGCGAGGGACAGTTCGAGGATGCCGGTCTCGGTATCGATCATGATGCCGGCGTTATTGACCAGGACGTCCAGCCGGCCGAAGATGCTGTCGATTCTGCCGACGGCTGCCATGATCGAAGTCGCATCGGCGATATCGAGGAGAGTGAAGTGAACGTCCAGCCCATTATCGACCAGCCGTTTCTGCGCCTCAAATCCATTATGCTCGTCGCGGGCCCCGATGATGACCGTAAGCCCCTTGCGGGCCAGCTGATTGGCGATGGCAAAGCCGATGCCCCGGTTGGCGCCGGTCACCAGAGCGATGCGTTTTTCCGATGATTGCATACTCTCCTCCCTCCTCTGTTAGCCAATTAAAGCAGCCGGTACGGCACCGCCCGTTTGGTCCAGGTGCTGGCGGGATACTCCGCGACCAGTCTTTCATACGCCGTTTTCAATTCCTTCGGGTTGTGTTTCATCTTAAAGAGGTTAACCCCTTGGAAATAAATAGCTTCCGGTACGGCGTCGCTTTCGGGATAGTGTTCCAGCAACCGCTGGAAGCAAACCTGCGCTCCATCGAACTCCTCGTGGCTGAAGCGAACCTTTGCCATCCCGAGCAGCAGCATGGCGATAAATTCGCCCGGCGCAAAAAAACCTACCGACCGTTGAATCTCATTGCCGTCGAAATCGAGGATTAATATTGTCGGCGTCCAGATGGCATGGTAGTCCTCGGAGATTGAGCTCTCATGGGCAGCAAACCGCAAGGGAACTAGGTTGTCCGCGACAAACTGAACGACTTCCTCCGTCGGATACGTGACCGCATCCATTTGTTGACAGCCAATTCAGCCGGGATTGAAAAGATCGAGCAGGATAGGTTTTCTCTCCGCCCGGGCCGAGTCTTCCGCATAACCAAGGTTTGATTGCCAGTTGATTGTTGACATATGACACCTCCCTGTTAAGTTTTTCGGATCAGCTGCTGACGAGTTAATTAAACACTGCGCCTTTTTTTTGTGATACGCAAGAGCGTTACCCGATTTTTTTATGCTCTTGAGGGTTAGGTGCAGGATGCTTAAAATAATCAAGGAGGCGCGCTTGTGAGAAGTTCTGGCAACTCCAGATGGCAGGCACTGCTTCTTTTTTTCAGTATTCACGGGAACAGCACTTTGTCCGGTGCTCACCCCCTTTTGCGCATGCTTCTGGGAACAAGAAACGATGGCAGAACCCAACCCTCCGGAAAGATTCAAATTAGAGCAATATCCGCCGTGGTTGCGGCTGATGCTGTTCTTCATGATATGGATGTTCATCTTGTACGGCTACATGTATACCATGCTGGACAACAACATGGAGCAGATTCCCTATTCCGTTTTCAAGACGAAGATAATCGATAACGAAGTATCCGAGATAAAGATGAAGGGGGCGGAAGTCCTGGGCCGGTATAAACTTGACATGGAACAACCATCGGATACCGGCGGCGGCAAGCAGGTGCAGTACTTTAAAACGGTCCTGCCATCCTTTAACGATCCGGCGTTGATCGAGCTGCTCGAAAAACACGGGGTGATCATCAAGGCCGAACCCGACAGGAGCAGTTGGGTGGCGACGCTGCTCATAGCCATTCTTCCCTGGGTGCTCATCATCGGCTTTTTTGTGCTGATGAATAAAAGAATGTCGGAGCAGATGGGCTCGGCGGGAGGGCTGTTCGGCTTCAGCAAATCCAAGGCCAAAAAAGTCATTCAGGAAGAGGTAGGGGTTACGTTCGACGATGTGGCCGGCTTGGAAAATGCCAAAAATGAGTTGAAAGAGATGGTCGATTACTTAAAAGATCCGAAGAAATTCCAGGACCTGGGTGCCGAGCTGCCCAAAGGAGTATTGCTGGCCGGACCTCCCGGTATCGGTAAGACGCTGATTGCACGGGCCATGGCGGGGGAGGCGGGCGTGCCGTTTTTCAGTATCAGCGGGTCGGAATTTATTGAAATGTTTGTCGGGGTAGGGGCCGCGAGAGTCAGGGATATGTTCAAAACCGCCAAGGAAGCGGCGCCGTCGCTTATCTTCATCGATGAGCTGGATTCCATCGGCAGGGTGCGCGGTACCGGCATCGGCGGCGGCCATGACGAGCGGGAACAGACCTTGAACCAGATCCTCGCCGAACTTGACGGATTCAGTCCGCAGCAATCCGTTATCGTGCTGGCCGCAACCAACCGGCCGGATGTACTCGATCCCGCCCTCGTGCGGCCGGGTCGTTTCGATCGGCAGATCATGCTGGATTTGCCCCAGCGGGAGGCCCGCAAGGATATCCTGCGGGTGCATGTCAGGAAAGTCGCATTGGGCGACGATGTGGATATCGGTCTCCTTGCCGGGGCCACCGTTGGCTTTTCCGGGGCGGATTTAAAGAATCTCGTCAATGAAGCTGCACTGTTCGCGGCCGGCAAGGGCAAGCATCGGGTCGATATGGAAGACTTCAACGAAAGCCGGGATAAAATCATCATGGGCGTGAAACGGGAGGAGCGGCTCTCCGACAAAGAGAAAAAGATGGTGGCATACCATGAAGCAGGTCATGCCCTGACCGCTCTGCTGCTGCCGGGCGCCGATCCGCTCAGCAAGGTGACCATCATCCCCCGGGGCAGATCGCTGGGAGCAACAGAACAGGTGCCGGAAGAGGACCGGCACAATCTTGGCAAAGCATACCTGATGGACCGGATAGCGGTGATCATCGGCGGTCGTGCGGCAGAGGAAGAGGTTTTCGGCGATATCACCTCCGGTGCCGGAGATGATCTGAAAAAGGCGACCCAGCTTGCCAGGCGTATGGTCTGCCAGTGGGGGATGAGTGACAAGGTCGGCCTCGTTGTTTTCAAGAAGGGTGACGTCCATCCCTTCCTTGGTCGGGAGCTGACCGAGGATAAGGATTACAGTGAGGCAACGGCCCAGGTAATTGACGCCGAAATCAAACGGATTTTGCAGGAATGCCGGGAAAAGTCACGGGGGATCCTGCAGGAAAACCGGGACAAGCTCGATCTGCTCGCGGAGGCGCTCATTAAACAGGAGACCCTTACCTTGAAGGAAATAGTGGATCTTTTACAGTTGGGATAATGAACTTCCCGGCTCCCGTCCAGCTGTCGCCGGAGCTTCTTGATCAATTGCACTTCATCTGAAAGCGAACGCCATTTCTGTCGATGATTACCCCCTCCAAGGTTATTTCCGTAAGTCTGGTCACACCATCGAGTCGATCGCCCTCCCTCATGATTGTCCCGTTGATGATGATCATCCGTTGCGATGGGACCAGCGCGTAGGCGTGGCCGGCATACTGCAGTTTGGGGATCTCCGCCTGCACCTGTGGGGGCAGGTCCTGCAAGTAGGGAAGAGAACTCCCGGTTTTTCCGGGTGAAACGGGGAGGGGCTGGGCGATGACGGTTGCTTCACTCCGCGGGGAGAAGGCAATTTTTTTCCGGTCTCTTTTTATCCTTATGGGCGCGGAGATTTTTTGACTGTGAGGAGCGGTAATTTTAGCCGCGCCCTGAGAAAAAGCAGGATCGATGGTTTCTTTTTCCACCTCGCCTGGCCCGTCTGGCTCACCCGTTTGAGGAGTCCCTGGCGTCGGCAAGGAGATATCCCTTTCAGGCAACTGTTGATACCAGTCATCTAATCTCTCCGGATGAAGAGTCACGGGGCTGAGGGTCTTTCCGGTTTCAGGGGCGGCGAGCATCAATGACGGGGAGGTTCGCTCTTTGGGCTCCTGTCGATTCCAGCCGGACCATTGCAACATGCTGCCGCATATCAGGAGGCCGGAAAAAAGGAGCCAGGGCCAGAGGCTCCTTCGCGGGACGCTCGTCACCTTCAATGACGGCGGGGGGGTGCCAGGGACGGACTGCAGGTGCAGGTGAGCCACCTCCTGCTGTCGCTCCTGATCGGACTTTTTCAAGGCATCGAGGATGTAGGACATGATTTTACTTTATTTCCGGTAATAATTTTGCTGAAAAATTGGTCTGGCCGTCGACCGCCCGGGGATCGGAACGACTGTCCTCGGCAGCGGCGGGCGCCGGCGGGAGAGTCGTTTCGTGGCCGGCGAAGGAGTGCACTATCCAACGCATCGCCGGCACATCGCCAAAATGGGTCGTAAGGAAATGGGCCGTAAGGTAGAGAGTGGTGGGCAGTCCGACGGCAAAGAGAAGAACGACCAGGGCAAGAGCAATCTTCTTTTTCGATCGCGGCTGACGAGAGGGGACCCCGGCAATTTCGCGGGCGGCCTTTCGTAATATTTTCAGATCGACATGATCCCTGTTTTCGACATATGCCCCAAGCAGCGCACGATCACAGAGAATATTGATCAGCCGGGGTACCCCTTTGGTGGTTTTGATAAGATAACGGAGAGCCTGCCTGCTGAAAAGCCGGCAGCGCTCGTCACCTCCTGCCACCGCTATCCGGTGAAGGACGTAAGGCGCGACATCGGAGGGTTCGAGCGGTTCCAGATGATACCTGGTGGTGATGCGCTGATTGATCTGAGCATATCGGGGATCGCCAAGAATTTTCAAGAGTTCCGGCTGGCCGATCAGCACGATCTGCAGCAGTTTGCGGGAATCGGTCTCAAGATTGGTAAGCAGCCTCAGCTGTTCCAGAATCTCCATGTCGAGATTCTGGGCCTCGTCGATGATCAGGGCAGTGTTGCGCCCCCGGGCGTGAGCCGAAAGCAGATAGCGGTTCAGGCTGTCGATGTATTTCTTGACCGATGGGGCATCCCCGTCGATCGCAATGTTGAGTTCTTCGCAGATCGTTTGTAAGAGGTCGGTTATGGTCAGGTTCGGATTAAGAACGAGAGCGGTGTCGCTCGTTTCAGCGAGCCGTTCCATAAGGCTTCGGCAGATCATGGTTTTCCCGGTACCCACCTCACCCGTCAGCAGGGTGATGCACCCCTCGCCACTGATACCGTAGTGCAGATGTACCAATGCCTCCCGGTGCAACCCGCTCATATAGAGATAGCGCGGGGAGGGGGAAATGTGGAAAGGTTTTTCCTTCAGGCCGAAATACCGTTTGTACATAGAATGATCTGAGTTGAAATGAAAAAGAAAGCGACTTTCCAGATTGTTAGCCGCCATTATTGCCTGATATCCTCAGCCGGCCAGATTCCTGATTATCGCCTTCATAAAAGCCGGCAGATCATCGGGAGTGCGGCTGGTCACAAGATTGTCGTCAACCACAACTTCCTGGTCGACAAATTCGGCTCCGGCATGCACCAGATCATCTTTTATGGCAAAAAAACCTGTTACTTTCCTGCCCCGCAGGATGTCGGCGGAAGCGAGCATCCAGCCGGCATGACAGATTGCGGCCACCGTTTTCCCCGCCTCGTGGAAATCCCTGACGAGTTTGACCATTGCCCGATGACGGCGCATATGATCCGGGGCATATCCTCCCGGAAGTATGACGCCATCATAATCCGCGGTCTTGATGTCGTTCATGCCTTTATCGGCCCTGGCGATAATACCGCTCTGCCCCTTATACTGCGCGCCGGCTTCGGGACCGACAACACAGACCTCCGCCCCCTCCTCCTTGAGTCGATAGTAAGGATACCAGAATTCCCTGTCATTATAGAGCGTCTCGACCAGGATCACGACCTTTTTGTCTGTTAGAATCATATTTGCCTCCTATATGTATTAATCTATTCGTGTCAATTATCCCATGTCCCGTATTCCGTGATCGGGCAGTCTCAGCCAGACGACGAGGAGAAGCGCGGCCAGCACCGCGCAACCGCCCGAAAAGGCAAAGGCGACCAGCGGTGAATAGTGCTGATAGAGCCAGCCGAACAAAACGGAAGCGGGGAGCAGCATGATCCCGGCGGTCAGGTTGAACCAGCCGAAGGCCGTGCCCTGCAGGCCGTCCGGGGCGAGATCGGCCACCAGGGCTTTTTCCACACCCTCGGTGGCGGCCATGAACAGGCCGTAGAAGCCGAACAGGGTAAACATGGCCAGACCGTCATGGGCGATTCCGCCCATCAGAAAATAAAACAGGCCATAGGCCAGATAGCCGGCCGTCAGCAGGCGGATCCGGCCCCAGCGGTCCGACAGGGCCGACAGCGGCGTTGAGAAGAGCATCGCCACGACCGACACCGCCGCCCACAAAAGCGGGATCTGGGCCTGCGCCACCCCCAGTTCCCGGGCCCGCAGCAGCAGGAACATATTCGAGGAGTTGCCCAGGGTGAAGATCGCCACCACCACCAGATAGCGTTTGAATATCGGCGGCATATCCCCCAGCCGCCAGTTGAAATGTCTGGCGGCGGGCATGTATCCCCGCGGTTCCCGGATCGCCAGGGCCAGGGTCAGGCACAGCACGGCGGGGACGATCGACCACAGGAAAATATCCTTCAGCGACATGCCGGCGGCGAGCAGCAGCGCGGCGACCACGGGCCCGACCACCGCCCCGGCATTATCCATCGCCCGGTGCAGCCCGAAGGCCAGGCCGCGCATGTTCGGGCCGGCGCTAACCGCCAGCAGGGCATCGCGGGGCGAGGACCGCAGACCTTTGCCCACCCGGTCGGCAAAACGAATCACCAGCAGAAATGGCCAGCTGGAGATGAAGGCAATCAGCGGACGCCCCAATCCCGCCAGACCGTAGCCGAAGACGATCCACGGTTTGGCCCGGCGGGTGCGATCGACAATCACCCCGGAAAAGAGCTTGAGCATGCTGGCGGTGGCCTCGGCAATCCCCTCGATAATGCCGAGCGCCCGTGGTCCTGCCATCAGCACCGTCGAGAGGTAGAGCGGAATCAGCGGATAGATCATGTCCGAAGCGGCATCGTTGATCAGGCTGATCAGGCCGATCAGCCAGACGGTGCGGGGGATGCCGCGCAGGGTGGTCAGCATGGCCGATCTCCGGTCATGCCGAATTCGATGGGGGTCTTGACGTAGAAAATATTTATTCCTTCCTCCTTCAACCGCGCAAACAACCGCTCCACATCGGCTTCATTGACGGCCATCGTTACCTCGATGGGCTGATCGGCGAGTTCGAAAAAATGGGTGGAGCGGATCTTCCGGTCGTGGCCGAAACCTTCGGCGGCCGTAATCAGGGTCGCCCCGCTGATCCCGATATCGCGAGCTTCTTCAAGCAGCCATTGGGCCAGGGAAAGGCCTTGATGTTTGCGGTCCTGCTGGGTAAAAAAAGTCAGTTGGTAGCCATTCATGATGTACTCCCTTTCAGATACGTTGGACGAGGGCGACCGTTGCGATGCCGAGCATGGTCATGATCAGGGAACCGACGACATGGGCCGAGATCGCCAGTCCGGCCCAGAGCAGTCGGCCCTGCTGGAGCAGGACGGTGACTTCGGCCGAGAAGGTC
>CAYTVF010000166.1:7270-9407 GCA_964441345.1 uncultured Desulfopila sp. | reverse complement strand
AGATATGCAGGAGGGTGAGGGTATGCTCGGACAGGATATCGAAGAATGAACAGGCGAACCGCACGCCGTAAAGGTTATCCGTATCGTTGCTGATGGTGACAAGGAAGTGTTTCTTCATAGGTATAAAGCATCACACAATTATTTTCGGAGAGTGGTTCCTTCTTCTGGTAAGATAAGCCGGTATTCATGGTATGGCAATGTAGGACCAGCTGTTTTCCGCTGGTTCAGCATAGAAAAAACATGTCAGGTTTTTCGTAATCCTCAGGAAATATGCAAGCTATCCCGGATCGCTTCAGGCCGAGAGCATGCTGCTCCAGGCCAGGTCCATAAAGCTTTTATGCAACATGTGGTCGTCGTCCTCGATCCGGATTTCCAGGTTGGCGAAGGTCGCTTCGGCCAACGGCACGACAAGATCCGCCGGAGTTACCGTGTCGTGTCGGCCGATGACCAGGAGGCATGGGGTTGCCAGCTTGCGGGCGGGGGGCCGGTATCCCGGAAAATTCAGGGCCGGGGCGAGAAGAATCAGCCGGTCTACCCGGTCTGGGCAAGCGGCGGCGTAGGAGGTGGCCATGAGGCCGCCAAAGCTCGAGCCGATGAGGATGAGGTGCTGCTCGTTGCGACAGAGTTCCGTCAGCCGGTCGAGGCGATTTTCGAGGGATCCGCTGAAGTCGGGACGGCGAATGTGGGGAAAGTGTTCTTCGAAATAGCGTCCCTTGGTCCCTTGCCCGGATGAGTCGAGGCCGTGCAGGAAGAAACTCCCGGTGGGCGATGGATACCTGCCCTGGTCGAGTATGTTCAGAATTTCCACGCCGTCGGGGGTAAACGGCTCATTCCTGCTGCGTTGCAGGGCGGCGCCAACTGAGACGAACATGCCGCTTTCCACCTCGGATTGCTGGAGGACAAAGGGGCCGTTGTGACGACAGGTGAAGATGCGGCCCCACACCCGGTTGGTGCTGTCTTCAGAGTAATGGTCGAAGAGAAAGGAGAGGGGGACATCGGTGACACCCAGTTCTTCCGCCAGCTCCCGGCCGGCCGACATCTCATAGGATTCGTCCGCCAGCACCACCCCGCCGGCAGCCACGTCCCAGCAGCCCGGATAGATGTCCTTGCCGCGGGTCCTGCGCTGGATAAACAATTCGTCGTAATCGTTGAAGACCAGGATATAGCACGCCCGATGGATAAGCCTGTCCCGGCGCATGATGCTGCGCGGCCGATGCAGGGTTTTCCGGTTCTGGCGATCGACTATCTGTACTATCTCGTCATGTTTGATGGTCATGGCAGTCTCGCATGGGCAAGGGTGGAGATGATTCGGTTTCTCTCGGCACGTCACTTTTTCTCATCTTTTACGCCATTATGCAAATTTATAATTTTTTTGTTTATCTCTTTATCTGGGATGGTAATATTTAAGCAAAAGATGTCGATAATGAAATATTACTTTTTATTCAATAGTCGTGACAAGTAACGCAATACATAGGGCGGAACCGGCGGTATTTTATGGAAAAAAAAGATAACCCATTCATTCATTTGGAATATTCGGAAGAGTTTACGGCTGATTTGCGGGGGCGGCAGTCGGTGCGAACCACTTTCAAGTTGTCGGAGCGCTCCATCGATGCACTCAGTATTCTGGCGGGACAACTGGGGATAAAGCAGAAGTCGCTGTTCGATCACCTCATCGAAGATACCCAGGCCTTGAAAACGATTGCCAGTGAGGTTGAGGATTTCAGCAGGCGGACCCAGAGGGTGGCGAAAACCTATGTGGTCTCCAGGAAAACCCTGGAAAACCTGGAAAGGGTGTCGGTGCAGTATAATACGCCACGGGATGCCCTGGTCGAATATTCCATCGAGAGAATCTTGCCGTTGCTTGTTCGCGAGAAGGAACGGCACGGCAAACGCAAAATTCTGCTGGCGGAACTGCATCAATACCTGCAGCAGGGTTCCGGACTCCTCGACAGGGCCGAACGCGAACTCGGGCCGGACGATCCGGTGTTCCTCGAGATTCTCAACATGATGCGGGTTGTCAATACCTGTTGCCAGGAGGTTGAACAGAGTGTGACAAGGGGTAATAAGATCGAAAAATTTTAGGAGGCTGTCGGATTATGCCCTCAATCCCCTCCCTTGACGGGAGGTGATTGAGGGG
>CAYTVF010000166.1:0-7241 GCA_964441345.1 uncultured Desulfopila sp. | reverse complement strand
CTTCCCCCTCCCCCTAACCCCCTCCCGCGAGGGGAGGGGGAATTTTGTCCATAGAGCTGAATGGATACAACCATTTTAAAAAGAGCAATCCATGATCAATCCTTTTACCGCCCAGGCGAAAATCACCCGGATGCAGCAGGATGTCCTGCGGCCCCTGTATACGGTCTATCCCGGTTATGAGACGATGGAGCATGACTGGCTGCTGGCCGAGACCGGCCGGGCGATTACGGCGCATCAAAGGTATATCGAGGAATTGTGCCGCAGCCGTCTCGTGTCGCTGGTCTTCAAGATCGTCAAATTTCTCGGCGGGGCCGAACGATTGACCGAAGAGGATTTTGCCCGGTTCACCTCATACGTCAATGACGGCGGAATCAGGGCGATGGTGAAAATGCTTGTGGCGGTTAACAAGGAGCAGACCTTCGTCGAGGAACTGCGGCGGCTGCCGCTCCATGTCCGGGAAAACGCCCCTCTCATGCTGACCAAATCGATCGATCTGCATGGCGATTTCATTACCGGCTTCTTCAGCGGGATCTACGGTTCGGTCGATAACACTCCCCCGCGGCTCCGTGATAATTTCAGTCGATCGAGGCAATTTATCCGTCGGCTTGCGACCCTTGCCGAGGAAAACCTTAATCAACGATCGGGGGGCTTATGAATCGTCGCTATCTGCTGGTCTTGTTCTTCCTTCTCGCCTTGTGCGGCTGTGCCGGCAAGGCGCTGCCGCCGGTTGTGTTTCCCACCCCCGCGGAGAAGGTCGATTATCCGAGTAAGGTCAAGCCGATCCTGGTCAAGCGGTGCGTGGTCTGCCACAGTTGCTATAACTCGCCCTGTCAGCTGAAACTCAGTTCCTACGAGGGCTTGGCCAGAGGTGCCTCCCAAAAGGCCGTATACAATGCGACTCGCCTGCACACCATGGAACCGACCCGGCTGTTCATGGATGCCCAGAGTGTGCCGGAATGGCGCCAGAAGGGATTCCACAGTGTCAGCGAGAATAGTGCGGGTTGTAATCAGAACGACTCCCTGATGATGCAGTTGCTCGATCAGAAACGGCGCATTTCCATGAGCGACGGGGATAAATTTTACCCGGAGGCGGATGATCTGACCTGCGCCGAATCCAGGGAGGAGCTCGGCGCCTATCTGGAGAAACACCCCAACCGGGGCATGCCCTTTGGCTTTCCACCGCTGGCAAAGGACGAGTTCGAGACGATCGCCGGCTGGCTGATGCAGGGGGCGGAGGGGCCGACGCCCGAACAACAGGCGAAGCTTGAAGAGGTTGCCGCGCCGATTCGCGGGAAGATAACCAAATGGGAAGCCTTTCTCAATCGGGATGACGAGAAGCATGCCATGACCGCAAGGTATCTCTACGAGCATCTCTTCCTGGCCCATATCAAATTCGATACGCCAGAAAACGAGTTCTATGAGCTTGTTCGTTCCCGTACCCCGCCCGGTCAGGAAATTCAGGTGATCGCCACCGTTCGGCCGTATGACGACCCGAAAGAGCAGAAGTTCTACTACCGGTTTCGCAAAATCCATTCCACCATCGTCCATAAGACCCATATGGTGTTCGATCTGTCCGATGCCCGGTACCAGCGAATTCAGGAGTTGTTCATCACTCCGGACTGGTTGCTGCCGCCGCACCGCATCGGCTACGATGCCAATATCGCCGGCAATCCGTTCAAGGTGTTTGAGCAGATCCCGCCTAAGGCCCGGTATCAGTTTCTGCTCGACAATATCCACTACATCATCATGACCTTCATTCGCGGGCCCGTCTGCAAAGGCCAGATCGCCCTCAACGTGGTGCAGGATCAATTCTGGCTGCTCTTTCTCGATCCGGACTATGACCTGAGTGTGCAGGATCCCGGATTTTTAAGGACCTATGGCGATCTGCTGGAGATGCCGGCGATGGAGGAAAGCTTCTGGGGCCAGGCCAAGGCAACCCTGCACCGGAAATATCGGCAGAAGGCTTCGGAATTTTCCCGGAAACGGCAGGAATACTATGCCTCCCATTATCGGTACAAGGAGCCCGGCGAGGAAGCGATCTGGCCCGGCGGCAACGCCGCCGACAGTCCGCTGCTCACGGTGTTTCGTCACTTCGACAGCGCCTCGGTGCACAGAGGTCCATTGGGCGATCTCCCGAAAACAATATGGGTAATGGACTATCCGCTGGTGGAACGGATCTACTATTCCCTCGTTGCCGGTTTCAATGTCTACGGCGATGCGATGCATCAGATCTCAACCCGGATCTACATGGATGAACTGCGTCAGGAAGGGGAGACCTACTTCATCGATTTTATGCCGAAAAACCGCCGGCATGAGATAATGAAGGCGTGGTATGGGGGAATGGATCTGGCGAAGGAAAATGTCAATCACATCCCTTCGGAACTGGAATCGGGGTTCCCCTTCAACGGCCACGAGCCCCAGCGGGAGTTCATCGAATTCTTGCTAAACAAGCGATTCCGTCCGGACACGGCGATGCGATTCGACAAAAACTATCTGCGGGCCGGCGAAGGCTATCCCGCATTACCGGAGGCATACCGCACCGTCGACGATTATATCCAGGGGTTCAGGGCGGTATCGAAGCCGGGAGTGTCGTTCTTTACCAAAGTAAAAGACCATAACGCCAATCTGGCCTATGTCCGCATCAAGGTTACGGCACAGGAGAAAGACGACGTTTACGTTTCGATGGTGATCAATCGCTTTCACGACGATGTGACCACGCTTTTCGGTGAAGGATTGCGACTTCGGCCCGAATTCGACAATGCCACCTTCATCGAGGGCTTTGTCGGGTCCTATCCCAATTATTTTTTTGAGGTCGATCTCGCCGATCTTCCCGATTTTCTGGCCCTGCTGCGAGATTTTGACGGCTGCCCCGCGGCCATGGAGCGGTTGGACCGCTACGGCGTCAACCGTGCGAGGATGGATTTCTGGGAGGTCTATGACCGCTTTCAGAAGGCATTCGACGCAACGGATCCGGTTCAGGCTGGACTTTTTGATTTGAATCGTTATTTTTATCTGGCTCGTACGAAGGAGAAGGAGTAGCAGTGGGGTACTCTCCGGCCTGGCCGAGGGCACCGATCATGGAATGGGAGAGGAATGGGAGAGGAATGGCAGTGCAAGTTGAAGTAAGTCAGTGGCTCAGCCATATTGCCGGGCTATTGCCCTTTGGATATTCATTTGGAGCCGGGATGGTGTCGGCGGTCAACCCCTGCGGTTTTGCCATGCTCCCGGTCTATCTCTCCCTCTATCTGGGCGCAAGAGAGAATGATTTTCGCCGGCAATCGCTCATTTTCAGGCTGGCCAAGGCGTTTTGGGTAGCCTTGGTCGTGACTGCCGGCTTCGCCCTGCTCTTTGGCGTGGTCGGGGCCATTGTGTCGGCGGGCGGCACATTTTTGATGGCGGCGACGCCCTGGCTGGCCGTTGTTGTCGGTTTGGCCCTGCTCTTCCTCGGCACATGGATTCTGCTCGGACATACCCTGTCGTTCCACTTCCTGCAGAATCTCGCCGGCAAGATCGGTGACCCAAGGGAGATGTCCATTCTCGGCTACTTTCTTTTCGGGGTGGCCTTCGGGGCGACCTCCCTCAGCTGCACGCTGCCGATCTTTCTTATGGTTGTCGGCAGTTCCGTGGCAGCCGGCGATTTCTCCGCGGGAATCCTGCAATTCGCCGGCTACATTCTCGGTATGGGCAGCGTCATGCAGTTTCTCACTCTCGGCATTGCCATGGTAAAAGAACGAGTGGTGGTTGGCGCCCTGCGCCGACTCCTGCCATACGTGCAGAAGCTCTCGGGGCTGCTCCTGCTCGGGGCCGGCGGATATATTATGTACTACTGGTTATCCAGCGGCCTTCTCCTGGGATAAGGCTTTCGAATTTTTTGTATCCATTCAGCTCTATGGACAAAGTTCCCCCCTCCCCTCCCTTGACGGGAGGGGATTGAGGGGTGGGTGAGTTTGGAACAGGGGGGGAGGCCGCAGTTGAACAACCGGGCGGGTTCGATCGAGACAAGAGATGAATAAATATACCGGAATGCTGGCCGCGGCCAGTGCCTATATCCTGTGGGGTGTGCTGCCCGCCTATTGGAAACTGCTGCAGGCCGTTCCCGCTTACGAGATCCTCTGCCATCGCATGGTCTGGTCCCTGCTCCTGACCATCGTCCTGGTGTATCTCTATGGCAGGCAGACAGCTTTCCGCAAGGCGGTCCGGGAGCGCAGGAATCTCATGATACCCCTTTCGTCGCTGGGGCTGTTGCAGTATCTGGCCCCGTCGATCAATCTCGTCCTCGGCGTTTTCGTCTATGGCGAAGATTTTTCCCGGCCCAGGATGATCGGCTTTTCGCTCATCTGGCTTGCCCTGGGATTGTATCTGGCGGAAAATATCTTCATGCGTTTCCGCCACGAGAAAAAGGTTCTCGAGAAAAAGGTTCTCTGATTGCGGCGGAACGGCGGGAAGGATCCGGTCTCTCCTTCTCAGCCAGGGCCGGGAATGGCTCAAATCCGCAGCAGCTCGTCTATTGCCCGGTAGAGGGGATCGATTTCAATCGGTTTGGGTAAATATTTTTCAAAGACAAACGGGGCGTCTTGGGGGATCTGCGGCGGGAATTCCCCGCTGATTGCGATGACCGGTATTTTTTGCGTCGCCGGGTCGTTGCGCAGGGCGGCCAGGACGGCATAACCGTTCATATCCGGCAGGGAGATGTCCAGGAGGATTAAATCCGGGATAATTTCCCGCGCCACCTTGATGCCGCTCCTTCCGTCGGATGCCGCAAAGAGTTCGAGATATTCCTTACGTTCCAGGATGAGCTGGAGCAACAGGCGGTTGGCTTCATTGTCTTCTATATAGAGGACCGAATACTTCCGTGTTTCAGTCATGGTGGGTCCGAGTGCTGGTGGAATTCTCTTTATTTGATTATGAACAATTTGAGTTGTATCATCCCGCCCGGAATAATCAAGGCTAATCCTTTTTATTGCGCAGGGATAAGGCAATCCGGTTTCTCTGCCGGTCAATTTCCAGGACCCGCACTTCGACTTTCTGGCCGACTTTGACCACTTCGCCCGGATCTTTGATGAAACGGTCGGCCAGTTGGCTGATATGGATCAGACCGTCCTGTTTGATGCCGATATCGGCAAAGGCCCCGAATTTGGTGACATTGGTGATCATCGCCGGCAGCCGCATCCCCTCGTGCAGGTCGTCGATGGCATGGATGGATTCGGCGAAATGGAACTGTTCGAAGGATTTGCGCGGATCCCTGCCGGGTTTGGCAAGCTCGGCCATGATATCGGTGAGTGTCGGCAGCCCCACCGAGTCATCGATATATCGATGCAGATCGATTTTCTGCCGTACCGGCTCGGATTCCAGGAGGGTGTCGATGGTTACCCCCGCGTCCGCCGCCATCCTTTTCACGAGCGGATAACGCTCCGGGTGGACGGCGCTGCCGTCGAGCGGGTTGCCGCCGCCGCGGATGCGCAGGAAGCCGGCGCATTGTTCGAAGGCCTTGGGGCCGAGCCGCGGGACCTTGAGGAGTTCGCGGCGATTGGCAAACGGGCCGTTGCTGTTTCGATACAGGATGATATTGCCCGCCAGGGTGGGACCGAG
Source organism: uncultured Desulfopila sp. (assembly GCA_964441345.1). Taxonomy (GTDB): domain Bacteria; phylum Desulfobacterota; class Desulfobulbia; order Desulfobulbales; family Desulfocapsaceae; genus Desulforhopalus_A. Next base: position 1,652 of record CAYTVF010000166.1, on the reverse strand, counting down.
CCCGGAAACATAAGTCAGCAGCTCGTTGCTGGCGGTGTTGAGCTCAACCCCGACGCTGTTGACACAGCTCTCCACCACCTCCTGCAACCCTTTTTTCAGTTCCGCCTGATTGACATCGTGCTGATATTGCCCGACGCCGATCGATTTCGGATCGATTTTGACCAGCTCGGCGAGCGGATCCTGGAGACGCCTGCCGATCGACACGGAACCGCGCACGGTGATGTCATGGTCGGGGAACTCCGACCGGGCGGTTTCCGAAGCGGAATAGATCGAAGCCCCGTCCTCGTTGACGAGGGTTATCACGATCCCGGCATCGAGGCCAAGGCCCCGGATGAACTCCTCCGTCTCCCGTCCGGCGGTACCGTTGCCGATGCCGATCGCTTCGATCCGGTGTTTGGCGACCAGGCCGGTGATGATCTTGCCGGCCTCTTCCAGTTGCCTGCCCCCATGGGTCGGGAAGACGGTGGTGCTCTCCAGCAGTTTGCCCTGGGCGTCGAGGCAGACGACCTTCGCCCCGGTGCGATAGCCGGGATCGAGGGCGAGGACTCGCCGCTGACCCAGGGGCGGGGCAAGCAGCAGCTGCCGCAGGTTGTCGGCAAAGACCTTGATGGCCTCGCCCTCCGCCCGGGTTTTCAGGTCGCCGGTCAGTTCATTTTCGATGGATGGGGCGAGGAGCCGCTGGTAGCTGTCGGCAAGGGCCTTGGCCACCTCTTCCTGCCATTTTTGCCATTGGCCGGTCTTCAGATGGCGCTTTTTCAGGAGGCGAAGGCCGCTTTCCTCGGGTGGGCGGATGGCAAGGGAGAGGATTTTTTCCTGCGCTCCGCGAAACATGGCGAGCAGGCGATGGCCGGGAGCTTTATTCGCCGGCTCCTGCCAATCGAAATAGTCTCTGAACTTTTCGCCCCGGGCCATATTTTTTTTCACGACTTTGGATTCCACGAGAGCCTGATCCTGGAAAAGGCGGCGCAGTTCAGCCCTGGTCGGCGGGTCTTCGGCGATGTCTTCGGCAAGTATGTCTCTTGCCCCGGCCAGTGCGTCTTCTTCGGTATCGACGCCTTTTTCCGGATTTAAAAATCGACTCAACTGAAGGTCCCGGGCACCTTGCAGGATCATCGCGGCGAGGGGTTCCAGCCCCCTTTCCCGGGCGGCCAGCCCGCGGGTTTTCCGCTTCGGCCGGAACGGCAGGTAAATATCCTCCAGTTCGGTGAGAGTCTTGGCCGCATTGAGTTGGCCGCGGAGCGGGTCGTTGAGCAGTTCATTTTTGGCGAGCGTCTCAAGAATCGTCTCACGGCGTTTGTCGATCTCGACGAGTTTGCGGAGGTGCTCCCGTATGGCGGCGACGGCTACTTCGTCGAGCGATCCGGTGTGCTCCTTGCGGTACCTGGCGATAAAAGGCACCGTCCCGCCTTCCGTCAGGAGGCCGAGGGTATTGCCGACCTGCTGCTCCCGGAGACCCAGTAATGCGGCGATCTGTTGCGGATATGTTGTTGCAGAAGTCATGTATGCTGTTCTCTGGTAGAAAATAATAAATTTTAGGAAAACCTTGTGGATAGTAGCCGGGCGGAGGAGAGAATGCAAGAGGCGGAGAATGCAGAAACAGTTTGATCTTCGGCGGGAGAGAAGATATGTTGCGGGCTAAAAAACAAAAAACA
>CAYTVF010000165.1:0-9549 GCA_964441345.1 uncultured Desulfopila sp. | reverse complement strand
CCCCTCAATCCCCTCCCGTCAAGGGAGGGGAGGCAAAAACCAAGTAGACAAAGTGGATACTATTGAAATAAACTGAATAGTTACGCATAATCAAGCGCACGCTGTCGCATCGATTCGCTGCCAGGGGGAGTCGCAGAAGCGTATCGTCCAACAATGTAGCTGACAGGGAAGTTGCAAAAATGGTAGAGTTCGGCATAACCTGCGCCAGGAAAAAAAAGGGCAGGAAGCGGAACACAAGATCATTCATCAACCATGAAGGGGAGATTCTGTCATGAAGTTGCTGGTATTGTTGGGAAGCCCCCGCGAGGGCGGAAACAGCGAGACGTTGGCCCGCAGGATCGCTGATGGCGTGGCCAAGGAAGGCGGATCGGTCGATTACATCCGGCTCAATGATTTGCAGCTGCGGCCGTGTCAGGACTGTGGCGGCTGCGTAAAGACCGGGGTGTGCGTGATCATGGACGATATGACCGGGATATATGCGGCGGTGGATGCGGCCGATCGTCTTCTCCTGGTCAGTCCGGTCTATTTTTATGCGCTCTCCGCCCAGTGCAAAAGCTGCGGCGACCGATTCCAGGCGCGCTGGTCAAGAAAATACCTGCTCAAGAACCGCTTTCGTCAGGGCGAGGGGCGCAAAGGGTATCTCCTGGCGACCTCGGCCACCAAGGGACCGAAAGTATTCGACTGCTGCAAGTTGAGCACAAGGTATATTTTCGACGCCATGGACCTGGAGTATGGCGGAGAGTTCCTGGTGAAGGGGATCGACAGCAGGGAAGCGGTCCTTGAACTGCCGGATGAAATGACCCGGGCCGAACAGTTCGGCCGGGATATCGGCGCCGGCCGAGTCTGATATGACCGAGTCAGGGTGAGCTCGTGGCGGCAACCCTGATTCACCCTGCCACAGCAGCTCCCTCCAACCGATTGTGCCGATATTGGGCCGATATTGATGTTTCATTTCAGCGCCGATTCTGATATGTAGGATCTTTTATTTGTTCGGCTCGAAAAATCGTTCTCATCCGTTTGCGGGAAACATGAAAAAAGATCTGAAGAAGCTGGCTGAAAGACCGTACGATCTCGTCATTGTCGGCGGGGGAATCCATGGCGCCGTTTTAACGCTTGCGGCGGCGCGGGCCGGATACCGGGTGGCCTTGCTCGACCGGGGCGACTTCGGTCACTCGACCTCGGCCAATAGCCTGAAAATCATCCACGGCGGCATCCGCTACCTGCAGCATGGCGATTTTACAAGGATGCGGGAGTCGATCGAGTCGCGCCGGTCGATGATGGCCTTTGCCCCCCACCTGGTGGGGCCCCTTGCCTGTCTCATGCCCACCTACGGCCACGGCATCAAGGGCCGGGAAATGATGCGCCTCGCTTTCGCCGTCTACGATATGGTGGCATTCGATCGCAACCGGGGTGTGGTTCCAGATAACCGGTTGCCGCGGGGGACGGCGATTTCGGCGGATGAGGTGAAATGGGCGGTACCCGGGATCGACGACAAGGGTCTGACCGGGGGAGCGATCTGGTACGATGCCATCGCCGCCGACACCGAAAGGCTGGTGCTCGAATATGTACTGGAAGCGGTAAAATATGGGGCCGATGTCGCCAACTATGCCGAGGTTACCGGGCTGATACAAGAGGGCGATCGGGTCACCGGGGTCACCGCCCGCGATGTGCCGACCGGCGCAATGATCCGGGTGAACTGCCGGGCGGTGGTCAATGCCGCGGGACCGTGGCTCGAACGGCTGGCCGGCGGCCAGTCGCCCCTTGCCGGTCAGCTCTGGGCCACGGCCATCAATATCGTGGTGAAAAAGAGACTCTTTCGCAAGTATGCGGTCGGTCTCGAAGGCTATACCGCTTTCACCGACCGCGACGCCATTATCAAGCGGGGGAAAAGACTCTTCTTTTTTGTCCCGTGGCAGGAAAATTACACGATGATCGGCACCACCTATAAACCGTATCGCGGCAAGGTCGATGATTTTTCCCTGCAGCGCCGGGATGTGCAGGAACTCATCGACGACATCAATAAGATCTATCCGGCGGCTCAGCTGACCATGGGCGATGTCACCTTCTGCCATGGCGGTCTGCTGCCGATAACCGGGGCCGATGACGGTCAGGCCGATTCGGTTCAGCTCGATAAATCGTCACAGATCATTGCCCACCCTGCGACGGACGGGATGGGCGGACTTTTCTCGATCAAGGGGGTGAAATACACCACCGCGCCGGACATCGCCGAAAAAATGGTGAGAATTTTGCAAGACGATAAGCATCTGGGGCCGCGTCCGCCCGGTTCGTATATCGCTCCATCGCCGCCGCGTCTTGACCACGGGCCGACGATCAAAAAACTGGGACACGACTACGAGCCGATCAGAGCGCACCTCGAAGGACGGTACGGGGCGCGGTGGCGGGCAGTTTTCGCGGTGCTGGTGCAAAGCGACGGGGTGAACAACGGCGAGTCGGTCTGGCTGAGCGAAGAACCGCCGCTGCTGGTTGCCGAAGTACTCTATTTTGTCCATGAGGAGATGGCATCCACTCTCGCCGATGTGGTCTTTCGCAGGTCGCATCTGGGTTCGGCGGAATGTCCGGGGAGCGCCACGCTTGCCCGGATCGCCGAGATCATGGGGCGGGAACTGGCCTGGACCGACGAGGAACGGGACCGGCAAATCGCCGATGTTGTCGAAGTGTATGCACTCCTAACGTGAAAAAGGCGGAAAATGATGTTTCTGGAAACAGCGGATATTGAAACGGCTCAGGCCGGTTATGCGGCACGATTCAGCGGCGCGGCGGGTTCATATTTTCTCGACCGGCAGGCGGCGATAACGCAGGGTCTTCTCCACGATTTGGCCGGAGCGAGGATTCTCGATGTCGGCGGCGGCCATGCCCAGCTGGCCGAACCGCTGGCAAAAAGTGGCTTCGATGTAACGGTGACCGGCAGTGACGACAGCTGTCGCGACCGCCTCGATCGGTTGATTCCGCCGGGGAAATTTCAGTACCTTACCTGCGATTCCCTGGCCCTGCCCTATGACGACCGCTCCTTTGCGGTGGCCATGGCTTTTCGGCTCCTGCCCCATGTTACCGGATGGCGCGAACTGATTGCCGAATTGTGCCGGGTTGCCGATAAAGCGGTCATTTTCGATTACCCGGACCGGCGCTCCACCAATATTCTGTATGAGCAGTTTTTTGGCATGAAGAAGAAAATGGAAGGCAATACCCGGCCTTTCACCCTCTTTTCGCGGGCCGAGATCGCCGCCGAACTGGAAAAAAACGGTTTCGGCCGGCCCCTGTTCAAACCCGAATTTCTGCTGCCCATGGTGATTCACCGCAGGGTCGGCAACAGGATGTTTTCCACGGTGATCGAGAGTTGCTTTCGGCTGACCGGGCTGACCGCCCTGTTCGGTTCGCCCGTTATTTTCAGAAGCAACAGGAAGGAATAAAATTTTTTTATTTTTTTATTTTTTTTAATCTTTATTCCGGCAGCGTTCTTCAGAGTGAGGAGTTGATTTTGGTCAAAACACGTCAGGCAGCGCGATCGATACTGGTTATAGCCCCCCAGCCGTTTTTCCAGAACCGGGGAACACCCATTGCCGTGCGCCTGCTGGTCAAGGAGCTGGCATTGCTCGGCCACAATGTTCATCTCTTGGTCTTTCATGAGGGAGAGGATGTCGCGATTCCCGGGGTTCGGTTACACCGGACCTGGGCACCCTGGGGAATTAAAAACATTCCGCCCTCCCTCTCCTGGAAAAAACTGGTATGCGATGTTTTTATGTTTTTTAAGGCGATTGGCCTGCTGCGGCACCATAAATTCGACGTCATCCATGCGGTCGAGGAGTCGGCATTTATCGCCCTGGTTTTGAAGAAGGTGTTTGGCGTACCCTATATCTACGATATGGACTCCTCCATGGCCATTCAGATGGTCGATAAGTTTTCCATCCTGCGGCCCCTTCGTACGTTCTTTGAGTTTTTCGAGCGGATGGTGGTGCGCGGCAGCTCCGGGGTTGTCGCGGTGTGCAGGACTCTGGAAGATATCGCCCTCTGCTGCGCGCCGGACAAGCTCGTGGTCCGTCTCGAGGATATCAGCCTGCTCGGCGAAGGTGCTTCTTCAGATGAGATGTTGCGTAAGCGTTACGATATTTCCGGGCCGATCATGCTCTATGTCGGCAACCTGGAGGGATATCAGGGGATCGATCTGCTCCTTCAGTCCTTCCGGCTCGCCCTTGGCCGGGGCTGCCGGGGCAATCTGGTGATTATCGGCGGGACCGGGGAGATGATCGCCGGCTATAAAAAAATCGCCGAAGAACTGGAGATAGCCGACAACACCTTTTTCTGCGGTCCCAGGCCGGTGACCCTGCTCGGCCATTTTCTGGCTCAGGCCGACATCCTGCTGTCGCCCCGGATTCAAGGCAACAATACCCCGATGAAGTTGTATTCCTACCTCGATTCCGGCAAGGTGGTTCTGGCTACCGCTCTGCCCACCCATACCCAGGTTCTGACCGACAATTTTGCCTGCATGGTTGAGCCGACGAAAGAGAGCATGGCGGCAGGGATGGTCCGGCTGCTGAGCGATCCGGAATTATGTCGGGAACTGGGCGAAAAAGGGCGGAAGGTTGCCCGGGAAAACTACTCCCTGGAGGCTTTCAAGGAAAAACTGGACGGTTTTTACCAGAAGGTCTCCGCCGATTTACCTCCTGCCACCAATGAATCCCTGTGGCTGTGCATTTCGATAAATTATCCGCTGGAATTGATTTCCGACCTCATCCGCGGGGGCCAGCTTTAAAAATTCCGGCAACCGGGAAAAGAGAAGAGAGAAATACGAAATATGAAAATACTTGTAACAGGCGGTACCGGATTTACCGGTCACAATCTCAGCAAAAGGCTCCTGCAGGACGGTCATCAGGTAAGATTGCTGGTCCGCAGCAAAGCACGCGTCGCGCTTGCCGCCCATCCGGCCCTGGAGATTCACGAGGGCGATATCAGGGACCGGGCGGCGGTGGATAAGGCGGTTGCCGGCGTGGCGAAGGTCTTCAACATCGCCGCGATGTTTCGGACGGCTTCCTCGGTGGATCAGGATTATCGCGATATCCATGTCGAGGGCACCAGGCATCTCCTGGAAGCCGCGGTGAAATATCAGGTCGAACGGTTCGTCCACTGCAGTACGGTCGGCGTGCACGGCGATGTCAAGGTGCCGCCGGCAACCGAGCAGTCTCCCTACGCCCCCGCCGATATCTATCAGCGGACCAAACTGGAAGGAGAACTGCTCGCCCGGGATTTTGCCGCGAAAAACGGTCTGGCCCTGGCGGTGGTTCGGCCGACGGCCATTTACGGCCCCGGCGACATGCGGCTGTTGAAATTGTTCAGGCTGGCAGTCAAGAGCATCACCCCGGTCATTGGCACCGGCAAGATCTTTTACCATATGGTCTATATCGACGATCTGGTCCAGGGCTTCATTCTGGCCGGGGAGGTCGAGGCGGCCATCGGCGAGGTATTTATCGTCGGCGGCGACGAGAATATGATGCTCGACGATCTGCTGTCGACCATCGCAACCATTCTGGGCAGTCCGGACCGGAAAATCCACATTCCCGCCCTGCCTTTTCAGCTGGCCGGTTCGCTGTGCGAGAAGATCTGTATCCCTTTAGGGATCGAGCCGCCCATCTATCGGCGGAGGGTCGATTTTTTCACCAAGAGCCGGTCGTTCGATATCGGCAAGGCGAAAAGGCTGCTCGGCTACCGGCCGAAGTACGGCCTGCATGAAGGACTGCGCCGGACCGCTCAGTGGTACAAGGAACAGGGACTGCTGTAGTCCCGTTATGACGAGCCGCTTCTTTTACCCGGCAGCCCGCCGGCCGAAGAAAATATCGGCCTGGCGGGTTACGAATAAAAAAGCGGAGTGGCGGGGGGAACGTTGTCAGCCGAGCGGTTCGTTATATCCCTCGGGAATCTTGACCACGAGGACCGGCAGGGCGGCGCTGTGCAGCACCTTGCGGGTGGTGCTGCCGACCATGACCTCACCTACCAGCGTATGGCTATGCGCTCCCATGACGATCAGATCGGCCTTGCATTCCGCAGCAATATCGAGAATGACCCGGTGGGGATACCCGTCGACCACCCGAATCGAAGTGACCAGATGGGCGCACTCCGCAGCCCCGTTGCATTCCTTGGTGCAGAGTTGCTCCATCCGTTGCTGGAGACGGTCCCTGACGGTCTCCCGGGCCTTGCTGTGCATCTCTTCCGAGGTATTGTGGGAGATATACTGCTCGACCAGGCTCTGGCCGAACTGGGTAAGCGGTTCCATACCATGAACGGCCACGATCTTTGCCTGATGCCGACGGGCAAGGGCCAATGCATAGCGGAAGACGTACGGCGCACCCGGCCCAAGGCCGGTGGCGTAAAGAATTGTCTTGATTTCCGGTAACATGGTAATTTCCCTCCTGGGTGCTGGGTTAAATAGAGCCTGTTATCTGTCGCCGAAGAAGACGGACGGCAGATAGGTAATGATTTCCGGCCAGACGCATATCATGACTACGCCGAGAATCTGCAGGCAGATAAAGGGGACGATGCCCCGGTAGACGTCGGCGATGGTGTACTCCGGCGGTGCGGCGCCCTTGAAGTAAAAGAGCGAATAACCGAACGGCGGGGTCAAAAACGAGGTCTGCAGGTTGACGCAGATAACCATGGCGAACCACAGCGGATCGAAGCCCAGTTCCATGGCGATCGGGGTGAAGATCGGTACGGTGATCAGCAGGATGGCGGCCCAGTCGATAAAGGCGCCGAGAATAAAGACCACCAGGTTCATGAGGAGCAGGACCATGATCGGACTCATATTCGAGCCGAGCATTATATCGGCGACCGCATCACCGCCGCCCATGGACAGGAAGCCCACGCTGAACCCCTTGCCGCCGATAAACAGCGCCAAAACCATGGCGGTGGTGCGGGCGGTGGAGAGCGAGGAGCCCTTGATCATCTCCCAGGTAAAGGTCCCTTTAAAGAGCGCCAGAAGCATGGCGCCGGAGGCGCCGAGGGCGGCAGCCTCGGTGGGCGTCGCCACACCGGCCAGAATGGTGCCCATGACCGCCAGGATCAGACCGAAGGGCGGCACCAGGCTCTTGATGAACATGAAGCATTTCTGGTTGAAGGTGGCGGTTCGTTCCGCCAGGGGGATCGGCGGGCCGTCCTGCGGTCTGATGGCGCAGCGGATACCGACATAAAGCATATAGAGAGCGGAAAGCAACAGGCCGGGCAGGATGGCGGCGGCGAAGAGGTTGCCGACCGAGGTCTCTTTCTGGCCGGTGAGACCGGCATAAACGACCAGCATGATGCTCGGCGGGATGAGGATGCCAAGCGTCCCGGAAGATGTGATGATACCGGCGGATAAGCCTTTTGCATAGCCTTTCTTCAACAGCGACGGGGCGGCCATCAGGCTCATGGCGACGACCGAGGCGCCGACGATGCCGGTGGTGGCGGCGAAGACGGTGGAGACGACGATGATGGCGATTCCGAGTCCGCCTTTCAGGCCGCCGAGGATGATATACAGGGCCTCGAACAGCTCTTCCGAAACTTTGGCGCGGTCGAGGACCTGGGCCATGAAGATAAAGAGCGGAACCGAAACCAGGGTGTAGTTAAGGAAGTTGCCCCAGTTGTTGTTGGTAAACAGGTCGATGAGACCGGGAACATTGAAACCGTTGTCGATCAGGCCGAACAGGGTGGCCACGGCCGCCAGGGTTACCGCCAGAGGGTGGCCGAGGGCGATCGCCACCATCAGGACAACGAACATTAAAATTGCTAAAACTTCTGGACCCATGATGGTTAATCTCCTCGCGGGTGGTTAGTTGGCGGAACGCAGGGTATGGAAGTCCTGAAGCAACTTCGAAATCCCTGCCAGAAACAAGAGAACAAAACCGATGGCCATGACCGTTTTATAGGGGTAGATGGCCGGACCCCAGGAGGACGAGGCGTGTTCGAACATCATCCAGGAGGTAACGGCGTACTTGATCGCCCCGTAGGTCATAAAACCCATGGCCGGTATGAACAAGACTAGGCTGGTAATGATCCGCAGGACGGCTCGCTTGTTTTTCGGCAATTTCGATTCGAAGATATCGATGCAGACATGGTTGTTGGTCCGCAGGGCGTCGCCGAGCCCCAGCATGAAATGCATGCCGTAGAGAAAGGTGGTCATCTCAAAGCCCCAGGAGGTCGGGGCATTAAAGACATAGCGCATGAAGACCTCATAGATGACCGCACCTACCAGAGGTAAAATGAGGTATGAGCTGTACAGTCCTACCTTTTCATTGAGGGCATCTATTGCCCTGGAAATATTTTCCATAACGTGGTCCTTTTTTGTAACAAGGATGGTTCAAGGGACGGCGGCGGGGCGTAAACCCCGCCGCTTGAGGGTCAAACGGTGAAAACTTCCGGATAATTATTACTGCAGGCGTTTGCCATTGATATAGTCGTCAAGCGGCCAGGGGGCCAGTCCGCTTCTGACCTCACGCCACTCGGCAAAGTCCTTCTTCAAAAGTTCCTGGGAATCGAGGGTGGTCTTGACATTCGGGTACTTGCCTTTCAATTCGTCAAGATATTCCTTGGTCATCTTGGCGAAAGTACTGATAGCTTGCTCGTCCATCTTGACGAACTCGACTTTTTTCTTGAACAGTTTGATCGCCTCGATATTCAGGTTCTCCTGCCAGGCGGTGGACCACAGCTGGGTCTCCTTGGCAGCGATATCGATGATGTACTTCAGGTCGGCCGGCAGTTTGTTGTAGGCGTCCTTGTTGAAAAAGAAAGCGCACTGTACCGAGGGTTGATGGATACCGGGGGTGAGAACGTACTTGGTGATTTCGTCGAAGCCCATCGGATAGTTCATGGCCGGGGTGGAGAATTCGGCGGCATCGATAACGCCGCGCTCAAGCGCCAGATAGATCTCGCCGCCTGGCAGCGGGGTGACGGAGGCGCCAAGGCGGTTCATGATGTCCATATACCAGCCGGGGGTACGGACGCGCATGCCTTTGAAATCCTCCATTTTGGTGGCCTTCTTGTTGGAGAAGAAGCCCATCTCCTGGCCGCCGTTACCGCCGGGCAGGGCGACGAGGTTGAACTTGCCGTAGAGTTCCTGCATCTGCTCAAGACCACCGCGCTCATACAGCCAGATATTGTAACCTTCGGTGTCGAGTCCAAAGGGAACGGAACCGAAAGAAACAAAGTTCTGGTCCTTGCCCTGCCAGTAACCCGGCCAGTCATGACCTACTTCGGCGGAACCTTTGCTGACTGCATCAAATGACTCCATGGCGCCGACCACCTCGCCGGCGGAGAATACTTTGATCTCCAGACGGCCGCCGGAGGCGAGGGCAACGGAGTCGGCGAAATGCACTGCCATATCATAGAACAGCAAGCCTTTCGACCAGGGCATAACCATCTTCCATTTGAATGTCTCGGTGCTCGGCTTGATGCTGCGCAGCTCTTGCTTGACCGCTTCATGCCGTTTGTCGGCACCGAATTTCTCGCGTTTATCCGCGGCCTGGCCGGTCGTAACGGCAAGCGACAGAGCCAAGGCAAGAGCGCCCG
>CAYTVF010000164.1:0-9659 GCA_964441345.1 uncultured Desulfopila sp. | reverse complement strand
CAGCGTCTGCAGCAGATTCCGACGATGTCTCCGGAATATCAGGTCGCCCGCTCCCATATGGAACTGGTGCTCGACCTTCCCTGGGATTCCGCCACGGAAGATAATCTGGATCTGAATAATGCCCGGAACGTCCTGGATGCGGATCACTATGGTCTAAAGGACATAAAAGAACGGATCATCGAACAACTGGCGGTGATGAAACTGAACCCCGGCGCTAAATCGCCGATTCTCTGTTTTGTCGGTCCGCCCGGCGTGGGCAAGACCTCCCTGGGCCAGTCCATAGCCAGGTCTCTCGGCAGAAAATTCGAGCGGTTCAGTCTGGGCGGGATGTCGGATGAAGCGGAACTGCGAGGGCATCGGCGCACCTATATCGGGGCCATGCCGGGGCGGATCATCCAGGCACTGCGGCGCAGCGGAGTGCGTAATCCTCTGGTTATGCTTGATGAAATCGATAAACTGGGCAGGGATTTCCGGGGCGATCCCGCCGCGGCGCTGATGGAAATCCTCGATCCGGCCCAAAACTGCACCTTCCGCGATAATTATCTCGATCTGCCGTTCGACCTCTCCCGGGTCTTTTTTATCGTCACCGCCAATACCGTCGACACCATTCCCAAACCGTTGTTCGACCGCATGGAAACCCTCCATATTTCAGGCTACGGGGAAGAAGAGAAGAAAGAGATCGCGATTCAGTACCTCATCCCCCGGCAACGATCGGAGGCAGGTTTGACCGGAGAACAGTTTTGTATTCCCGACGCCACCCTCGCCAGTATCATTCATCGGTATACCAGGGAGGCCGGGGTTCGGGAACTGGAGAGAATGATCGGCAAGCTGGCCCGCAAGGTGGCGATCCGTTTTGCCGAGCAGATCACCGATCCGGTGACGATCGGCAACGAAGACCTGGCAAAGATGCTCGGACCCGAACGGTTTTTTATCGAAAAACTGCGTCGCACTCTTCCGCCGGGAGTGGCAACCGGCCTGGCCTGGACCGAATCGGGCGGCGACGTGCTCTATGTCGAGGTCATCAATTTACCGTATAAAGAGAGTATCACGCTCACCGGTCACCTCGGTGAGGTGATGAAAGAATCGGCCATAGCTGCGGCCAGTTATCTGCAATCGCAAAGCGGCCAGCTTCATCTCGAAATCCCCGCCGGAGCCGTTCATATCCATGTCCCGGCCGGTGCAATTCCCAAGGACGGACCATCTGCCGGTCTCACCATGGCCGCTGCTCTGGCCTCCCTTTACAGCGGCCTGCCGACCCGGAGCGATACCGCCATGACCGGGGAGATCACCCTCAGCGGCCTGGTATTGCCGGTTGGCGGCATTAAAGAAAAAGTGCTGGCTGCCCGGCGAGCCGATATCCATCGCATTATCCTGCCTGCCGAAAATAAAAAAGATCTGCAGGAACTGCCCGATTATATCATGGCCGCGATGGAGTTTGTTTTTGTCGGCAGCATCGAGGAGGCACTGGCCGCGGTCATTCCCGGACTGATGCCGGTATAGCCGGTACTCTATGGCATCCCGCATCTCCGGCATAATCCCGTTGCTCGTTATCACACTGTTCTGCATCGGTGCGGTGGAAGGGGGGTATACGATCCTTGAATACTTCATTCTGCAGCAGCCGGCGGAGGAGGTTGCCGTGCCGGCGATTCCGATCGCCAAGGATCCGGCGGGCCTGATACCCATCGGCACAAAACGGGATCACACTATTATTCTGACCAGAAATCTGTTCGGGCCGTCCGGTTCGGCCGAGACTGTACGGCCGGCACCACCGCCCGATGCTGCAGCCGACCTCAAGATGAGCGACCTGGGGATTGTGCTGGTGGGGACAATCGGTGGCAGCGAGGGTACTCATCGCGCGGTAATTCTCGATAAAAAAATGCATAAGCAGGAATTGTACAAAGTTGGAGATATGGTCCACGGAGCCCATATCAAAGAGATTTTGCGCGGAAAGGTCATTCTCGCCGTCAACGGCAAGGATGAACTTCTCGATATCAGCGAGGCGGCAACGGTTCGACAAGTCGCGAAACCACCACCACCCGGGAAACTCCCGCCAAAGGGGAAAACCGCACCAACCCAGCAACTCCAGCCAAAGGAGACAATCATACCAATCGGGCAACTCCAACCCAATGAGAATCAGGCCCCCGATATCACCGGGACGGCGGAAGATACCCCCCTGGAGTTGGACCAGCCGGCTGAAATGAGGATGGAGCAGCCGACTCAGGTCGGCCCCGAGGATGTTCCTCCACCGGTTCAGGCAGGCGAACCTCCTGCACGGGAAATCGTCCGTCCTAGAATTATCAGGCCGTCCCGCACTTTGGGCAAGGGCTGATCAACGGTGAAGGAAGAAGTTTCGGTTCATCCGGCAATCGAGTAGCTGGGGTACGATCTTGTTGAAGAGATTTGTTTTGGGGATGAACTCTCGCTCTCGAAATCGCTATCGAAATCGAAATGGCACAGGAAGCGGCGTATGGACAATTGGACTGTTACTTAGGTGCTTGTTTTCCGGATGAACTGGAGTTCCTCATTTTGCAGAAGATGTTGCAGAAAAACCTGATAATGGTTGGGCAAGGTCCGTTTCGGCGAAGTGACGACATAAAAGTTTCTTACCATTGTCAAGCCGTCCACCTCGATTTCCCTGATTGTCCCGTAGGCCAGTTCGTCGCGCACGGCGTATCGGCTGACCACTGAAACTCCCAGATCGGCCTTCACCGCTTCCTTGACCGCCGCGCTGGAACCCAGGGTGGCGCAGATGTTGAACTGATCGAGGGAGTAGTGCTGCCGGGCAAGAAGCGTTTCGATGCTTTTTCTCGTGCCGGAACCCCTCTCCCGGATAATGAAAGGGAGGGCGCAGAGTTCGTCCATGGTTATCTCGGCCGGGACGGGGTTGGCTGCGGCTGCGGCAAGAATCAGCTGATCTTCGGCAAAGGGTTGGTAATGGAGTTTTGGCCCGGGCAGTTTTGCCCCGACAATCCCGAGCATCAGGACGTTGCCGGCGACCGCATCGACGATCTGGGCCGAGTCGCTGATGCGTATCTCGAAAGAGATGCGGGGGAACTCGTTCTTGAAGGCGGCGGCGATCTTCGGCAGGATATATGCTCCCGGAATAGTGCTGGCGCCGATGATCAGTTCGCCCGCCATGGTGTCGCCGGTGGCGGCGATATCCTCCTCCAGCCGGCGGAGGTCGTCAAGAATGGCCATGGCGCGCGGATAGAGGATATCCGCCTCGGCCGTCGGCAGTATCTTTCTGCCCAGCCGGTCGAACAGCCGGCAGTTGAGCCGGGCCTCCAGGTTCTGGATATGCTCGCTTATCGTCGGCTGGCTGGTATAAAGCTGTTCAGAGGCTTTGGTAAAGCTTTTCGCCTTGTATACGGCAACGAAGATTTGCAGGTGGCGTGTTTCGATGGTTTGCTTCCTCACATATCGGTACGGTTGGTGTTTGAGTGATTTTACTGCGGCCGATTATAGTGGGGACGTTCGCGAATTACCAGAGGAAAAAGCCCGATAAATCGCGAACGGAGTGCGGGCGGGAGAATCGCCCGGTTCGGCCATGTTGGCCTTGAACCTGATTATTCAAGCAGCAGCGGCGTGCTCAGATATCTCTCGCCACTGTCGGGCAGGATCACCACCACCGTTTTTCCCTGGTTCTCCGGGCGGCTCGCGACCGTAAGCGCCGCATGGGCCGCCGCCCCGCTGGAAATTCCGGCGAGAATCCCTTCCGCCAAAGCGAGTTGCCGGGCGGCGGCAAAGGCGTCGTCATTGCTTACGGTGACCACCTCGTCGATAATCGCCCGGTTCAGCACGGCAGGGATAAAGCCGGCCCCGATCCCTTGAATTTTATGGGGTCCCGGTTTGCCGCCGGACAGGACCGGCGAGTCCTGCGGCTCGACCGCGACGGAGATCATCGCCCTATTCCGCTCTTTCAATACCTCCGACACTCCGGTTATCGTGCCGCCCGTGCCGACCCCGGCGACAAAAATATCGATCTTGCCGTCGGTGTCCCGCCAGATCTCTTCGGCGGTGGTCTGGCGATGGATCGCCGGATTGGCGGGGTTGCCGAACTGGTCGGGGATGAAACTGTTGGGGATGTCGGCCTGGATCTGCCGGGCCCGGGCGATGGCCCCTTTCATGCCTTCCGCGGCGGGGGTGAGAATCAGCTCCGCCCCCAGATGTTTCAGCAGTTTCCGCCGCTCGATGCTCATGCTCTCCGGCATGGTGAGGATGAGCCGAAGTTTTTTATGGGCGCAGACAAAGGCAAGGCCGATCCCGGTATTGCCGCTGGTCGGCTCGATGATCGTGCTTTGCTTGTCGATGAGTCCCTGCCGTTCGGCCGCTTCGATCATCGAGACGGCGATGCGGCACTTGACGCTGCCCGACGGGTTGCGCGACTCCTGCTTGCCGAGGATGGTCGCCCCTGCTTTCGCGGATAATCCGGCAAGAATAAGAAGTGGGGTGTTGCCGACGCTCTCGATAATTGTCTTGGCCATGATATGTACCTCTAAAGTAAAGGATAGTCGGATGTGTTTGTTTTTTGGTTTTCTGTTTTCTGTTTTTTGTTTACAGGGAATTTGAGTAGATCAGTTCCGGCCGCTTGAGCAGCACCTTGGTGCCGGCCGGCACGCTCGATGTCAGCCAGATATTGCCGCCGATGACCGATCCTTCGCCGATGACGGTTTCGCCGCCGAGAATGGTGGTGTTGGAGTAGATGATGACATCGTCCTCAATGGTCGGATGCCTTTTCATATTGCGCATGGTTTCGCCGGCATCGCGCGGCAGAGACAGCGCCCCGAGGGTAACCCCCTGGTAAAGCCGGACATTTTTGCCGAGGATGGAGGTCTCGCCGATGACGACGCCGGTGCCGTGGTCGATGAAAAAGCCCGGGCCGATGGTCGCGCCCGGATGGATATCGATGCCGGTCTTGGTGTGGGCATACTCGGTCATGATCCGCGGAATGATCGGCACCTTGAGGAGATACAGCTCATGGGCCAGCCGGAAGACGAGGGTCGCCAGGAGGCCGGGATAACAGAAGATAACCTCGTCCGGACTCTTGGTGGCCGGGTCACCTTCGAGGGCGGCGCGAATGTCGGTCGCCAGGATCGCTGCGATCTTCGGCAGTGTCTCGATAAAGGACAGCGCCTTGCTGTAGCTCTGGTCCTCGCAGTTGGTGCAGGGCAGGTTGTTGCGCCGGCAGTCGTGGCGGATGGCCATGGTGATCTGCTCGGACAACTTGTCGTAGAGATCGGTGGTCTTCTTGCCGATATAGTACTCGAGGTTGGAGGCATGCAGCTTGGTCCGGGTAAAATAGCCGGGGAAGAGAATGCAGCGCGCCTGCTCGACGATTTGAATGATCTCCTCCTGGGAGGGAATGGCGACCGGACTGATATGTTCGAAGCACTCCTTGGTGCTCCAGGAAGAGAGCAGTTCCTTGACGATGTTCGGCACCTTGAAATGCTGGCAGCAGCTGGTGACCTCGATGTGATCGCAGACGGCGGCAATGGACCGGGTGTCGACAATTGGAATTCTTTTATCTGACATGGTGGTGGGTATCCGATAAGTGTGATTTGTTTTTGCCTCCCCTCTCCCTTGACGGGAGGGGACCGAGGGGTGGGTGAGTTTGCTACAGGGGTGGGTGAGCTTGCTACGAAGTCGCACGTTGCGGCTTCCCCCTCCCCCTAGGGGAGGGGGGACTTTCTCTATAATATAAATTCCGTACGTAGCCCGCAGGTCGGTGAAATAGCGGACAATGCGCCCCTCGCTGTTGACCGCGTTGGTGGTGACGGCGATTTCTTTCAGGATGTTGTAACCGACATCTCTCGCAAACTTGCGGAAATCCTGCAGGGTGATGACCCGGATGTTCGGCGAGTCGTACCAGGAGTAGGGCAGTTGATCGTTTTTCGGGGCGATGCCGTGCCACAGCAGCTGCAGCCGGATCGAATAGTGGCTGAAGTTGGGGAAACTGACGATCACCTTGCGGCCGATTCGGGCCAGCGAATAGAGCAGTCTCGCCGGTTCGAAGACCTGCTGCAGGGTCTGGCTGAGGATGACATAGTCGAAGCTGCAGTCGGGATAGTCGTCGACCTCGTCGTTGAGGTCGCCCTGCAGGACGGAGAGGCCCCGGCTGATGCAATAGGCAGCCTTGATTTTATCCCGTTCGATGCCGGTGCCGATGACATTCTTGTTGGCTGCAAGCCATGCGAGCAGATCGCCGTTGCCGCAGCCGAGGTCGAGCACCCGGCTGCCGTCCGGAATGGTCGAGGCGATGATCCGCAGGTCAAACCGGATATTTTTTTTTGGTGTATCCACTTCCGTGTCGGTTTCAGGCAAGACCATCTAAAAACCCCCTGATCAGCGTGGTGAGGCGTTCGTCCGGGATGAGAAAGGCGTCATGGCCGCAATCCGCCTCGATCTCGCAAAAACTGACATCCTGGCCGGAGCGCTTCAGGGTCTGCACCAGTTCCCTGGCCTGATAGGTCGGGTAGAGCCAGTCCGAGCTGTATGAGATGACTAAATATTTGATTTGTTCCCGGCCCTTTTCTTTTTCATGGAGCGGGCCGGATCTGCCCATGCGCTCCACCACGTCGAAGTAATCGGACGCCTTGGTGATGTAGAGTACGGAATTGGCGTCGAACCGGTTGACGAATTTGGTTCCCTGGTGGCGCAGGTAGCTTTCCACCTGGAAATCGCCGTCGAAGCCGAAGGAGAAGGTCTCCTTATCCTGCAGTTTCCGGCCGAATTTGCGATGCATCGCCTGGTCCGAGAGGTAGGTGACATGGCCGATCATCCGGGCCACGGCCAACCCCATATCGGGTTTGCTGCCGCTGTAATAATCGCCCCTGTTCCAGTTCGGATCGGCCATGATCGACTGGCGGGCGATCTCGTTGAAGGCGATGGCCAGGGCGGAATGGCGCATGGTGGTGGCGATCGGCACGGCGGCCCGGACGGCGTCGGGATAGCGTACGCACCATTCGAGCACCTGCATGCCGCCCACCGAGCCGCCGATCACCCCGCGGAGCCGGGTAATGCCGAGCGAGTCGACCAGGATCTTCTGGGTGGTCACCATATCGCCGATGGTCATCATCGGAAAGTCGAGACCGTAGGGCTTGCCGGTGGCCGGATTGAGCGAAGCGGGGCCGGTCGAGCCCATGCAGCTGCCGAGAATGTTCGGGCAGATGACGAAATATTTATCGGTGTCGATGCCTTTGCCGGGCCCGACCATGAAATCCCACCAGCCGGGTTTTTCGCCTTCCCGGTCGGCGGGATATCGGCCGGCGACATGGGAGTCGCCGGAAAACGCATGGGCGATCAGGATACCGTTATCCCTTGCCGCGTTGAGCGTGCCGTACGTTTCGTAGGCGATGGTCACCGGTCCGAGTTTCGCCCCGCTTTCCAGCACCAGTTCACCCGGCGGTTCGGCAAAGGTGTAAAACCGTTTTTCAACGGTCAGAACGGTCTGGTTATTCTGCTTAGAGTTGGCGGCTGTGTCCATCCGTGCCCCGAAAAAAAGCTTATGAAGCGGCACCGGCCAGGGCCTGGTCGATATCCGCGACGATATCGTCGACATGCTCGATGCCGATCGACAGCCTGACCATGCCCTCTTCAATCCCGCCTTCCCGGAGCTGCTCCGGCGAGAGCTGCGAATGGGTGGTCGAGGCCGGATGGATGGCCAGCGACTTGGCATCCCCCACATTGGCAAGATGGGAGACGAGCCGCAGGCTGTCGATAAATTTCTTGCCGGCCGCAAGGCCGCCCTTGATGCCGAAGGCGATCATGCCGCCGAAACCGTTTTTCAGATACTTTACCGCCATGTCGTGGCCCGGCGAACCGGCCCGGCCGGGATAGTGCACCCACTCGACTCCGGCATGGCCGCTCAGATGTTCGGCGACCGCAGCCGCGTTTTCGCAGTGTCTGGCCATTCTGAGGCTGAGCGTCTCGATGCCCTGCAGGGTGGTCCAGCAGTTGTCGGGACTGATGCAGGCGCCAAGATTTCGTAAAGGCACCAACCGCATGCGCAGGATGAAGGCCAGCGGGCTCAAATCGCCCAGGTCATGGGCGTAGCGCAGGCCGTGGTAGGAGGAATCCGGTTCGTTATAGAGGTTGAATTTCGCATCCTGCCAGTTGAAGTTGGCGGCGTCGATGACAATGCCGCCGATGCCGGTGCCGTGGCCGCCGATCCATTTGGTCAGCGAATGGATAACGATATTGGCGCCGTGCTCGATCGGCCGCAGCAGGCAGGGCGGGGTAAAGGTCGAATCGACGATGAGCGGCAGGTGATATTCTTCGGCGATTTTGGCAAGCGTCGCAAGATCGGTCATATTCAGCGCAGGGTTGCCGAGGGTCTCGCAGTAGATGGCGCGGGTCTTGCCGTTGATCGCCGCCTTGACTTTGTCCGGTTGCGCCCCATCGACCATGCGGACCTTGATGCCGAGCTGGGGCAGGATGGAGTCGAACTGGACATAGGTGCCGCCGTACAGGTTGTTGGCCGAGACCACCTCATCGCCCTGGCCGCAGATATTGATGATGGTATAAAAAATGGCCGAGGTCCCGGAGGCCAGGGCGAGCGCCGCGGCGCCGCCTTCCAGCTGGGCCATGCGCTGTTCCAGGACATCCTGGGTCGGATTGCCGATCCGGGTATAGATATTGCCGAGTTCCTTGAGGGCGAAGAGGTTGGCGGCATGTTCGGTATTCTTGAACATATAGGCGGCGGTCCGGTAAATAGGCACAGCCCTTGAGAGAGTGCTCGGGTCGACAGTCTGGCCTGCATGCAGGGCGAGTGTTTCGAATTTCATGTTCATCTCCTCTTCGGGTAGGTAGGGCGGAATTTATTTTTTATTTTTATTTGGTTGCGGCCTGTTCCGTCCTGATTCTCTCAATCAGTGCGCTGATCGATTCACCGTTGCCGGCCTTGGCCTGCGGATCGATCCTGAGCATCTCCTCCCAGCTGGCGATTGCTCCCCGCGGATCGTTGAGATCGTACATTTTGACAATGCCTTTATTGTATCGTGACGGCAGATGGGCAGGGTTTTCCCGCATCGCCAGGTCAAAGTATTCGATAGCCTTTTGCGGCTGGTTCGTCAGCCTGTACATCACCCCGAGATCGGTGAGGAGGTTGGCGTCTCCTTTATGCAGTTCAAGGGATTTGTTGTAGGCGGCTATCGCCTTGTCCGGCTGTTCGGTATCGTAGTACAGGTTGCCGAGACGAGCCCAGGCCTGGTAATTTTGTGGATTGGCGGTCACCTCGGCCTCAAGACTCAGGATGGCCTGGCGGCTTTCCTCGCTTCCCTCTTTATGGGCCTGAGGGGCGCCAGCGGGAGCCAACCCCGGTCCCGGGGTGTTGCTTTTAAAGACGGTAAAGGCCACACCGGCGAGAAAACCGACGATAAAAATAATGCAGTAAATGACCAGCTGGTTTTTGTTGCCGGGCTGTGTTGTGCCGCTGTTCCGATTTTCCGGCTGTTTTAGTTTTTCTTTTTGATTGGTGACCATGGCCTCTCGCTTGCCGTTTGCTGTTGATTTCGGGGGGAAAAGTCGATAAGTATGCTTGTGTATACCACGCAGTGGTAGGCGGTTCAACGAAAATAAATAATAAGCAAATGATTACAGGGTGCGATCACTGCTCTCTGGCTAATCGCGCTATTCTGCTTATAGTCAACTCCAGGTTGCCG
>CAYTVF010000163.1:0-9835 GCA_964441345.1 uncultured Desulfopila sp. | reverse complement strand
CTGTAATCCCTTTGAAATTGCTGGAGGCGGCGATCGGAGTCGAACCGATGAATAATGGTTTTGCAGACCACTGCCTTGACCTCTTGGCTACGCCGCCAGCTGTTCGAAGGACACTTTTATACCATAGCAGAAAATTTTGACAAGGAAAATATTATAATATGGGTATGGATATTGATTCGCTGGTGCGGGTCAACAAGGAAGAATTGAGCAGGCTGGAGAAGGTCCTCGGCTATCGTTTTACCGATCTCCGTCTCCTGCAGACGGCGCTGGTTCACTCGTCCTATGCGTTTGAGCAGGCCCAGGGCGGAAACGATAACGAGAAACTCGAATTTTTAGGGGATGCCGTCCTCGATATGATAATCGGCCATATCCTGATGCACCGCTACCGGAAGCTGCGCGAGGGGGAGTTGACCCGGCTGCGCTCCTCTCTGGTCAACGAACAGCATCTGGCCAAGATGGCCAGGGCTATCGATCTGGGCAACTATCTGGCGCTTGGCAAAGGTGAAGAAAGCTCCCACGGGCGAAGCAAGGCGTCCATTCTCTCCTGTGCCTATGAGGCGGTGGTCGGCGCGATTTTTGAGGATGGCGGGTATCAGGCCGTGGCCGATTTTGTCGCGAGCTTTTTTCTCCCCGATATCGAAGATAAAAAAGAGGAATTGCTGGTCGCCGACGCCAAAAGCCGTCTGCAGGAGGCACTGCAGGAAAAATACAACGAGGCGCCGACCTACAGGATCGAGGGGGAGGATGGCCCGTCCCATCAGAAGGTCTTCACCATTTCCGTCTGGTTCAGGGATCAGGTTCTCGGCAGCGGCCAGGCCGGATCGAAAAAAGAAGCGGAGCAGAGGGCGGCGGCAGCAGCGCTTGCGACACTCAATCCTGAAAAAAGTTGATCCGCATGGCCCTGGTTATTCCGGTTTTTATTCCGCATCGCGGCTGTCCGCACCATTGCCTGTTCTGCAATCAAGAAAAAATATCGGGGTCTGCCAGGAGCAATGGTGCTTTGCCGCCCATTACCGCGACCATAGATGAATGGCTGGCGCGCAGCCCCGGTCATGCCGAGGTACAGGTCGCTTTTTTCGGCGGCTCCTTTACCTGCCTGCAGGGGGGCGAGCAGCGGGCGATGCTTACGGCGGTGCAACCCTACCTCGACCAGGGCAGGGTCGACTGCATCCGTCTTTCCACCCGGCCGGATTGCATCGACCAGGAGGTTTGCCGCATCCTCAAAGAATTTCGGGTCGGGGTGGTTGAACTGGGGGTGCAGTCGCTCAGCGACCATGTCCTGAAAGTAAACGGGCGCGGCCATGACGCCGGTCAGTGCCGGGCGGCGCTGGGTCTGTTGCGGGAAGCGGGTTTTCAGGTGGGGGTGCAGCTGATGCCCGGCCTGCCGGGAGAAACCCGGAAATCATTTATGCAAGGCATCGATGCAGTGAGAGGGCTCGCGCCCGATTTCGTCCGGCTCTATCCGGTTCTGGTGGTGAAGGACTCGGGCCTGGAGCAGCTCTACCGGCAGAACCGCTACCGGCCGCTCAGTCTGAACGGGGCGATTGCCCTGACCGCCAGGGCCTATATGAAATTGACCGAAGCGGGCATAAAAGTGGTGCGGATGGGACTGCAGCCATCGGAATCGCTTGCCGCAAGTCTCATTGCCGGGCCCTTTCATCCGGCCTTTGGCGAACTGGTCATGGCCAGGCTCTGGTTGAAAAGGATGCGGCAGGGACTCGCCCGGCTCAAACCGGGGGAGAATCTTCGTATTCATGTCTCCCATCGGGACCGGTCGGCGGTGATGGGGATGAGAAGACAGAATTGCAAGAGACTTGCGGAACTCGGGTTTGCCGGACGTTTTACCATTGTCTCGGATAAAAGTATGGAACGGGGAAGTATACATTATGTTGTCTGTTAATCATCTGGATATACGTTACGGCGAGAAGCATCTCTTCAAGGATATTTCGGTGCAGATCTACACCGGCAACCGGATTGGTCTGATCGGGGTGAACGGGGCGGGGAAAACCACCCTGCTGAAAATCATGGCCGGGGTCGCAGCCACCGACGACGGGGTGGTCAGCCGGGCAAAATCCTGGACCGTCGGCTACCTGGCCCAGGAGTCGGCCGAGCTTTTTTCCGAATTGTCGCTCTTTGCCGAGGCGGAGACCGCTTTCGCCCCGCTGCTGGCGATGCAGGCGGAAGTTGCGGATATGCATGAACGGATGAAAGATCTCGACCCCCATTCGGAGGAGTTCGAACTCCTCCTCGAACGCCAGGGCGAACTGCAGCACCGTCTTGAGGGCAGCGACATCTATTCGATCAACGGCAAAATCGAAAAAGTCCTGCTGGGTCTCGGGTTTAGCCGTGAGGATCTGACCAAAAGGGTGTCCTCCTTTTCCGGCGGCTGGCAGATGCGGTTAAAACTCGCCAAGATGCTGCTGGAGGCACCATCGCTCCTGCTCCTTGACGAACCGACCAACCATCTCGATCTCGACTCGCTCACCTGGGTTGAACAGTTTCTGCGGAATTACCAGGGCGCCATGGTCATTATCTCCCATGACCGGACTTTCCTCGATAGAGTTACCGAGATGACCTGGGAGCTGAGCTTCGGCCGGATCGACACCTATAAGGGCAATTACACCTATTATCTGAAGGAGAAGGAGGAGCGGCGGGCGATCGAGAAGGGGGCCTACGACAATCAGCAGGCAAAAATCAAGCAGACGATGCGTTTTGTCGAAAGGTTCAGATCCAAGGCGACCAAAGCCCGACAGGTGCAGAGCCGGGTCAAGCAGCTTGACAAGCTTGAGCTTATCGAGATTTCCGGCGACGAACAGCAGATCAGGTTTACCTTTCCTCCGGCTCCCGATTCCGGGCGCGATGTTCTGCGGGTCGAAGGCCTTTGCAAGAGCTATGGCAAAATGCGGGTTTTCAGCGAGGTGGATTTGCTGCTCGGCCGGGGCGACAAGGTGGCCGTGGTCGGGGTCAACGGGGCCGGCAAATCGACGTTTTTAAAGATCCTCGCCGGCCAGATTGCCCATGACTCGGGCACGATCCGGCTGGGGACCGGGGTCAAGCTCTCCTACTTCGGTCAGCATCAGGCCCAGGAGCTGTCGCCGCAGTTGACGGTGCTGGAGACCATGAATCTGGCCGCCGAGGACATGACGGTCACCCGGACCCGCTCCCTGCTCGGCGCCTTTCTCTTTCGCGGCAACGACGTGGAGAAAAAGGTTGCCGTTCTCTCCGGCGGGGAAAAAAGCCGGCTGGCCCTGGCCAAGATGATTGCCGTCCCGGCCAACTGCATGCTGCTCGACGAACCGACCAACCATCTCGACATGAGTTCCCAGGAGGTTCTGCAGGAGGCGATGGCCCAGTACGACGGAACGATTGTCGTGGTCTCCCATAACCGCTATTTCCTCGACAGTTTTGCCAACAAGGTCCTCGAGGTCAAAGCGGGCCGGATCACCATGTATGAGGGCAACATTGCCGATTACCTGCTGAAGCAGGAGGCCATGCGGGAGCAGGAGAAGGAAACGGAAAGCGACATCGCCCGCGCGGCTGTCGCCAAGCCCGCGGGCCAATCCCCCGATGGACCGGACAATCGCAAGGAGCGCAAGCGGCAGGAGGCCCAGCTGCGGCAGGAACGCAGCCGCCGCGCCGGACCCTGGCTGAAACAGCTGGACGAGGCGGAAAAGCAGATCGAGCTGTGCGAGAAACAGAAGGAAGAACTGGAGAACCTCATGGCCGACCCGGAGCTGTACAAAGACGAAAACAGCTGGGCGACCGCCAGCAAAGACTACGAAGACTGCAAGCGCCGCCTCGAACGCTGGTATGGCAAATGGGAAACCGCCCAGGAAAAGATCGATGCGGTCGATGCCGAACTGAAAAATCCCGCTTGAAATTGACGCTTTTGTGATACATTATGTGATCCAGCTTCTGGATACCTTTATCGAAAAGAATCGCCTGAAACAACAGGCTATGGGAGGGTAGAGCCATGCCGCAAACAGTGGAAGCCGTTTATCATGACGGAATCGTGGAGCTGAAGCACAAGCCCGTCGGGGTTCAGAGGGCCAAGGCCCTAGTGGTTTTTCTCGACGCCGAGGAGACAAAGGAAAGCCATGCGGTGGACCTGAAACGGGTGGGAAAGAGTAAGAGCTCCGTTGACAAATGGATCGGCGTTATCGAAGGGGCGGAGCTTGGAAACTGGAAGGCCGAGCGGAGAGCCGCATTGGAAGGGAGACGCCGTGAAGGTGATGATTGACACCAACATCATGGCGGATATTGACGAGGAGGGCTTCCGGGAAGCGCTTAATTCGGGCATGAACGATTTCGAGGACGCAGTGCAGTACGTCATCTGCATGCACAACGGTTGTTGAGGTGCTGGCAACAAGAAACAAGGCCGACTACGGCGACAGACCCAACGTGCTCGCTCCCGCCGAATTGTTGGAGCGGATTAAAATGGCAGGAACCTGAAAAAAGAAAGAGACCAATCAGCCGTTACACCGGTCTCCGCTACGTGTCGCGTAAACTTGATCACTACATTACACCTACTATCTGAAGGAGAAGGAGGAGCGGCGGGCAATCGAGAAGGGCGCCTACGACAACCAAAATGCCGTTCGTTCCTTACAGTTGCGCCTTGCAGCCCCGTCTCTCGCTCATCGCAATCACTGTTCCGTCGGGTCTTACAAACCTGAACACCAGCGGCATCCCGCCGCCCAGGGCGTGGGTTGAGCAGCTCAGGCACGGGTCGAAGGCCCGGATAACCGCTTCGACCCGGTTGAAGGCGCCTTCCGGGGCGTCGGGGCCGGTGATGAACCGTTTGGCCACCTGCAGGACGCCCCGGTTCATCGCCAGGTTGTTGTTGCCGGTGGCGACGATCAGATTAGCCCAGGTCATCAGGCCGCAGTCATCGATCCGGTAGTGATGGATGAGCGTGCCGCGCGGTGCCTCGACGCAGCCGATCCCTTCGAGGAAGTTGGGCTGGGCCAGCGCCCTGACCCTTACGCTGAGCAGGGCGTCATCCTGCAACAGCCTGTCCATGGTCTCGACACAGTAGAGAATTTCAATCAACCGGGCATAATGATTGTAAAATGAACTGAGAACCGGACCCCGCTCCAGGTCCCTGAACTCCGCCCACTCCTGGTCGGCAAGCGGTGTGCCGCAGCCGTTGCAGACATTGAGGCGGGCGGCCGGGCCGACCCGGTAGATTCCGCCCGGATAGCCCAGCGGCTTGTAATAGGGCGATTTCAGATATGACCAGTTCTCCACCCGTTCCGCAAGGAATTCCCGGTAGTCCTTCGGGTCAAGGTCGTCCGCCACAATATGGCCTTTGGCATCGATGATGCGCAGCCGGCCCTGGACATGTTCCAGATTGCCTGCCGCATCGACCATGCCCATGAACAGCGTCGGGAAATTGGCAAAGGTCTGGATTTCGTCGCGATATTTCCCCATCGACTGCTTGAACATGGTCAGGGTCCGGGTAATGATCGCCAGGGCTTCCGGCACCATCCGCCGCATCTCGTCGCGATGTTCGGCCGCGAGCGGGGCACTCACCCCGCCGGGCACCACCCAGGCCGGGTGGATGCGCTTGCCGCTGATCAGTTCGATAACCTGCTGGCCGATTTTTCGGAGCCGGATCCCGTCCCTGGCGATGTCGGGAAAGGCGGCGAGGACGCCGAGGATATTGCGCTTTGCCGGGTCGGAATCCATGCCCAGCAGGAGGTCCGGCGAGGAAAGATAAAAAAAACTCAGCGCATGGGATTGAATGTATTCGCCGCAGTTCAACAGCCGCCGGAGCAGCAGGCCCGCTTCCGGGGGATGGACGCCCTGAATGGCGTCGCAGGCCTTGCCCGAGGCAAGCGAATGACATCCCGGTCGTCGATCTTGAAGGTCAGCAGCCGGGAGGGATTGAGGTCGGTTCGGAGTTTGGGGGGCGGCTGAGGGCTCATGGGGCCTCCTTCACGGTCTTGCAACTGCCTGCCGGACAAGTCTTGTCATGGATATGGGCCAGATACTCGTCGCGGAAATAGTTGAGAGTGGTCAGCACCGGATTGGGGGCGCTCTGGCCGAGGCCGCAGAGGCTGGTGGTTTTTACCAGATCGCACAGATCTTCCAGGGTGGCGAGATCGGCGACCGTTGCCCGGCCCGCGGTGATCTTGTCCAGCAGGTCGTAGATCTGCCGCGTCCCCACCCGGCAGGGCACGCATTTGCCGCATGATTCGGACATGCAGAATTCCATGAAGAATTTGGCCACATCGACCATGCAGGAGGTTTCGTCCATGACGATCATGCCGCCCGAACCCATGATCGAGCCGACCTGCACGAGCGACTCGTAATCCACCGGCATATCGAGGAATTTTTCGGGGATGCAGCCGCCGGACGGTCCGCCGGTCTGCACCGCCTTGAAGCGCTTGCCGCCCGGGATGCCGCCGCCGATATCGAAAACGATCCCTCGCAGCGACGTGCCCATGGGGATTTCGATAAGGCCGGTATTGACGATTCGCCCGGCCAGGGCAAAAACCTTGGTCCCTTTGCTCTTTTCCGTGCCGATCCCGGCAAACCATTTGCCGCCGTTGCGAATGACCGGGGGAACATTGGCGAAGGTCTCGACATTGTTGATCAGGGTGGGGTGCTCCCACAAGCCGTATTCCGCCGGAAATGGCGGCCTCGGCCTGGGCCGGCCCATGCGGCCTTCGATCGAGGCGATGAGCGCGGTCTCTTCGCCGCAGACAAAGGCTCCGGCGCCGAGGCGGACCTTGACGCTGAAATTAAAGGGAGTATTGAAAATATTGTTGCCGAGCAGTCCCATTCGTTCCGCCTGGGAGAGAGCGAGGCGCAGCCGTTTGACGGCCAGCGGATACTCGGCCCGGACATAGATGAATCCCTGGCCGGCCACGTATTTCAGCACCCCTTCCTCAAGATAGCCGAACGATTCCTGGACGGTGTGCAGCGTTTCGATCAGGGCATGGGACTGGTTCCGGTAGAGCTGCATGGTGCGATTGACCATGCGCAGCCGGTGGTCTTCGGGAGGTTTGACAGGTTTGCCGGACGTGCTTACGGGATGTGCACTCTCTTCCTTCATGACTGACAGTATACCTCGATTTACACCTTTTTCAAAATCTTAATATTTGTCAGAAACGGTCGTTGAGGTCGCTGCACGGGGTGGTGGTCCCCTCAGAGGGAGTTGTTCCATGAGCTTTCCGCTTCTCTTCCGGTCAGGACCTTCTCCTCGGCGCTTACCACACTGCTGTCAACCTGTCCCTGGCTGAAAAACAGGATAAAGAGCAGCCAACCGTAGCAGAGCACCGCAAGAATCGCGAAGACGGGAAAAAAATAGCCAAGCGGGCAGAGGATGACGACGGTAAGCCAGTGGAGCAGGATGACTTTCTGCGAGTGGAGCTGGATGGGGAAGTCGCCGTGCCGGCTGATCACCGCCAGGCCGCTGAGGTTCCAGCCATAGAGGGCGGTGAAGGCGTGCATGCGCAGGAGAGGCAGGCTGGTCTGCAGGTCGTAGAATGGGGAGAAGGCGAGCAGGATGTAGATAATCCCGGAGATCGAGGTGATCAGCAGGAAGAGGATGCCGGAGGTGAGGAAGGCCTTCTGCTGCAGCCGTATCCCCTGCCGCCAGTAAAGAAAGAGGATCAGGACGACGGCGAGAAAGAGAATGACGGCGATCGCCACCTGGGGAATGAACCAGCTGGCCAGGATAAAAAGAAAAAAGACGATGACGCCGAGATTGATGATCCAGAAGGACAGCTCCTTGAAGAAGGCAATGCGGGGTTTTGGGTCATTTTTCATGAGACTGAAGATCACCGACATGCTGATCAGCGAGACGGGGAAGGAAAAACCGAGGAAGAAGGTGTCCAGTTTCAGTTTTTCGAGGATCAGCCAGTGGCCGAATTCATTGTTGAGGATGGCCAGGCTGGAGATCATCAACCCGAGCGAGAGACAAAGCAGCGAGGCCTGATGAAATTTCCGCGAGGTGCTCTCCTTGAGGGAAAACAGGGCCTTGGGGATGCAGCTGCCGAAATGACTCACCCGCACGCTCTCGACCAGCGCGGCGAGCATCAGGGGGATGATCAGGGTTGCGGTATACCAGCCCAGGAAGGCGCAAAAGGCAAAGGCGAGGGAGATCGTGAGAAAGATGGTGGCCCGGACACTTAACTGTTTCCGGTCTTCGGTGAAATAGATAATCAGGGTGCCGCCGCTGCACAGATTGAAGAGAAAGATATGCAGCCGCTCGAAATTCATCACCGCAGGCGGAACGAGGTGATGCAGGAAGCCGCAGGTCAAGGCTGCGGTCATGATGACCCAGATGGCGATTTTGAACTGCCGGTTCACGTTTTCAATCCGTTATTTTGGGAGTATCGTGGAAATCCATCCTGCCCAGCATGCTGCGCAGCGCCTCTTCAAGAGTCGGGTGGCGAAAGGTGAATCCCGAATCCTGCAGTTTGCTTACCGCTGCCCGGCACCCTGAGAGTAATATCTCCGAGGCCATCTGTCCATATATGTTCCGTAACACCCAGGCGGGAAGAGGGCAAAGTAGCCTTTTTCCAGTGATTTGGGCGACGGTTGCCATGAACTCGCGATTGGTTACCGGGTAGGGAGCGGCGATATTGAGAGGACCCTCCAGAACAGGGCAGGTGAGGGCATGCAGCATGGCGGAGATCATATCGTCGCTGCTGATCCAGCTGATATATTGCCGCCCTGCGCCGAAACGCCGGACGCAGCCGCAGGGAGACGCGGCAAGGATGCGCTGCAGCGCTCCGCCCCTGGGATTCAGGCCGACTCCCAGGCGCAGGAGGACGGTGCGGATGCCGGCATCCCGGGCGGGCTGCACCGCCTGTTCCCACCGCCTGCACACCTCAAGCGTCTCTTCAAGCAGGAGAAAGACCGCAGCGCCGATGACCGGACCAAAGAGCGTGCCGAGGCCGCCCAGCAGGACCATGACCATCAGTTCGCCGGAAAGGGTCCAGTGCATCAGGCCGGGGCTGACAAATTCAGTCTGGTTGGCCAGCAGCGCCCCGGCCAGGCCGGCGGGGCCGCCGGCAATGACGAAGGCGGTCAGTTTGTAGCGATACGAATGGATGCCGAGTCCCCTGATCCGTCGATCGTTGTTGCCGGCACCGCGGATAATCAGGCCGAACCGCGAGTGGACGAGTCTTCTGGCAAAGAAAAGAAAGAGGATGAGCGATCCGAGGCAGAGATAGTAGAACTGGATGTTGTTCTCCAGGTCGAGCCCCGGCAGTTTCGTCCGCCCATACAGCGACAGCCCGTCGTCGCCGCCGTATTTTTCAAGGGAAATGAACAGATAATACAGCATCTGGGCAAAGGCCAGAGTGATCATGATAAAGTGCATGCCGGTGGTGCGCAGGCTGAGGGCGCCGATGACGAGGGCGGCCAGAGCGGCGGCGGCCACGGCCATCGGTAGCATGAGGAGGCCGTTTTCACTGCCGGCGAGGAGAAAAGGCCAGACCAACAGCGGCTGCCCCTCAAAGCTGTGAAAATGAAAAATTCCGATTACATAGGCGCCGACGCCGACAAATGCGGCATGGCCGAGACTGATCATGGCGCCGTAGCCGAGCAGCAGGTCGAGGCTGGCCGCGGCCAGGCCGTAGATGAGAATTCTGGAGGCAAGCGATATCAGATAGGGCTGGCCGCCAAGCGATGCGGCAAGCGGCAGAAGCAGCAGCAAAAGGGCACCGCAGCCGAGAGCAATCCGGTTTCTTGACGGCATGCAGCTCACGCGTGGGCGGGGAACAAGCCCCGCGGTTTCCAGACCAGAATGATGGCCATGAGAATATAGATCGCCATGGAGGCCAGGGACGCGGCGACCCCGTCGGCGGTCGAGGCGGCC
>CAYTVF010000162.1:0-9856 GCA_964441345.1 uncultured Desulfopila sp. | reverse complement strand
GCCGGGAGTGCGGGGCGGGGCAGGTGGCAATCGCCGGATCGATTGCGCCGACCACCTTCGCGTCCGGGCTGATTCCCGGCTATCCGTACGGCCCCGAGCCCCTCTCCTGGTATGTCGAACAGGCGGAGGTGCAGGCCGAGGCCGGGGCGGACCTCCTCATCATCGAAATGATCGAAGACCTCGAAAAGGGCAGTCTGGCGGTGCAGGCGGCCTGTGCAACCGGATTGCCGGTGTGGCTGGGCTTCAGCTGCAGGCGCAATGGGGCGGGCAGGCTGATGCTCTGGGATTTGCGCCATACTCTGACCGAAGGCGTCGTCGCCATCTCCCGGATCGGCGGATCGGCTGCCTTCATCATGCATACCGACGTCCCCGAGGCGACCGAGGCCTTTGCCGAACTGAAAGAGTGCTGGCCCGGTTCCCATGGCCCTCTCGGCATTTATGCCCATTCCGGTTTCTTCGTCATGCCCAGCTGGCAGTTCACCGATATTTGCCCGGCGGACTACGCCCTGGCAGCCGGATCCTGGATCGACATGGGCGCTCGGGTGATCGGCGGCTGCTGCGGCATCGGTCCGGCCCATATCCGTGAGCTGAAAAAGCGGTACTGCTGACCGGGCGGATACCGGTGGGGTCGGCCATGGCTCTCCCAAGCCGGAAGCCACCCCGGGTGGGGCCTGGCGGTGGGTATGGTCCCCGCCCGTTGACCGGCGGGCCTTGCGCGATTTTGTCGCCGCCGGCTGTTGCGCTCTCTCCGGGGATGCTTACCCTTTCTGCTACACGGGGATAAACTCCGGCCCGGCCGTTTCCGTTTCAACCGGAAGCCTGTTGGGTTCTCTCGATTATCAAGCCCATTTCCCAGCTGTTTAACGGACCGGAGACTGCATCGGTCGCGTTGCGGCCATGCGTTCCTCAACCCCCCCCCGTATAAAGGAGTGTGAGCCATGGTACGCGAAAAAATTTATGGAGAAATTAAAGAGACGTTCGGGCTGGTACCGAGTTTTTTCAAGGAGATCCCGGACGATACGTTGGAACTGGAATGGCGGCTTTTCAAACAGATTCAGCTTGAGGCGGGTCCCATTCCGAACAAATACCGGGAACTCATCGGTATCGCCATCTCCGCCGTCAGCAAATGCCGTTACTGTGCCTTTTTCCACACGGAAAATGCCAGGCTGTTCGGCGCCACGGACGCGGAAATCGAATCCGCGGTACATTATGCAAAATCCACCGCCGGTTGGAGCGCCTATATAAACGGCCTGCAGGTCGATTACGATACCTTCAGGCAAGAGGTGAGAAGCGCCTGCGAGTATGTCCGCTCGAAAATGGTGGCCGCAGGGTAATACCACTCGATAATGTTACATCCGACATTGGGACAGGCCCGGCGAGGGCTTGTCCCAATTCTTATTGCAAGCAAATCAAAGAGGTAAAATAAAGATGTCCCTAATTATTCATTGGTTTTAGCCTCCCCTCCCTTGACGGGAGGGGATTGAGGGGTGGGTGAGTTTGCTACGAAGTCGCACGTTGCGGCTTCCCCCTCCCCCTCTCCCGCACGGGGATGGGGAACTTTGTCAATAGAGCTGAATAGATACAAAAGATTTTAATTTTACTCTGACCCCTTTTTCCTGCCCTCCATATGCACGAGAACTACAAATTGCCATTTCACCGTGGTTCAGCTATATATAGGTCTTTCACTGCGAGCATACTGCTCGACTGCAAAAGCCACTCTTCCTCTCTATTGGAAGGTATACTTCGGGAGTCGCGGGCGCCTGCCGTTACGCCATATAAGTTGGCAAGAAAACACAATGAGTGAACATCAATACTATAGTGAGCCTTGATTACGCCAGCCTCGATGTACTGCGCCGCTCGCATCCGGCCTGGAAGTTGTTGCGTTCCGATCATGCGCCCTTGGTGGCAAGTTTTCTTCATCGGGTATTTATCGAGCCGAATGTTCGGCAAATGCAGCAGGCCGATCTGGCCGAGGCCCTGGAGGATGAGCTGTTTGCCCTCCGGGAACAATATGGGGCGGAACTCTTTCCCCGGCGCGCTGTGGAATACCTGGGCGACTGGGCGGACAACGACAAAGGCTGGCTGCGCAAATACTATCCGACCGGCTCCGATGAACCGCATTTTGATCTGACCTCGGCCAGCGAAAAGGCAATTGCCTGGCTGGCAAGCCTAAGCCAACGCGCCTTTGTCGGCACCGAGTCGCGCCTCTTGACCCTCTTCGACCTGCTCAGGCAGATGAGCGAGGGCAGCGAAACCGACCCCGCGGCCCGCACCGCCGAGCTGATCCAGCGGCGAAGCGAAATCGATGCCGAGATAGACCGCATCCGCGAAGGCGATATCCCGCTCTTAAACGACACCGCCTTAAGGGATCGATTTCAGCAGTTTCTCCAGTTGGCAAGGGATCTGCTCGCCGACTTTCGCGAGGTCGAGCATAACTTCCGCAGCCTTGATCGGCAGGTCCGCGAGCGGATCGCCCTGTGGGACGGCGCCAAGGGCGAACTTCTCGAAGAAGTCATGGGGCAGCGCGATACCATCGCCGATTCCGATCAGGGCAAGAGCTTCAGGGCCTTCTGGGATTTTCTTATGTCGCAGAGTCGCCAGGAAGAGCTGAGCCGGCTGCTGGAGCAGGTGCTGAATCTGCCGCCAGTGGCGGCAATGCAGCCCGAAGCGCGCCTGCGTCGCGTCCATTACGACTGGCTTGAGGCGGGTGAGCATACCCAGCGCACCGTCGCTCGTCTGTCCCAGCAGCTGCGCCGCTTTCTTGACGATCAGGCCTGGCTGGAAAATCGTCGGATCATGGATATCCTGCACAGTATTGAAGCGAGGGCACTGGCGGTACGCGAGGAGGCGCCGACCGTTGACTTCAGCGAACTGGCCGAGGCCTGTGCCACCGTCGAATTACCGATGGAACGCCCCTTGCATCGGCCGCAGGTCAAGCCGCGAATTGTCGATCTCGAGCTGGAAGACGGCGAGGAGGATGGCGATGTCGCAGCGCTCTTCAACCAGGTGGTGGTAGACCGGGCGGAACTTTCCCGCTTTATCCGCCAGGCCCTGCAGGAGCGAGCACAGATAAGCCTCGCCGCGCTGGTGGCCCTCCATCCGTTGCGCCAGGGTTTGTCCGAGCTGCTGGTTTATCTGCAACTTGCCGGCGGACGCGGCGATACGGCGGTGGACGAGGAGACGATCGAGTCGCTGGAATGGCAGCTTGCCGACGGCAGCTATCGCCGCGTTCGCTTGCCGCGCATTATTTTTACGAGGAAATGATATGAATGCAGCGGAACTCCGATCACCGGCAGCCGACAACAGCGCCGATCTCTCCGCGGTTGTCGTCTCGCTGCTGAGAGGCGTATTGTACCAGGAAGAAAAGGTCGAGGTGTGGAATGGTCTCATTAACCTGCAGGCGGCAGTCCGCGATTATGTCGCCGTTCTTGGTCTGGAACTCATTCTCGACGAGGCTGAAGGCTACGCCTTTCTCCGCTCCCGGCCGGAAGAAGAGGAGAAAACCGAAGCAGCCATTCCCCGTCTCGTCCGGCGTCAGCCCCTCTCCTTTCCGGTCAGTCTCCTGCTGGCACTGCTGCGCAAGAAGCTGGCGGAATTTGATGCGACGGGCGGTGAGACGCGGCTTATTCTTTCCGCGGGCGATATTGCCGAGTTGATCCGGGTCTTTCTGCCTGCCGGCAGCAACGAGGCGAAATTGATCGATCAGGTGGATTCGCATCTCAGCAAGGTCGTCAAGTTGGGATTTATTCGTCCCCTGCATGGTCAGAAGCAGATGTTTGAAGTTCGGCGTATCCTCAAGGCTTTTGTCGATGCCCAATGGCTGAGCGAGTTCGATCAGCGGCTGGCCCTGTACCAGCAGGAGCTTGCGACAAAGGGAGGCGCGTCCCATGGCTGAGCCGATGCGGCTTGATTTTACAGGTGACGACCGGCTGGCCGGTTTTCGCCTGATGCGCCTTGAGGTGTTGAACTGGGGCACCTTCGATAAGCGGGTGTGGACCCTTGAACTGGGCGGCAAAAACAGCCTGCTCACCGGCGATATCGGTTCGGGCAAGTCGACCCTGGTTGATGCCGTGACCACTTTGCTGGTGCCTGCCCAGCGCGTCGCCTATAATAAGGCGGCGGGCGGAGACATGCGGGAGCGTACGCTTCGGTCCTATGTCCTCGGCCACTATAAGTCGGAACGGGCGGAGATCGGCGGCAGTGCCAAGCCGGTGGCCTTGCGCGATTACAACAGCTATTCGGTGATCCTCGCCGTCTTCCACAACAGTGGTTTCGGCAAGACGGTGACCCTGGCCCAGGTGTTCTGGTTGAAAGATGGCCAGGGGCAACCGACCCGGTTTTATGTGGCCTCTGAACGTAGGCTCGGTATCAAGCAGGATTTCGGGGGATTCGGCAATGATATTGCCAACCTGAAAAAACGGCTGCGCGGTGACGCGGTGCTACTGTTTGAAAGCTTCCCGCCGTACGGTGCCTGGTTTCGCAGGCGCTTCGGCATCGAGAACGAACAGGCGCTGGAGCTTTTCCACCAGACCGTATCGCTGAAATCCGTCGGCAACCTCACCGGCTTTGTGCGAACCCATATGCTCGAGCCCTTCGAGGTCGAACCGCGCATAAACGCCTTGATCGCGCATTTTGATGATCTGAGCAGGGCGCATGAGGCGGTTCTTAAGGCGAAAGATCAGGTGGAGCGGCTGCTGCCTCTGGTTGCCGACTGCGACCGCTACGAGCAGCTGGAACAGTCCAGCCGACAGCTGCGTGGCTGCCGCGAGGCTCTGCGTCCGTGGTTTGCCGGTCTCAAGATGGAATTGCTGGAGCAGCGGCTGGTAAGACTTGGAGAAGAGTTGAAACGTCACAACACCAGGGTCGAGGGGCTGGTCGAGCAGCGGCGACTGCTGCAGGGGCGGGAAAGGGAACTGCGGCGCAGCATTGCCGAAAACGGTGGCGATCGCCTTGAACTCATCGGCGAAGAGGTTCGCCGCTGTGAAGAAGAACAGCAGCGTAAACAGCGGAAGTTCGAGCGCTATGGCGAGCTGATGGAGGCTCTTGGTTTGTATGGCGCCGACAGCGTCGGGGCCTTTCTGGTGCAGCGGCAAAAATGTGCGGCCATGTTGGGAGAAGAGGCGGAGGCCGAGACGCGGATCCAGAATGAGTTGAATGAAGGCGGTGTTGAGTTTCGCCTAAAGCGCGAGGAGTACGACCAGCTGCAGTCGGAAATCCGCGGCTTGAAAGCCAGGCGCTCGAATATCGACGAAAAGCAGATCGCCATCCGCCGCACCCTGTGCGCCGACCTCGGGCTGACCGAAGAAAAGATGCCCTTTATCGGTGAACTGCTGCGGGTGCGGGAGGAGGAGCGTGACTGGGAGGGGGCCTTGGAGCGACTGTTGCACGGTTTTGGCCTGTCGCTGCTGGTGCCGGAACAACATTACAACGTGGTGTCCGGATGGGTGGATAGCAACAACCTCAAGGGGCGGCTGGTCTATTTCCGCGTGCGGCCAAAGATCGCGGCCGAACTGCCGAACCTGCATCCCGACTCCCTCGTGCATAAGCTGGCGATCAAACCCGATTCGGTGTTTTTTAACTGGCTGGAGAGTGAGGTCGCCAGGCGTTTTGACCTGGCATGTTGTACCAACCAGGAGCAGTTTCGCCGCGAGACCCAGGCCATAACCCGGGCCGGGCAGATCAAGGCGCGAGGCGAGCGGCATGAAAAGGATGATCGCCACCGTCTGGGTGATCGCAGTCGCTATGTGCTTGGCTGGAGCAATGAGGACAAGATAGCGGCATTGGCAGACAAAGCCAGACTGCTGGCGACGCAACTGGCGGATATCGGTGGAAAGATCGCAAACCTGCAAGACCTGCAGCGAACTGCCAAATTCCGGCTGGAGATGCTTTCAAAACTCGATGAGTACCGTGATTTTGCCGAACTCGACTGGCAGCCGTTGGTGGTTTCGATCGGCAGGCTGAAAGATGAGAGAGATCGGCTTGAGGCGGCCTCCGACATCCTCAAAATGTTGACTGAGCAGATGCAGGCGGCGGAAGAAAACCTGCAGAAGGTTGAAGGACAGCTGGAGCAGTACCGCAGCGTTTGCGCCAAAACCGAACAGAAAGCAAGTGATGTGGCAGCACTGCAGCGTGAGACCCGCCTGGCGATCGAGAGCGCCCCGCCGGAATCCGCCGGCTTTTTGCCGCAGCTTGAATCGTTGCGAAAAGAGGCGCTCGGGGAGCAGCAGCTCTCCGTCGAATCCTGCGACAATCGGGAGCGGGAGATGCGCGAGTGGCTGCAGAAGGCAATCGAGAGCGAGGACGGCAAGATGTCCCGGCTGCGCGACAAGATCATCGATGTCATGCGCACCTACAGCACCAAGTATGATCTTGAGACCCGGGAGGTCGATGTTTCGGTTGAGGCGGCGGCGGATTATCGGACTATGCTTGCCCAATTGCAGGCCGACGACCTGCCGCGTTTTGAAACGCGTTTCAAGGAACTGCTCAACGAGAACACCATCCGCGAGGTGGCCAACTTTCAGTCGCAGCTGGCGCGCGAACAGGAAACCATCAAGGAGCGCATCGGCCGCATTAATGAGTCGCTGACCCGCATCGATTACAATCCGGGGCGATATATCGTGCTGGAAGCGGCGCC
The DNA here is from genome assembly GCA_964441345.1 of uncultured Desulfopila sp. Classification (GTDB taxonomy): domain Bacteria; phylum Desulfobacterota; class Desulfobulbia; order Desulfobulbales; family Desulfocapsaceae; genus Desulforhopalus_A. The sequence continues at coordinate 3,222 of CAYTVF010000162.1, read as the reverse complement.
GGTCATTGATCCCGACGTCCGGGAGTTTCGCGAGGAACTGCGGGCCTGCACCGAAGGCAGTCTCACCGGCTCCGACGATGCCCAGTATTCGGAGGCAAAATTTCTCCAGGTGCGGCGGATTATCGAACGGTTCCGCGGCCGTGACGGGCGGTCGGAGTCTGATCGACGCTGGACGGTCAAGGTCACCGATGTGCGCAACTGGTTTTCCTTTGCCGCCAGTGAGCGATGGCGGGAGGATAACAGCGAGTTTGAACATTACGCCGATTCCGGCGGCAAATCCGGGGGGCAGAAGGAGAAACTCGCCTATACCGTGCTGGCCGCAAGTCTTGCTTACCAGTTTGGTCTCGAGTGGGGCGCGGTGCGCTCGCGGACCTTTCGCTTTGTAGTCATCGACGAGGCATTCGGCCGCGGCTCGGATGAATCGGCGCAATACGGCTTACAACTCTTTGCCCAGCTCAACCTGCAGTTGCTGATCGTCACCCCCTTGCAGAAGATCCATGTCATTGAACCCTTCGTCGCCGGTGTCGGCTTTGTCCACAATACCGATGGCCAGGCCTCAAGTCTTCGCAATCTGACAATCGAGGAGTATCGGAAAGAAAAGGAGGCTGAGCATCCGTGAGCTGGACTACGCCGTCGGATATTGTCGGTCAGCTGCGAAAACTCTGGGACCAGGGTGAAATCCTTGCGGCCCTGGCCAGGGGTGAAGAGATTTTCCCCCGGCGCATGGTGTTGAAAAAGCCGAAACCTGCGGAAATGTCCGACCGTTTTGCTGAGGTTCGGGCCTGGATTGCCGGTCTCGAGCGCGAGCCGAAACAGTACCGGGTGGTCCGGCGGGAGATCAATCATCGGACTCTCGGTCCAAACGCCGTCCCTGCCGAGGTGTGGATCGACAGTCTGACGGATTGCCTGGCACTCATCGGCAAACGCCCTGAGGCGGAGCGGTTTGCCGCAGTCGTTGAGCTGACCCGGCAGCGCTTCCCGCGGCTTGTATCCTGGCTGGTCAAGCGACCTCTGCAAGGGTTGGCACTGGCGGGGGACTGGCCGCGCCTCCTGGATATCGTGGCCTGGCTGCAGGAGCATCCGCGCCCCGGCATCTATCTGCGGCAGGTTGACATTGCCGGCGTGCATAGCAAGTTCATCGAGAGCCATCGGGGGGTTCTTGCCGAGTTGTTCGATCTGGTGTTGCCCCGGGAAAATATTGATATAAGCCACCGAGGAGCAGCTGGTTTCTGCAAACGTTACGGCTTTCGAGACAAACCGGCACGAATCCGCTTCCGTCTGCTCGATCCGTCTCTCTCGTTGTTCGCCGGGGCAACCGATCAGGATTTCACGGTGACCGAAGAAACCTTTGCCCGGCTCGAGCTGCCGGTCGAGCGTGTCTACATCACCGAAAATGAAATTAACTTTCTCGCCTTTCCCCAGGTTCCGCGCAGCATGGTGATCTTCGGGGCCGGTTACGGTTTCGGAATATTCGCGGATGCGGCCTGGCTGCATAACTCCAGCATGCACTACTGGGGCGATATCGACACCCACGGCTTTGCCATCCTCGACCAGCTGCGCAGTCTTTTTCCAGCAGCGATTTCGTTTCTCATGGACCGTGAAATCTTGCTTGCCCATCGGCTTCACTGGGGACAGGAGCAACAACCGAGTCGTAACGAGCTGTCCAGGCTGACCTCCGAAGAGCAACTTCTCTACGACGATTTACGCTTTGATCGACTGGCTGCCCGGTTGCGTCTTGAGCAAGAGCGGATAGGCTTTGCATGGGTTGAAAAGATGGTTCGGCAGAGTCAGGTCTGAGCAGCGAAGTATGCCAAATATGGATGTTCCAGTCGGGGTGGGAATTTGTGTTACAATTGCTTGTCCGGGATCGCTGAGGGATTGGAAATATTTCATAAATCAGTAATCTTATCCATGTGTTGCAAAGAAGAATAAACACTCTCCGCCGCTGCGGTCAGGGCAATTGTCTAGTCGCCGAACAGAAACTTTCCACGACCGGCCTGGTCGATGAGAGCACCGCCAGCCAACTGGGCAAACTTCTCGGGGTTGAGGTCATCATCACCGGATCGATCCTCAAACTGAGGAACTCAATCGATATCAACGCCCGGATTATCAATGTCCAGAGTGGTTCGATCATCGCAGCGGAAAATATCAGTACTGACACCGACAAAGATTATCACGACCTGGTGAAACAACTCACTGCCAAGATCATGCAAAATTTCCCCCTGACCGGGTATATCGTTAAAAAAGACAATAAAATAGCAACAATAGATCTCGGCACGCTGTCCGGACTAGCTGTCGGTAGCGAATTTGTCGTGTACAAGGAGGGGGAAATTATCAAGCACCCGAAGACCGGTGAGGTCCTCGATGTGGAGAAAATTCAGACCGGCCAAATTCGAATAACCAAGGTGGACAGCAATGTCGCCATTGGTGATATTCTCTCTGAAGTGGGTGAGGGGATCCGATATGGCCAGATGGTAAAAAGCGTGCAGGCTTCCGAAGTCAAGGCGGGGCATAGGCCGCCGCCTGTGGCTGGGCCAAGCGCTGCACCGGCATATTTCCGCAAGGAACAAAACGATTACAATCTCCTGCGAAACGGCGACTTCGAAGCCGGACTCGGTTTCTGGGGGAAAGGACAGTATGGCGACAAGGGAGTCTGGTGGAACAGCGGGAACTGCCGGTCGAACGTCTTCGCCCAAAAAGGATCCGGACGCGACGGCAATGCAGCCCTTTACATCAGCAATCCGACGCCCCGTGGGCCGAATGTCTTCGGAACCACCGTGCAACAGCTTGCCATCCAGCCGGGCAAGGAATACTACATTACTCTGTTTGCCAAGGGCAAAGGGCTTGCTTCGGGCGGCGCCATTAACATCAGCGTCGATGCCGCATGGACGATCCGCCCCATCCATTTACCCGCCGGCAGTTTTGACTGGCGGAAATTCGAGGGGACGTTCAAGCTCCCCTCCTCCACCGCGGAATTCAGGATCATCAGTGAAGACGTCGGCGAGGCGTGGATCGATGATATCAGCATCACGGAAGCTGGAAGAGCGCTACCTTTACGATGAATCGCTGGTAATCACGACTGATCCGGTTAAGGCCGAATAGCAAATAGTTCTGTACCCAGTGCGAAATCGCTATCGAAATCGCTATCGAAATCGCTATCGATATCGCTATCGCTATCGAAATGGCATGGGAAACTGCGCATGGACAATTGAACTGTTGCTT
>CAYTVF010000161.1:0-9869 GCA_964441345.1 uncultured Desulfopila sp. | reverse complement strand
TCGACAGCCCGGTTTCCTTGGCCAGAGCACGGGTCGTGGTCTTGTGGTAGCCGTTCTTGATAAAGAGCTTGACCGCTCCGTCGACAATCTGGCGCCGCCGCTCCTTTACCAGTTCCTGATTTTTTATATGTGTTGCGACCTCGCGTGAATCTTTTTCGGTACCCATCAATTTTGCCCCCGGGAATGTTTTTTCGTTCGTTTTTCAGCTGTTGCAGATGCTATTTTGGAAAACGTATACAAAAAATGGGGAGAACAAAAGAAAAATCTGTACCACAATGAGATACCGGCAGCACCCGGTGAAGTTCAAAAGTTTCAATTTTCCTTCACAAAGTCAGGAGTTCGCTTGATCCCGGATCAACGCGCCTTGAGTTTCTCGGTCAGGATCGGGACGAATTGCTTCAGATCGGTTACCACCAGAACATCGGCTACTTCGCCGATCGGGGCATCCCGGTCGGTGTTGACGGCGACGATGAACTCGGATTTTTTCATCCCGGCCAGATGCTGGATGGCGCCGGAAATACCGCAGGCAACATAGAGCTTCGGGGCAACGCTCTGGCCGGTGGTGCCGACCTGACGGTTATGCTCCACCCATTCCGCGTCGACCACCGGGCGGCTTGCCCCGTATTCGCCGCCGAGGGCCTGGGCGAGATCTGCGATCATGGCGATATTTTCCGGTTTGCCGATTCCCCGGCCGGCGCTGACGATCACCGCGGCTTTGGTCAGATCGACGCCGCCCTTGGCCGCCGCTTCGTACCCGGCAAAGCTCTGCCGTGAGGAGGAATCGGTGTCGATATCGATCACCTCCGGCAGAATCTCGCAATTTTCGAGAGCCGGAAAGGCGCCGGCCTGCAGGGTGAGGACCGTGCGGGCCGACAGGCTTTTCACCTGCCGTCTGAGTTTGGCGTTACAGGCCGGGACCACAAACCCGCCGTCGCCCATTGCCACCACTTCCGAGATCTGGGAGACCTTCAGGGCGTAAGCCAGGCGGGGCGCCAGGTCCCAGCCGTAGGAAGAATGGGAGAAGACGATCAAATCGGGCTGCTCTTTTTCGACAACCTTGAGCAGCAGGGCATTATGGCCGTCCGGATTATATTCCAAATGCTTTTCGACACCCGCCAGATAGAGTCTGCCGGCAAATTTCGGCAGATTTTGTTTATCGCCGACGAGGAAAACGGCGGTGTCGGCCGCCAGATTTGCGGCAAAGCCCAGGAGTTCGTTGATGCTGCCGAGGAGTTTGCCCTCACGGTATTCGGCTATCAGTAGTATTTTCATTTCTTTTCCTCCCCCTCCCTCTTCTAGGCCAGGACGGTAGTTTTTTCTTTAAGGATTCCGATCAGCCGGTCGGCGAGGTCGGCTGCGTCCCCTTCGAGCACCAGCCCGCCGCCTTTTTTCTCCGGGAAGAACAGCCGCAGGGTTTCCTGCTGGATGGCCACCTTCTGCAACTGTTCGGCGGGAACGCTCAGCAGTTCCTTCTTTTTCGCCTTCATGATATTCGGCAGGGTCGGATAGCGGGGGGTGTTCAGGCCGAGCTGGCAGGTGAAGACGGCCGGACCCTCTACCTTGACCAGGGCCCTGGTCCCGCCTTCCAATTCCCGTTTGACGGAGAAATGGCCATCGCTGAAGGAGAAATCGACAATGGTTGTAACGCACGGCAGGCCGAGCATCTCGGCGAGCAGCACGCCGGTCTGGCCGCTGCCCCGGTCCTGGGACTGCATCCCGGTGAAGATGCAGGAATAACCCTGCGGCCCGGCATATTCGGCGATGATGCCGGCGATTGCCAGGGGATCTTTCGCCCAGATCCGGTCGTCGGCGATATGAACGCCGCGATCGCAGCCCATGGCGAGCGCCTTCTTCATGGTTTCCTTGACCCGGTCACCACCGATCGAGAGGACGGTGACGTCGGCGCCAGCCACCTGCTCCTTCAGCCGAACCGCCTGTTCAACCGCGTATTCATCATACTCGTTCATGCGAAAGACCAGATCGGCGCTGTCATACCAGCAGCCGTCGGCGGCGATCTTGAATTTCGATTCCATATCCGGAACCTGCTTTATGCATACCAGAATTTTCATTTTTGTTTTTTTGTCCTCTCATACCTCTATTATCTGGTCAGGGCGGAGCCGATCACGAGACGCTGGATTTCGCTTGTTCCTTCATAGATTTCGGTGATCTTGGCATCCCGCATCATCCGTTCGACCGGGAAATCCCGGGTATAGCCGTAGCCGCCGAGAATCTGTACGGCCTGGGTCGTCACCCGCATCGCGGTTTCGCTGGCCATCAGCTTGGCCATGGCCGAAGCCTGGGAGTAGGAGAGGCCGTTGCTGGCCTTGTAGGCCGAATTGTAGACCAGGAGTCTCGCCGCTTCGATCTGGGTGGCCATGTCGGCGAGCTGGAACAGCACCCCTTGAAATTTCGCGATGGGGGTATCGAACTGCTTCCGTTCCTTGGCGTAATTCACTGCCGCTTCCAGTGCGCCCTGGGCAATCCCGAGAGCCTGGGAGGCGATGCCGATCCGGCCGCCGTCCAGGGTCTTCATGGCGATTTTAAAACCCTGACCCTCTTCGCCGAGCAGCTGTGAGGCGGGGATCCGGCAATTTTCGAAGACCAGTTCCATGGTCGGCGAACTGCGAATGCCCATCTTCTTTTCTTTCTTGCCGAAGGAAAAGCCGGGGGTGCCTTTTTCGACGATAAAGGCGCTGATGCCGTGGTGCTTCTGCGCCTCTTTGTCGGTTCTGGCAAAAACCACGTAGGTTTCCGCGTCGCCCGCATTGGTGATGAAAATTTTGGTGCCGTTCAGCACCCATCCGTTGCCGTCTTTGACCGCGGTGGTCTTGGTGCCGCCGGCGTCGGAACCCGCTGCTGGTTCGGTCAGGCCGAAGGCGCCCATTTTTTCGCCCCTGGCGAGCGGGACCAGAAATTGTTTTTTTTGCTCCTCCGAGCCGAACAGATAAATGGGATTGGCGCAGAGCGAGAGATGGGCGGAGAGCGTCACTCCGGTCGAAGCGCAGACCCGGGAGAGTTCCTCGACGGCAATGGCGTAACTGAGGTAATCGGCCCCGGCCCCGCCGTATTCTTCGGGAAAGACGATGCCGGTGAGGCCCAGCTCGGCCAGCCGGTCGAACATCAAAGGCCGGTCAAAACGTTCTTCCTCATCGCGGATTGCGGCGGTCGGTTTGACTTCCGCTTCGGCGAATTCGCGCACCATGTCGCGGATAAGATTCTGTTCTTCAGTCAATTCGAAATTCATTTTTTTGTACTCTCCTCCTCCTGGAAATAGAGGACCGGCACGCACAATCGGTTTCAGACCGGGACCAACCATGCGCGCCGGGCCTGCAGGGCGACCGGCGGGGATCAGGGGAAATCCCCGCCGGCCTTGGACTTTTTGACGCTTGAACGTTATTCTTAGTCTTTTTTGGAACTGAGTTCCGGGAAATCCCAGTAGAAATATTCCTGCTGGCTGCCTTTGGCTTTGCTTTCCTGACGCTCTACTTCCTGTTGCCGGAGTTCGACCCGGCGGATCTTGCCGCTCAGGGTTTTCGGCACCGCGGGGACGAACTCGATGATGCGCGGGATCTTAAACTTGGCCAGGATATTGATCGAATGCTGGAAAAGCTCCAGGGCCAGTTCCCGCGAGGGCTGATATCCTTGCCTGAGGATAACGAAAGCCTTGACCAGCTGATGACGTTTCGCATCGGGAACGCCGACGATGGCCGATTCGGCAACTGAAGGATGCTCGATCAGCGCGCTCTCCACCTCGAAGGGTCCGATGCGGAAATCGGAGGATTTGATAACATCGTCGCTGCGGCCGACAAACCACCAGTAGCCGTTTTCATCAAAGGTGGCGCGGTCGCCGGTGTAGTAGGCGTTATTGATAAAGACGCCGGCCATTTTCTCCGGGTTGCCGATATATTCGGTGAAGAGGCCGATACCCCGCCATTTATCGAGCTTGACCACGATGTGTCCCGGTTCGTCCGGCTTGGTGATTTCCTTGCCGTCATCGTCCATCAGGGCCACGTCATACATGAACGACGGCTGGCCGAAGGAGCCGTAGCGCATCTTGCCGTTCATCCACGGGTGGTTGCCGATCATTGCCGTCGACTCGGTCTGGCCGTAAAAATCCCTGATCTCGGTGCCGGTCAGTTTCTTCCACTTGGAAATAACTTCGGGATTCAGCGGTTCGCCGGCGCCGATCGACTGACGCAGGGCGGAAAAATCGTATTTGGAGGTGTCGAGGTTGATAAACATCCTCCAGGCGGTAGGCGGTGCGCAGAAGGTGGAGATCTTATGTTTGGTGAGCTGCGTCAGATATTTAGGCCCGTCGAGGACGGTGAAATGGAAACCGGAGGCGGTAGCGCCGACGTTCAATGGTCCGAAAAAGCTCGACCATGCCCATTTGGCCCAGCCCGGAGCGCCCAGGTTATGATGAATGTCGCTGGGACGAATTCCGGTCATGACCGAGGTGGACAGGTGACCGAGGGGGTAGGAGACGGCGGTATGGCCGACCCGTTTGGGCAAACCGGTGGTGCCGGAGGTGAAGAAGCAGAACAGGAGATCACTTGACTTGGTCTTGGCGGGTTCGGCCGCAACCGCTTCGGTAGTGAGGTCGGTATAACTGGTCCAGCCGGCCTTGTCACCTAAAACTATCTTGATTTTTGGTTCCTTGTTGGTCACTTTGAGCGCCGCATCGATGATGTCGGTGTAGATTGCATCGGCGACGATCGACATCGGCGGATAGGCTTCGAATCTGAACTCAAGCTCGCGCTGGGTCATGGTCGTGGCGGTGGGGACGGCCACCAGGCCACCCTTGATGCAGGCATAGCTGGCAAACCAGGTTTCCGGGTAGATCGGCACCATCATATACATGTTGTCGCCTTTCTCGATGCCCGATTTTCGTAACTTGTTCAGACATTGATTGCCGCGGAAGGAAAATTCCTGATAGGTGAAGGTTTTACTTTCGCCAGTGACGATATCTGCCCAGATGAGCGCCTTTTTATCGCCTCGTTCCTTGACGTGGATCCCTTCGAAAATTTCCGCTGCCCAGTTGAAATATTCAGGCATTTTCATGAAGTTGAGTTTCTCGAAAAAGGCCTTTGCTACATCCCTTTTGCGGTCATTATCATCCATCATGTTAAGGTCCATTACTTCTCTGTACAGATTTTCCATACCCATCAGCGACTCCTTACAGTTCAGATTTGAAAATGATTGTTCGGGTGTAAAGACTCCTTCCCACTCTCCCTCAAGCGCAACCGAGACACAACTGAGCGCTCGGTCGGATTTCTGGTTTCCACTAGATAATAAATATTTATGTTTGTCAAAGCATTTTTTTATTGTCTTGCAGTGTGCAGGTAATTTTTGTTTAAATGCTTTTCCATGATTTAGAATGTAACTCTCTGATATTAAGAGAGTTGCAACCGGTCATGCGAGGATTTTGCAGATGTCCGGAGATAACCGGGAGATTGAGTGGTGACCACCCGGGGGCGGCAACTCGCAACCTTGGCCAGGCAAAACACGGAATGATCCACGTTTCGGCATGAAAAATTATTGACAAAACGCCATCTGTAGGTCACGATAAGGAGGCGATTGAGCGCTTGGTCGGAATTGGTTCAGCGACCTTGATTGCTCGAAAAAATCAGAATCCTTAAATGACCTTGGCTTATGTTTCATCATGCGGGTTCAAGTACGATGGCAAATGACGAAAAAGTGCGCAAGGTTGAAAATATCCAGCTGAACAATGAGGGAAATGATGAAAAAAGCAGTGATCGTCAGTGCGGTGAGAACTCCGTTCGGCAGTTTCGGCGGAACGCTTAGCGGAATTGGTGCGACGGACCTCGGCGCCCTGGTCATCAAGGAAGCGGTTCGCCGTGCCGGAATCGACAAGGCACAGGTCAACGAATGTATCATGGGGATGGTGCTGCCCTGCGGTTATGGCCAGAATCCCGCCAAGCAGGCGGCCATCAAAGCCGAACTTCCCCAGGCAGTAGAGGCGATAACGGTCAATAAGGTCTGCGGCTCGGCGCTCAAGGCGGCGATGCTCGCCGCCCAGGCCATCCAATGCGGCGATGCCGAGGTGGTGGTCGCCGGCGGCATGGAAAACATGAGCATGGCCCCCTACTATCTGGAGAAGGCCAGATGGGGCCATCGGATGGGGCCGGGCAAGATCGAGGATCATATGGTCCACGACGGGCTGTGGGATGTGGTCAACGACTTTCACATGGGCATGTCCAACGAACTCATCTGTGAGAAATGGCAGGTCAATAGGGTCGATCAGGACAGATTCGCCGAAGAGTCGTATCGCCGGGCGGTAAAGAGTGTCCGGGAAGGGGTTTTTGCGGATGAGATAGTCCCCGTTGCCATTCCGCAAAAAAAGGGCGAAGTAAAGATGTTCGCCGTCGATGAATGTCCGGCCGAGACGAGCTATGAAAGTCTGCAAAAAATGCGCCCGGCCTTCAAGAAAGACGGGGTGGGCACCGCCGGCAATGCCTCGATTATCAGCGACGGTGCGGCGGCCGTGGTCATGATGAGCCGGGAAAAAGCCGAAGAGCTTGGCTGCACGATTATGGCCGAGGTGGGCGCCCAGGCGTCGGCCGGCATCGAGCTGCAGTATGTTCTCATGGCCCCGATCCTGGCGATCCCCAAGGTGTTGAAGAAAGAAGGAGTGTCCCTTGCCGATGTCGATCTGTTCGAGATCAATGAAGCTTTCAGCGGGACCTCCGTGGCGATCAACAGGGTCCTTGGCCTCGATCCGGCCAAGGTCAATGTCAACGGCGGCAGCGTGGCGCTCGGCCACCCGATCGGGGCCAGCGGCGGGCGGTTGCTCACCACGATTTTGTATGAGATGGCAAGACGAAACGCGAAACGCGGGCTCGTCTCCCTGTGCCTTGGCGGTGGCGAGGCCGTGGCGCTGGTTATCAATCGATAAAAAAGAAAAGAGAAAAAGGAGCAGAAGAAATTCCATGGAAATTCGAAAATTCGGGGTAATCGGTGCCGGCCAGATGGGCGGCGGCATTGCCCAGGTGGCGGCGGCCAGCGGACTTGAAGTCCTGATGAGCGATATCAAAGAGGAGTTCGTTGCAAAAGGTCTGGCGGTGATTGGCAAAAATCTTGCCCGGAGCGTGGAAAAGGAAAAAATCAGCGCGGCCGAGCGCGACGCCATTCTCGGCAGGATTTCGACCACCACCAACCTCGCCGATATGGCCGGGGTAGACTATGTGGTCGAAGCCGCAGTCGAACGGGAAGACCTGAAATTCAAGATTTTTAAGGATCTGGATTCGTTCTGCCCGCCCCATGCGATTCTTGCCACCAACACCTCGTCCATCCCCATCGGCCGGATTGCGGCCCAGACCAAGCGGCCGGAAAAGGTTATCGGCATGCATTTCATGAATCCGGTGCCGGTGATGAAGCTGGTCGAGGTCATCCGGGGGCTGGCCACCAGTGAGGAGACGTTTGCAATCACCTGGGAGCTGTGCAGGAAGTTTGCCAAGGTTCCCGCGGAAGCAGGCGATTATCCGGGCTTTATTGCCAACAGAATTCTCATGCCGATGATCAATGAGGCGATTTTCTGTCTCTATCAGAGCGTCGGCAAGGCCGAAGATATCGATACCGTCATGAAACTCGGCATGAACCATCCGATGGGGCCGCTGGCCCTTGCCGATCTGATCGGCCTCGATACCTGCCTCGCCATCATGGAGACCCTGTACGACGGGTTCAAGGATTCCAAATATCGGCCCTGTCCGCTGCTTCGCAAATATGTCGAGGCAGGCTGGCTGGGACGAAAGACCGGGAAGGGTTTCTATCAGTACTGAGACGAAAAGCCGATACGCCGAGGGGAGAATTATGGAAACCAGCAAGATTGTCCTGCGCCATGAACTTCTGAAAAGGATAGCGAATTTGCAGCAGGCGATCATCGCCCGGGGTATGGACGGGGCGCTGATCGTGCAAAAAACCGACCTTTATTATTTCTCCGGGACTTCGCAGCAGGGCTGGCTCTATGTGCCCGGCTCGGGCAAACCGGTTTTAATGATTTTCAAAGAGTATGAACGGGCCCGGGAAGAGTCGGGGCTCGATGAAATCGTCTCGATTCCCGGCTATAAAAAGATCCCGGAGATTCTTGTCGGCTACGGCTATCCGACGCCTTTCGTCTTGGGCATGGAACTGGATGTATTGCCGGTCAACCTCTATTTTCAGTACCAGGCGATTTTCGCCAAGACGAAAATCGTCGATGTTTCCAACGAGATCCGCCTCATCCGAGCGGTGAAGTCGGAGTATGAGATCGGCAAGCTGAAAGCCGCCGCGGCGCTGTCGGATAAGGTCGCCGCCCGGGTCCCGGAGCTGCTCGTGGCCGGCAAGACCGAGGTGGTTCTGGCCGGAGAGCTGGAGGGCTATGCCCGCGGCCTCGGCCATCAGGGCATCGTCCGGATGCGCCTGTGGGGCAGCGAACTCTTTTACGGCCATCTGCTGGCGGGCGATGGGGCGGCGGTCCCGAGTTATCTTGCCTCGCCCACCGGCGGGCAGGGGGTCAGCGGAGCGATCGGCCAGGGCGCCGGCTTCAGGAAAATCGGCGTCAACGAGCCGGTGCTGGTCGATTACGTCTTTGCCCTCGATGGCTATATCTCCGATCATGCGCGGATTTTCTCGATCGGGCGGGTGTCGGACGAACTCCAGGCGGCCCACGAGGCGATGCTCGCCATCCAGGAGCGGATCAAGGGTGAAGCCAAGCCGGGCGTGGCCACCGGCGATCTGTACGACCTGATGGTGGCTCTTGCCGAAAAGCAGGGGTACCGGGATAATTTCATGGGCGTAGGGGACAGAAGGATTCGTTTTACCGGCCACGGCGTGGGGCTGGAACTCGACGAATTTCCCTTTATTGCCAAAGGTCAGCGGCTGAAACTCGAAGCGGGGATGGTCATCGCCCTTGAGCCGAAAACGATCTTCCCGGGCAAGGGGGTGGTCGGCATAGAAAACACCCATCTGGTCACCGATCGGGGGTTGGTGCCGCTGACCCTCTTCCCCGACGGGATAACAATAGTTTAACCTATGGAGTGCAGAATGACTGAACAGCCGGACAACGCAGGCGAGCTGGACCACCGGGAAACGGCACGGTTTGTTGTCGATCTCTTTCATCGCCTCATTCTCCATCACGGCCTCTGGTTTGCCGAAGTCAAACATCAGATGGGAATGGAAAAAGCCTTACCGATTTTGAGCCAGGTTGTCGAGAAGAGTTTTGCCATCCAGATGAAACACCTGGCCGAACAGCTTGGTTTTTCCATGGTGGACGGGGTGCCGTCATTTCTCCTGGCGATGGAGCCCGCGGCGTTGCTAGCCTTGAAGGAGCGCATGGCAAAAAACTGGCTGGTCAATGACGGTATCTGGTTTCAGGCCCTGGAAGGGATGGAGGGGATGAACGAGGCCAAGCGCTGCAACGATTCCTGCTGGGCGCAGTTTTCACCCGTCGAGGCCAACGCCATTCGCAACTTTTTAATGATGGGCGACAACCCCGGTCTCGCCGGTCTGAAAAGGGCTCTCGGCTTTCGGGTCTATGAAAGCATCAACACCCAGTCGATCGTCGAGGAGACCCCCACCAGTTTTGTCTTTCAGATGAACCGCTGCCGGGTGCAGGATGCGAGAAAACGTAAAGGGCTCGCAGACTATCCTTGTAAGTCGGGCGGACTTGTTGAATACTCATATTTTGCCAGGGCGATAGATAAAAGAATACGCACCGAATGTCTCGGATGCCCACCCGACAGTCACCCGGAAGAGTGGTACTGTGCCTGGAGATTTTCCCTAGGAGGCTGACCGAGAATGTATAGCTACAAATAAAGTATCCATTCAGCTCTATGGACACATCCCCCTCCCCCTGCGGGGGGGGGGTAGGG